>JAZLJK010000018.1:0-11856 GCA_045617865.1 Bacteroidales bacterium | reverse complement strand
GTACGACACCTTCCTGGTAAGCTATGAGGTAAAATAGCCCGTCAGATGTGATACTTGATGCCGTGCTCTTTCAGGAAGTCGAGGAGCTCCCGGTCGGGCGACACCTTGTATTTGCGTGAGAAGAACTCCACATCCAGCTTTTCTTTGTCGTCGTAGACTCTTGCGTAGAGACGGGCCTTGCCCTTGCACTTGTGGCAGACTTTTGCAAACTCCTTGCGGAATCCGGGGGTGAGGATGGTGACAGGAAGCGTCACGTGGAACTCCTGTATCATCGAGTCCTTCAGGTTGCTCAGCAGGTGCATCTCCTTGATGCGCATCTCGTAGCGGGGCGGTTCGGTGGAGTCCTTGGGAGCGAAGCGCTTTGTGACTCCGCAGTTGATGAGCAGGGGAGTGCCTTCTTTTGTATACGGCATGAACTGCTCATAGTCTTTGCCGAAGAGAGAGAATGTGTATGAGCCGTCGAAATCCTCTACGGTGAACTTGCAGAACGGGCGGCCTGTCTTGGTGGTGCCCCCCTCGTATTTGGTGACAAGACCCACCACTGCCATCTGCGCGTTGAGGCAGGTGTTCTGGATCTTTGCCTTTCCGGAATGCACCAGTGCGGCATCGGTGTCGATGCTGTCGGCCACCTCTTTCAGCTTTGTCAGATTTCCTGTGGTGAACTGCTCTATCTCGAAGCGGTATATGTCCAGAGGATGGGCACTGAGGTACATTCCCACCACCTCTTTCTCGCGTTTCAGAATCTCCAGGTTGTTTTCCTCCGCCACGAAGGGGAAGTCGGGACGGATGGGTTTCATCTCCACCATGTCTCCGAACAGGCTGTTGGCGCTGGAAAGGGTGTCGTTGTGATATTTGTTGGCGTAGCTTATCACTGCATCAATGAAAGGCTCTCCCTTTGATGTGAGTGCGAAGTACTGGCTGCGGGTGGCTTCGGTGAAGCAGTCGAGCGCGCCGGAGTTCACCAGACACTCGAGCACCTTGCGGTTGATTACATTGTTGGGTACGCGCTCTATGAAGTTGAAGAAGTCTGTGAAGGGGCCTCCCTTCTCGCGGAGACGGATGATTTCGTCCACAACATTGGCTCCCACACCTTTCACTCCGGCCATACCGAAACGGATGTTGCCGTCGTGGTTCACCGAAAATGCTGTGAGGCTCTCGTTGACATCGGGGCCGAGCACCTGGATCTTCGCCTTGCGGCAGTCGTCCATCAGCTTGGTGATCTCTTTGATATCGTTGAGGTTACGGCTCATATTGGCCGCATAGAATTCGGCGGGATAGTGGGCCTTGAGGTATGCTGTCTGGTATGCCACCCAGGCATAGCAGGTTGCGTGCGACTTGTTGAAGGCGTATGATGCAAACTTGTACCACTGCTTCCAGATCATATCCAGAGTCTCTTCGGGATGGCCGTTGGCCTTTCCTCCCTCCATGAACTTCTCTTTCAGACCCATCAGCACATCCAGCTTCTTCTTGCCCATCGCCTTTCGCAGGGTGTCGGCCTCGCCTCGGGTGAAATTGGCAAGGGCGCGGCTGAGCAGCATCACCTGCTCCTGATATACCGTCACGCCGTAGGTGTCCTTAAGGATGCCCTCCATAGGGGCGAGGTCGTATACAATCTTCTCCTCGCCGTGTTTGCGCCTTACGTATGAGGGGATGAAGTCCATAGGACCCGGACGATATAGGGCGTTCATCGCAATCAGGTCCTCGAACTTGTCGGGCTGAAGGTCACGCAGATGTTTCTGCATCCCTTCCGACTCAAACTGGAACACGGCCACTGTGTCGCCTCGGCCGAAAAGCTCGTATGTCTTCTTGTCGTCGATGGGGATGGCCTCGATGTCTATGTCAATGCCGTGGGTGAGCTTGATGTTTTTCAGGCACTCTTTCTGGATGGAGAGGGTGCTTAAGCCCAGGAAGTCCATCTTCAGCATACCTACATCCTCGATATACGATCCGGCATACTGGCTCACCAGCAGGTCGGTCTTGCCGTCCTTGTCCTTTACGGTGCAGAGAGGGATGAAGTTGGTGAGGTCGTCGCGGCCGATGATGGTGGCGCATGCGTGGACTCCTGTCTGGCGGATGCTGCCCTCCAGCTCTGCCGCGAAGTCGATGGTCTGCTGCAGCAGCTCGCCGCCGTTGTCGTATGCCTCCTTGAACTCGGGGACGCGCTTGAGGCACTCCTTGATGGAGACTTTCACCTTCTTGGGCTCCAGCTTGTTGCCCTCCTCGTCTTTCTGCTCGTCCTCCCAGTCACGCTCGGGGACCATCTTGGTGAGGCTGTTGCTCACTGCCAGGTCTACCTTGCGGATGCGGGCTATATCTTTCAGCGCACCCTTCGTGGCCATTGTGCCGAAAGTCACCACGTGTGAGATGTGGTCCTTGCCGTATTTGCGCTCTACATAGTGGTAGACCTCTCCGCGGCCGTCATCGTCGAAGTCGATGTCGATATCAGGCATCGAGATTCGGTCCGGGTTCAGGAAACGCTCGAACAGAAGGTCGTATTTGAGAGGGTCGATGTTGGTGATGTGCAGGCAGTATGCCACAACCGAGCCGGCGGCGCTTCCACGTCCGGGGCCGACCCAGGTCCCCATGTCGCGCGATGCCTGGATGAAGTCTGACACAATCAGGAAGTAGTCGGGGAATCCCATCATGCAGATGGTCTTCAGCTCGAATTCGATGCGCTGGCTCTGTTCTTCGTTGAGAGTGTCGCCGTAACGCATCCGCGCACCGCGGTATGTAAGCTCGCAGAGATATGCCACAGACCAGGTGAATTCGACTCCGCGGTCGTTGCCCTTCTTGTCGCAGCGTCCGGCGTCGATTATATCCTTATACTTCTCCAGATATGTGTCTATATCGTCAGTAAACTCCTTTGGAAGTTCGAACTTCGGCAGGATAGGGTCCGAATCAATCTTGTAGGTCTCTATCTTGTCTACAATCTCCAGAGTGTTGCTGACCGATTCGGGGTGGTCCTTGAACAGCTCCGCCATCTCCTCCTGGCTCTTCAGATACTCCTGCTGCGTGTAGTGCACGCGGTCGGGGTCGTCGTAGTCGTTGTTGAAGGTGAGGCAGATGAGGTGGTCGTGTGCCGTACCGTCCTCGGCCTTCACGAAATGGACATCGTTGGTGGCGATGGTCTTTATGCCGTATTCCTCCGCCAGTTCGAATATCTTTTCGTTCACCACCTGCTGCATCATGAACACCTTCTTGTCGGCATTGGGAATCTGGGTGGGGTGGCGCTGCACCTCAAGGTAGAAATCCTCACCGAAAAGATTGTGATACCATTCAATCGCCTCGCGTGCCTTTGCCAGATTCTGTGCGTAGATGGCGCGGGGAATCTCTCCTGCAAGGCAGGCAGAGCTGCAGATGAGGTCTTCGTGGTACTGCTCCAGCAGTTTACGGTCTATCTTGGGGCGCTGGTAGTTTCCCTCTATGAAGGCATAGGAGCTGAGCTTCACCAGATTCTTGTATCCGTTCTTGTTCTTTGCAAGGAGGATGAGGTGGTGGGGGCGGCGCTCCTCGGGATTGTCTCTCAGAAAACGGTCGTTGTTGGGAGAGACGTAGAATTCTTCACCTATTATGGGCTTTACGTTGGGGAAGCTCTTTGCATGTTTGAAGAACTCCTTAACGCCGTACATGTTGCCGTGGTCGGTGATGGCAAGAGCCACCTGACCGTCGGCATCGGCGGCCTTGAAGAGTTGTTTTATCGGCGCAGCACCGTCAAGGATGGAGTACTGCGTGTGGACATGCAGATGAACGAATCCCATAAAAGTAGCTTATATTCAATAAGTTAGAAAATCAAAGGAACGCCTGTCATCTCTGTGGGCTGAGGGATTCCCATCAGCTTCAGGATTGTGGGTGCGATGTCGGCCAGACGTCCGTCTGATACCTCTTTCACATCGTCATCAACCACAATGAACTGCACTTTGTTGAGTGAGTGGGCGGTGTTGGGGCTTCCGTCGGGGTTCACTGCGTTGTCGGCGTTGCCGTGGTCGGCTGTAATCAGCACGCTGTAGCCGTTTTCGCGGGCGACTTCAACCACTTTGCCAGTGAGGCGGTCGATTGTCTCCACTGCCTTGCAGATTGCCTTGTACACACCGGTGTGGCCCACCATGTCGCCGTTTGCGAAGTTGAGGATGACCATGTCGTGCCTGCCTGTCTTGAGGTCTTCTATCAGGGCGTCTGCCACTGCGGGTGCACTCATCTCGGGCATGAGGTCGTATGTTGCGACCTTGGGTGAGTTGATGAGGATGCGGTCTTCATTCTCGAACGGTGCCTCGCGGCCTCCGTTGAAGAAGAATGTGACATGTGCGTATTTCTCTGTCTCTGCGATGCGGAGCTGTGAGTGGCCTGATTTTGCCACAACCTCACCGATGGTGTTCTGCACGTTCTCTTTGTCGAAGAGGATGTGAAGGCCCGTGAAGTTGTTGTCGTAAGGGGTGAGACAGCAGTAGTAGAGGGGGATGGTGTGCATTCCTGCCTCTGGCATGTCCTGCTGTGTGAGGACTGTGGTGATCTCACGCGCGCGGTCGTTGCGGAAGTTGTAGAATATCACTGCGTCGCCCTCCTGGATGGTGCCGACGGGTTTGTTGTCTGCACCCACGATGCAGATGGGTTTGATGAATTCGTCGGTTACACCTTCGTCGTATGATGCCTGGATGGCTGCGGTGGCGCTCACCGCCTTTGTGCCTTTGCCCTCCACGATGAGGTCATAGCCCTCTTTCACACGCTCCCAGCGTTTGTCGCGGTCCATTGTATAGTAGCGGCCGATCACAGAGGCGATGCGTCCTGTGGTCTGCGCCATCTTCTGCTCGAGCTCCTCCACGAAGCCTTTTCCACTGCGGGGGTCGCAGTCGCGGCCGTCCATGAGGCAGTGTACATATACTTTGCTGATGCCTTCGCTTGCGGCAACTGCAAGGAATTCATAGAGATGGTTGAGTGAGCTGTGTACGCCGCCGTGGCTGCAGAGACCCATGAAGTGGAGAGCCTTGCCGCTCTTCTTCACATATTCGTAGCAGTCTGCTATCTCTTTGTTCTCAAGCAGTTTGTGCTGCCTGCAGGCCATGTTTATCTTTACGAGGTCCTGATATACGATACGGCCGCCGCCGATGTTGAGGTGGCCCACCTCGCTGTTGCCCATCTGGCCTTCGGGAAGACCTACATCTTCTCCGCAGGCATCGAGGTGAGAGTGAGGGTATGCGGCGCGCAGTGCGTCGATATGGGGCTGGCCCTGAGTGTAAATGGCGTTGCTGTGGTCACTTTTTCCTTCTCCCCAGCCGTCAAGAATCATTAATAGTACTTTTTTATTCATATTTTTTTAAATTTGTAATCATTAATTCTTCAACAAGCAAAGTTAGTCCAAAATGTCCAAAAAAAAGAATACTAAAGAGCAGTTTTCAAGAAAAAAATCTGCACCCGTCCGCCAGAGTACCAAAGGCCGCCACAGCAAGAGCATAGAAGAGCTGAAAGGTGTGGTGAGCCTCACCCGTGAAGGCTACGGATTTGTGGTTGTGGAGGGGATGGAAGAAGATATCTTCGTGCGTGCATCACATCTCCGCGGTGCCCTCAACGGTGATACCGTGAAGGTGGCGGTTTCCAAGAAGAAGACAGGCGGCCGCAAGGAAGGCGAGGTCACGTATATCGTGGAGCGCTCTGCCAAGCCGCATATCGGTGTGCTTACTGTCCGCGGCCTGCAGGTGTGGGCCATTGTTGAGAGTCCCCGCATGCCGTATGATGTCAGGATCCCCATCCAGAGCCTCGACGAGCTGCCCACTATCGGAGGTATCAAGGCAGCCGACGGCGTGAAGGTGGCGGTGCTTGTCACCGACTGGCCGCGCAAGAGCATGGAACCCATTGGAAAGATTGTGGATGTGCTGGGCGCACCAGGTGAGAACACCACCGAGATGCATGCCATCCTGGCTGAATACGGCCTGCCGTACCGCTTCGAGCCCGAGGTCGAGGCTGCGGCCGACAAGATTTCCGACAAGATAACCAAGGCCGAGATTGCGCGCCGCCGCGATTTCCGCAACATCACCACATTCACCATAGACCCTGCTGATGCCAAGGACTTCGACGACGCACTGTCGTTCATGAAGCTCGACAACGGGCATGTGGAGGTGGGTGTCCATATCGCCGATGTCACATTCTACGTGAAGCCCGGTGATGTGGTGGACAAAGAGGCCTACAACCGCGCCACATCGGTGTATCTGGTAGACCGCACCATCCCCATGCTTCCCGAAAACCTCTCCAACAAGCTCTGCTCGCTGCGTCCCGGCGAGGAGAAGCTCTGTTTCTCGGCAGTCTTTGAGATGGACGACAAGGCAAATGTGGTTGACAGCTGGTACGGCCGCACCGTGATAAAGTCAGACTACCGCTTCGACTACGAGCAGGCTCAGCAGATAATCGAGACCAAGGAAGGCCCTCTTGCAGAAGAGATACTCACCATACACAACCTGGCCACCATCCTCCGCAAGAAACGTTTCGACAAAGGCGCCATCAACTTCGAGCGTCCCGAGATGAAGGTGGAGATAGACGAAAACGGCAAGCCCGTGAATGTATATCAGAAGATAAGCAAAGAGAGCAACTTCCTCATCGAAGAGTTCATGCTGCTGGCAAACCGTTCTGTTGCAGAGCTGGTTACAAAGAAATGCGGCTACAAGGAGCCCACATTTGTATACCGTATCCACGAGGCTCCCAATGCCGACAAGCTGGGCAGCCTGCGCACCTTCGCCAAGAATTTCGGCTACCAGATGGGCCCCACCGAAAACGTCAAGCAGGTTTCAAAGAGCCTCAACACCCTGCTCAAGGACATCAAGGGCAAGCCGCAGGAAAATGCCATAGAGATGCTGGCACTGCGCTCGATGGCCCGCGCATGCTATTCTACCGACAATGTTGGCCACTACGGTCTGGCATTCCCATATTACACCCACTTCACATCACCCATACGCCGCTATCCCGACATGATGAGCCACCGTCTGCTGGCGCAGTATCTCGAGTGCTATTATGACGGCAGGAAACTGGAGAAGATGCCCGACAAGGGGCTCTACCAGACATGGTGCGAATATTCATCGGCCCGCGAGCAGGTTGCAGCCGACGCCGAGCGCGCCAGCACCAAATACAAGCTCACAGAGTTCATGCAGGACAAGATCGGACAGATCTTCGAAGGCACTGTAAGCGGCCTCACCGAATGGGGAATGTATGTCGAGATCGAGCCCACCAAGGTTGAAGGCATGGTGTCGCTCCGCGGCATAGCTGAAGACTACTTCACCTTCGATGAAGAGAAATATCAGATTGTGGGCAAGACCTCAGGCAGAATCATCACTCTGGGCGACCCTGTGAAGGTCCGCGTGGTACGCGCCTCCCTTGAGCAGAAGCAGATAGACTACGAGCTCATCTGGGAAGAGCCGGCTCCTTCAGAAGATGTCGTGAAGAACGGCAAGTGATTTGAGCTTGAGATTGATTGAAAGATGGCAGGATAGATATTCTGCCATTTTTTGTGCGAATGACTGGCGCTGCTCACGGTTGAGGGGCAGCTGCATGGCCTCTTCCACCGGCAGTGAAAGAATCCGGTGCAGCAGCAGCGACTCTTCGGCTGAAAAAGTGGAGATATAGTCTGAATATGGGATGAACTCTGCTGCGGCGGGAAGGAAGAGAGGGGTGTCGGGGCTCCAGTTGTCTTTCGGGCGGAAGCCCATCATCCCGCACAGCCGCACCATGAAGCAGAGGTGGTAGTTGGCTATGCTCCCTTCCTCGTGCTCAAGCCGCAGGATTTCGCTTTCCAGAAAAGAGAACATCTCTGCATCCACAGCACCGTCGCCTGTGCAGCGGTACAGCAGCTCTCCCATAAACATGGCAATGGCGCTCTTGTAAGGGTTGGTCTTGATGCCGGCAAGCTGGTGCGCGCTTTCATATTCCCTGATGTATTCCAGCTCTCCCTTGCCGGAAACGGTCTGGATATCAAGGATGCTCAGGCTCTGGAAGTGGTTCAGGGCCACCCTGCCTTTCCCAGCGCCGCGCAGGAAGAAACCGGTGCGGCCGCGCTCTGCATCCAGGGCGTGGACCACCAGCGAACTGTCACCGTATTTTGTGAGGTGAAGAACTATTATCCTTGAATCTCGTTGAGCCGGCATGAGAGGAGTCTTATCGCTTTGCCTCGGTGTGATATGGCATTCTTCTCATCTATTGTCAACATGGCCATGGTCTTTTCCATCCCTTCGGGAATGAAGACCGGGTCGTATCCGAACCCCAGCTGGCCCATCGGCTCCAGGGCGATGTGGCCTTCACAGGTCCCCTCGAACATCTCCAGGCGTCCGTCGATCATCAGGGCCACGCAGCAGCGGAAGCGGGCGGTGCGCTGCTCGTACGGCACATGCTTGAGCTCTGCCAGCAGTTTGATGACATTCTGAACAGGGTCCTTGGGCTCTCCGGCATAGCGGGCGCTGTACACTCCCGGGGCGCCGTCAAGCACGTCCACCTCCAGCCCCGTGTCGTCTGCGAAGCAGTTGAGGTGGAACTTGTCCCAGATGAACCGGGCTTTCTCCTCTGCGTTCTCGGGTATGGTCTCGTGGGTCTCTGGAATCTCTCCGTCGAACCCCAGTTCGGCCGGTGTCACAATCTCGAAGCTGCTTCCGAGTGCTTCTGCGGCTTCTGTCACTTTATTGCGGTTGCCTGTTGCAAAAACTATTTTCATGGCGGTGTTTCTTTTACCGCAAAGATAGTGTATTTTTGCATCTGTTATCATCATTATCCGTCATGACAAACGTACTGCTGCTTCTGGTTACCCTGCTGCTGGCCTTTGCGCTGGTGGTGCTTTCCTGCAGGTTCGCCGGGAAGACAGGGCTTTTCGCGGCCAATGTGCTGCTTACGGTCCTTGCCAATATCGAAGTAGTGGTGATTATCAGGGCTTTCGGCATAGAACAGACGTTAGGCAACGTGCTGTTTGCCGCCACCTTCATAATTTCGGATGTGATAAGTGAGATCTATGGTAAGAAAGAAGCACAGCGCTCTGTGCTGATGTCGCTCTGCGCCTCGGCCTTCTTCCTGCTGCTCACCCTTGTCTGGACGCACTACATCCCTGCGGAAAGCGACTGGGCGATGCCTGCCGTGCGCACCATATTCAGCATCACGCCGCGCCTGATGCTGGCATCACTTTCGGTATATGCCGTGTCGCAGCTGCTGGACGTGTGGCTTTACCAGCGCTGCTGGGATTTCACTGCAGCGCGCAGCGGGCGCCGCGAGAGCCACCTCTGGCTGAGGAACAACTTCTCCACCATCATCTCGCAGGCCATCAACACCGTGCTTTATACACTGCTCGCGTTCGGAGGGATGTATGAATGGAGCACCATCTGGCAGATAATGCTCTCAAGCTTCATCATCTACACTGTGCTGAGCCTGCTGGGCACACCGGTTGTGTATATCTGCCGGAAATGTGCGCCAAAAAATGAATGATAACCCGATAATTGCTGTATCTTTGCATTCAAAACCATCCGGACCATGTATTCACGCACAGAACTTGACAACATAATCTTCCGCAGCATCTGCCGCATCGATTTCAACCGTGAGCCCAGGGGGCTCTACGAACCTCTCGAGTATATGATGTCGATAGGCGGGAAGCGCCTCCGTCCGCGTCTGTGCCTCACTGCGTTCAACCTGTTCAGCGACAATATCGACGAGAATATCCTGGGTCCCGCTGTGGCGCTGGAGATATTCCACAACTTCACCCTCCTGCACGACGACATAATGGACTGTGCAGACACGCGCCGCGGACAGCTTACGGTGTATAAGAAGTGGAACGAGAATGTGGCGATACTTTCCGGCGATGTGATGAGCATCATGGCATACCAGTATCTGGCGCACTACAACGGCAGCCGCCGCGACCGTGTGCTGGAGATGTTCTCAGACACAGCCGCGAAGGTGTGCGAAGGGCAGCAGTACGACATGGAGTTCGAGGACATACCGTTCATCACGATGGACGACTACATGAATATGATCGGCCTCAAGACCGCTGTTCTGATTGCATGCAGCGTGGGGCTCGGTGCAATAATAGCCGGTGCTTCCGATGAGCAGACCGAGGCTCTCTACAACTATGCATACCAGCTTGGTCTGGCGTTCCAGATCACCGATGACTATCTCGACACATTCGGCAACGCAAGTGTCTTCGGCAAGAAGATCGGCGGCGACATCCGCAACAACAAGAAGACCTGGCTGCTTGTAGAGTCGTTCCGCGTGGCCGACCACGGGCAGCGTGCAGAACTTGACCGCATCCTTGCGATGGGTGAGGATGAGGCCGCGAAGAAGATAGAGGCCATGAAAGAGATGTACCAGATGCTTGGTGTGCGCACGGCGGCCATAGCATCCATAGAAGAATACCACAGGAAGGCCATGGCGGCCCTCGAGGGCAAAGGGTTCAGCGCAGAGCAGATCACGCGCCTGAAAGAGTTTGCGGCAGAACTGGTCCACAGGGAGGGATAAGATATGCAGAAGTTAGAGATAATGGCCCCCGCGGGCAATTTCGAGTGCCTTCACGCAGCCATCCAGGGCGGTGCCGATTCGGTATATTTCGGCATCGGCAACCTCAACATGCGCTCGCATTCAGCCAACAACTTTGCGGCTGAAGACCTTCAGGAAGTGTGTGACATCTGCCGCGCAAACGGCATCAAGTCGTACCTCACCCTCAATATCACCCTTTATAACGAAGACCTCGGTCCTATGCGCGAGGCACTGCAGGCCGCGGAGAAAGCAGGTGTTTCGGCAGTCATCGCGTCTGACATGGCAGCCATCGCGTATGCGCGCAGCCTGGGCATAGAGGTGCATATCTCCACCCAGCTCAGCATCTCCAACAGCGAAAGCCTGCGCTTCTACGCCCAGTTCGCCGATGTGATTGTGCTGGCCCGCGAGCTCACCCTTGTCCAGGTCAGGGAAATCCATGAGATAATCTTAAGAGACAATATCAAAGGCCCTTCAGGCCGCCTGCTGGAGATAGAGATGTTCTGCCACGGCGCCCTGTGCATGGCAGTTTCAGGCAAGTGCTACCTCTCGCTGCACGAATACGGTGCATCTGCCAACCGCGGCTCGTGCTACCAGATCTGCCGCCGCGGCTATGAAGTCACCGACCTCGAGACCGGCAACCAGCTTCTGGTCGACAACAAATACATAATGTCGCCCAAGGACCTCTGCACCATCGAGTTCATGGACAAGATCATAGAGGCAGGCGTGACGGTGTTCAAGATAGAGGGGCGCGCCCGCAGCGGTGAATATGTAAAGACAGTGACCCGCGCATACCGCGAAGCAGCCGATGCAGTGCAGGCAGGCACATACACCCCGGAGCTGGCGGCAGCTCTCAAGGAGCGCCTTGCCACGGTGTTCAACCGCGGTTTCTGGGACGGATATTACCAGGGCGCCCGTCTGGGAGAGTGGAGCGAGATATACGGCAACAAGGCAACACGTACAAAGAAATATATCGGCAAGATCACCAATTACTTCGACAAGATCGGAGTGGCCGAGGTGCTCATCGAGACAGGCTCTCTGTCGGTGGGCGACCCTGTAATCATTTCAGGACCTTCGACAGGCGTGGTGGAATTCGAGATTCCCGAGATAAGGGTAGACCTCAAGCCGGTGCAGACAGCGTCCAAGGGCGAGCTGTGCTCGATTCCGGTGGCGGAGAAACTGCGCCGCAGCGACCGCATATATCTCTTCGAATAGCCTGAATTCCACCTTCTTCGCACTTTTTTGTGCAAAACGTGTTGATATTCTTGAAAAAATGTCTATCTTTGCAGCCCCGCAAAAAGCGGTTATTTAACATAAATAAAAGATTAACAACTATTTATGCCAACAATTCAACAATTAGTTCGCAAAGGTCGCGAGGTT
>JAZLJK010000017.1:0-64457 GCA_045617865.1 Bacteroidales bacterium | reverse complement strand
CGGCCAATGCTTTTAATCGAGAATCCTTTTTCAATCATATGCATGTATTTCAACCTATCTGCATACGTGTGTTTCTTGTACTTTTTTGACATAACAAAACCCCGAAAGTTTTTTGTCTAACTTTCGGGGTTCATGTCACAGTGCTGGCCGGATTTTTTGTTGTGTCCTTAACGGACTTGAAGAAGACTTTAAATTATTTGAGGAGTTCCCACTCGAATGTCTTCTCGTCGTCGAAGTCCATAGCGCCTTCAGTACCGTAGAGCTTAGTCTCTTTTGTGATGAGGCCGTTAGCATCGTACTCATACTCGTATTTTGCAAACTTCTCAGCGTCGTCCCACTGTGCAGTTGCGCATACATACTCAGATGCTCTTCCGAGAAGACCTGTCTCATAGAACCATCTCTTCTGACCGAAGTCCTCTGCCCACTCTGTGTGAACACCGCCGAGGTTAGCTTTAGCTGTGTTGTAAGTGTGGTCTTTGTGACGCCAGTGGTCGAAAGTGCCGTCCTCGTTCTTCTTTGCTCTTGTCCAGTAATCAACGCAGTTGTCGTTGATAGACTGCTGGCACTGGTCAGCACCGTCTTTCTTGCAGTCGATGCAGAAACCTGCCTTGTCGTACTGATAAGTGTAAGTAACGTTCTCTGAGCAGTTCTTTACAGAAGTTGCAAGACCTTTGTCGTTGAGGGTTACCTCATATACAGTAGCCTCAGAATCGTTGATCTTGAGAGAAGTTCCGTTGTATACGAAGTTGAGTGCATAGCAGTCAGCGGGACCGTCACCCCAAGTTTCTACAACGCTTGCTACAGTACCGTCAGTATTGTAAGTGAATACATAGTCACCCATTTTGGTGATGCGGGCGATTTTCTTGAAAGTTTCTTCGTCCTTACCTTTTTCGGGACCGTCTTTTTCCTGGCAAGCGGTGAAGCTGAATGCTGCAAGGACAGCAGCTGCCATCAATAAATACTTTTTCATTTCTTTGTTTGAATTGGTTGGTTAGTAAATAAAATGTTGTTTGATTGTTTCTATACTTCTTAATATGTCGTCGTGACGGTTGCCTGTGGCATTTATCACGCGGTATTCATATTTTGCCTCATTTGCCTTGCATGAACGGTAGAGTGCTGCCATGTCGGCGCAGTGTTCTGCCTCGTCACTTCCTACAAATATATATTGTTTTTCTGAATCTGCGATAATATCTTCTCCAATAAGCGGATCTACAAGATAGAACTTGCGGATGCCTGTGCTGTGGCTCCAGACATCAAGTGCCGCATCACCGAATGCTGCGGCCTGGAAATTGGCGCAGTCATACTGCCCGGCCCAGTACTCACGCCACTCGGCGAAGCTCCGTACCGAAAGGTCGCAGGGAAGGTAGATATATCCGAAGCTGCTGCTCTTCTTGTAAATCAGTGCCATTGCTTCGCGCACCACCTCTGCATCGGCATGGTCGAAAGCAAAATATACAGCCGTGCCTTTGCCGTCATTTTTGAATACTTCAGACGCCAGAGTGCCATCTTCCGCGAACGTGACTTCAGGAACCGACGGAACATTCATATTTATACCTGCCCATCTGTCTCCACCGTTCATGTAATACCAGAACATAGGCAGAACCTCGTTGAGTGCTTCCATCCAGTAGGTTGAAGTGTGGGCGCCGTCGGCCACGCGGAATTCGTGGGCGAAATCCATCTGGCGGAGCTGCACGTGAAGGGAGTCGTTGGCAATCAGCAGCTGCTCTTCGTCATCACCGCATGTGAAATACCATTTGACCTGGGAAAGTGTTGCGGCATTCGCGGGGGTGAACTGATAATAAGGGCAGTGTTCGCGGTAGTAGGGGGTGAGACGTCCTTCACCGGCCTCTCCGATGCCGCCGAATATGCTTCCCCACTGGCCGTTCCATCCGTTCATCGACTCCGACATATACTGTTTGTCGGTGCGGAACGACATGCTGAGCGGCGCGCTGCACAGAAATACTTCAGGATGCTTCTCGGCAAGGACCATCGCACCGAAGCCACCCATAGAATAGCCTGTGATGCTGCGGTGGTTGCGGTCGGGGATAGTACGGAGTGACTTGTCGATATAGGGGACAAGCTCTTCGACAAACATATCCATATAGCGGTATTTGCCGTCGTAGGTGTTGCAGTAATAGCTGTTGAAACCTCTGGGAAATACATATATCATATCGCCCATCCCTTTGCTTTCAAGCGACTGTATCTTGTCGTTGGCGTGAAGATAGTTGCCGTTCCATGAGTTGTTGTTGTCGCCGTATCCGTGAAGCATATACACAACAGGATATCGTTTGGTTGTGTCCTGGGTGTAATCGGCTGGAAGGAGCACAGAGTAGCAGACTGTCTCGCGCAGGATGGAACTGTGGAATGTCATGTCCTTTGTGTAGCGGTCGAAATCTGCAGGATTTACCGGAGGCAGTTCTCTCTCCTTAGGTTTGCAGCATGAGCAGAACACCAGCACAGCCGTTATCAGTGCGGCAAGGTTCAATACGTTTCTCATCTTATTCATTGTCATATATTACCATTTCCTGAGCTTTTACAGCGAAGTCTGGGTGAGGGTTTTCAAGTACGAGGCGCAGAGTGTGGTGCCCGCTTTCGAAGCAGTACCTTGAAAACATTTCATACTTACGTTTGATATAGTCAAGCGGCATCTCGAACCTCTCAACCAGTTCACCGTCAAGATATGCAGCCATCTGCGCGCGGTAGTCGAGGTCGGAATGACCCGTCTGCAGCACGCTGCCCTCCACAACAATGGAGTTGCCGTCGAATTCAAGAGTGGTTTCATCTGTAAACTCGCGTTTGAGAACCACCTTGGCAACCGGCACCAGCCCTTCGAACGACTGCTCGAAGCGTACGGCATGAGGCTCCTGCACAGGGCATGTGAATACACCGTCTGCATAAGATCCGCCGCCCTTTGCCAGAGCTTCCTTGATGAGCTCCAGATTCTTGCTGCAGAGCGAATTGAGGCTGAGAGATGTGTAGGGGAAGGGAAGGTCTACGATCTTCTCAACACCTGGTTTCCATTTGTCGGGGATGGCGCTGTATCCGTACATCACGCCCAGGATGCCTGCGGCGGATGCAGGGTTGCAGTCGGAATCGTCGCCGCAGCGGGTGGCTATGTCCATTGTACGTTCGAAGTCACCTTCACCGTAGAGGAGCCCAATCACAACATCTGCAGCATTGATTACAGCATCTATGTTGAAGCAGTTCCAGACACCTTCGGGGCAGCCCACATCGTTGTTGTGAGCCATCTGCACCTCGAACCAGGTCTGTTTCCAGTTGTCGGGATATTCGGCATGGAGACGGATAACATCTTCGATACAGCTGCGGAACTTGGTTCCTTCAGGGATGGTCTTCAATGCCTCTGAAACCACTGTGGGGATATCGTTGCAGACGAAGGCAAGTGAGTACATGGCTGCAGTGAATACACCGCCGTACCAGCCGTCACCATAGTTCATTATATGGCCGATGCGGTCTGCAATGCTGCTTGCCAGGTCGGGCATGCCGGGTGTGATCATTCCTATGAAATCGGCTTCGATCTGGAAGTCGATGTCGTCGGCGTGGGGGTTGTTCTTCCAATGACCCGACTCTGGAGGCATGATTCCCTTGAGGATGTTGTAGCGTGCCGCCTGGTTTGCATGCCAGAGCTTGTAGTCGGCATTCGCGAACGACTCGGCATAGAGGTTCACATCTGCATCGATGCCGTTTGCTGCCATCACCTCGAGGAACGTGAGATCCATATATACGTCATCATACAGACCGGGGTCTTCGATGAAAGTGTCGTAGATATAGTCGTCGTACCAGGGGATGGGAATCTCATCGTTTATGATGGAACCCTTGTATTTGAACTCGGTGGGACCGCCGTAGGTGCATCCTATGGTCTGGCCGAACCATCCGCCGCGTATCTTGTCCATCACAACGGCCTCGTCAAGGTTCACGGTCTGGCCGTAGGGAACCTTTGATGCTTCGTTGCAGGCAACTGCGGCAAGCAGTGCAAGTGCGGCTGTTATCTGTTTGATCTTCATTACTGATTATGATAGAAACGGTCTGTACAAGGTTTTTCTGAATAGTACTGGATTGCATTGATGCGGAGCAGATAGGTGTCGGGCTGGGGATTCCTCCATACCATCTTCACATGGTGCCTGCCTTCCGGCATCAGATATTTCCAGGCAGGCTCGAGCTTGCGCTCGGTGCCCTTCATGGGAAGGATCGAAACCTGGTCGAGCTCACCATCTATCCACACCTCGATCTCTGCAACGTAGGGGTCGGTCTGCTCTGCAAGTGCAAATACTTCCGAGCCCACGTGCTTCTTCGAAACTCGTGCCGCATAGTCTGCGCTGATGCCGCGGAGGCACACGAGATTACCCCAGATAACAAATCCGTTACCAGAAAAGTCGAATTCATATTCATCCGACATCCAAGCGTCTTTCTGGTCGCGGAAGATGGGGTAGGTGTTAGTGAAGTTCTGCTCGAGTGGCAGTACTTCTGCCTTCTTGCAAGGGATGGTCACATTCTCTTCAGCAACCTCGCCGCCTGCAAGCTCTATGAACTGCAGCGCCTGGTCGTAAGAATATTGTGAACCCTTTTCAAGAGAAACGTCGGTTCCTTCGAAATCAAGATTCCAGATTTCGCTGAGAGGCTCGCGCCATTCATCAGGTATGCCGCTGTAGCCCAGGACCACGCCAAGCACACCGCCCACTGTGGCGGGGTTGCAGTCGGAGTCGTTGCCGCAGCGGGTTGCAATCTCTATCGAGCGGGCAAAGTCGCCGCCACCATAGAGAAGTCCCATTGCCACATAAGCAGAGTTTATCTTGGCATCGATGTTGAAGCTCAGGAAAACGCCTTTAGGACAGCCGGTGTCGCTTCCCCATTTCTTCTGTATCTCGAACCATGCCTGCTGCCAGTCATCGGGATACTTGCTGTGGAATACCCTTACATCATTGACACACTGCCAGAAGGTACTTTCCTCCGGGATGGGGGCAAGTGCCATGTCAAGTATCTTCGCCGGGTCATTCTCAACAAAGGCGGCTGAATAGAGGCCTGAGACAAAAGCACCGCCGTAGAAACCGTCGCCGCTGTTCATGATATGTCCCACGCGCTGCGCCATGTCCATGGCCTGCGGCATCATTCCCGGTGTGCAGAGACCTATGAAATCGGCTTCAATCTGGAAGTCCAGGTCATCGGCGTGGGGGTTGTTGAGCCAGTTGCCCGATTCGGGAGGCATGATGCCCTGACGCACATTGTAACGGCCGGCCTGGTTGGCATGTGCCAGATGATATTCTGCGTATGCAAAACGCTTTGCAAGGGAATCTGCCGTTGCATCGATACCCATCTGCTGGAATGCCTCTGCGAAAGTGAGGTCGTTGTAGACATCGTCGAAGAGGCCGGGCTTCACGTCCCACCAGTATTTGACATATCCGTCGCCCCATCCTATAGGCTGGCTTTCGGGAATGATGGTGCCGCAGAACTTGAATTCTGTGGGTGCGCCGAACACCACTCCTATGGTCTGGCCTGCCCATCCTCCCTTGATCTTGTCCATGAGAGTCTCTTTCGACATTGTCACGGACTCCGGTGCGGGAGTGGTCGTGGTGCAGGCGGCAGCCACTATGAGGAGAAGTGCAAGTATCAGATTATTTCGCTTCATATACCTGAAGTTCTGTTATAGAAATGAATGAAGATACATTCTTGGTGTATTTGTTCCAGTGTACAAGTATTGCATCGTCACCTATGACGCGGATGGCGGTGGTGGTGACGGGCTGGAATCGGAATACGAATTCTGCGAAGTGTGGCTGGATGAATACAGCGTCGCTTTCGGGCAGGGCGGGGGTGATATCTGTCGGAACCTCGTGCCATTCACCGTCTGTGCCAAGAGCCTCGACGTGCATGTTGCTGTACCAGCCGCCGAACTCCTCGAGACATCCGTAGTGGAAAGAGACCATATTGGTGGTGACGGGCTCTGCCCATCTGTATCCGAAGTAGTCCTGTCTGGGAGCTATCGACTTCTCTTCAAGTGAATAGAATGAAGAGCCGGGACCGTCCAGCACACCGTCGCGGATCACATCCACGTTTCCTGCATAGAATGAATGCGATACGGTGGTCCAGCAAGAGTCGAGCACTTCGAAATTGGTGTTCTTTGCAAGAGACAGGATCTCTTCTGCCTCAGGTGCAAGGTTGCGGCCTCTTACCGTAAGCTGGAATTTCTTTGAAATCTCTTTCTTCCCATCGCTCAGTGTGAGGATGATTTCAAATATACCGACTTCTTCAGTTGTGCCGGTGAGACGGCCGTTGTCAAATGAAAGACCTTCGGGCAGGATGCCGCCTGAGAGTTTCCAATCGTAGTTACGGTTTGTCACACATGCAAAATCGTAATCCACTGGCTCTCCTGCCACGATCCTGGGGTTGGGACCCACGCAGAACTCGAGAGGGGCATGGAACTTTGCCTTGGTGTTGATGCGGTACCATTCTTCGCCCTTCTTAACGAAGCGTTTTCCACCACGTGCCAGAATCACTTTCGTTGCAAGTTCGGTGGTGCGGTCGATAAGGTCTTCTATCGATGCATCGGGCATGTCGTAGCGGGTGACGTTGATGTAGCGGTCGTTGAAAGGTTTTGTCCAATGGTCGAACGGCATAGAGCGGTCGGTGGGAACTGCGGCGGCGCCTTTGATGACTCCGAGCAGACCGCAGATTGTAGCTGTCTGGTTGTCGGCGTCAAATCCGAGAGCACATCCTATGAGGAGAGTCTTGTCGATATCTCCGTTACCGTAGAGCAGGGCAAGGATTCCCATCGCACCGTTAAGGTCGGCGTTCCAGATAGTCTTTGTCTCGTCTGGCTCGTTTACATAGTATTTGTCTGCAATGTATTTGCGGGCGGTTTTCCAGTCATCGGGATTGTTATGATAGAAATCAAGGCACTCGTTGATGATGGTGTAGAACCTGTCATCTTTCGGAAGATAGCTCTGGGCATGCTTGACAAGGGTCTCGATGTCAGACTCGAAGAATGCCTCGGAGTACATTGCGCCGTATACCACTGTGGGTGAAGTGGCCCACGAGTCGCTGGTGATGCGGGCAGCCCAGTCAGATATGCCTGCTGCATACTCGGGCATGCCTGGTGCGGTGTATCCCCATATCTCGTTGATGAGCTGGGGATCGATCTGGAACCAGTGAGGGCTGAAGCGCTGGTCTCCTGTGAAAGGAGGGGTGAGGCCGTAATGCATAAGGCCGAGGGTTGCACGGTTTGCAAGCCACACGCGGTCGCGGATATGGTACATCCAGCCTTCGCGGATCTGTTCGTAAGTGGGTTCCACACCATATTTCTCCATCATCATGAGATAGAGATATTCAACATCGGTATCGTCGTCTGAGAAAGCACCGTCAACTTCAGTCATCTTGCGGATTGCCTTGTCAAACACGAACGGGCCTTCGCCGGGCTCTTCAATGAAATCATTTTCATATTCAAGCCCGTAGATATTGCCCACCATCTGACCGAGCCATGCACCGGCTATGCGGTCGCGCAGTCCGGCACGTGAAATCACCTTCTTCTCTCCGCAGGAAGTGAGGATCAGCGCCGCAGCTGCAAGTATTGTGATAAATCTTTTCATACAGGATTAGATGCCGTAACCGGGATTCTGCTTGAGGTTGGGGTTTGAACCGATCATCTGCTCAGGGATGGGGAATATGAGCACATGCTCGTCGCACTCATCCTTTGCCCACCATTTCCTGAGGTATTTGCCGAAGCGGATAAGGTCCTGACGCTCCCATCCCTCGATTGCCAGCTCGTGCTGACGCTCGAGAAGGAGATTGTCGAGTGTAAGCTGTGCGGCAGTCATGGGCTGGAGACCGGCCCTTGTGCGGATTGCCTTGAATTCTGCCACATCTGCTGCGGCTGCAGCCTTGTTCTGGCGTACGAGAGCCTCTACATACATGAGCACTACGTCTGCATAGCGCATCAGGATGAAGTCGTTCTCCATGCTGATCTGATAGCTGTTGAGTGTGCCGTCGCTCTGGTAGGGCCATTTGATGATGCGGGCACCGTCAAGACGGTCGAGACCGTTCTTGTATTTGTCTTCGCTGATGTTGATGTCCTCGAGAGAGTAGTCTTTCATGATAGGCTTGCCGTCGGCGTCGACTCCTGCGCTGTACTGCCAGCGTTTTCCGTTGGTGTCGTATACATCACCGAAGAGCCATGTGGCAGCCTTGCGGAGGTCGCCCTGCTCGTATGTCGCCATGAAGTCGGGCTGGCCCATGAATGTTCCGTTCCAGGTGTCGCCGATAGACCAGATCTTTGCAAGGTCACTGTTGAGTGTGATAGCGAAAGGATAGAAGCAGCTCTTTGTGTAGACGCTGCTGTAGGGGATTGCGAAGATTGCCTCGGGTGAGTTCTCGTTGTTGATCTTGAAGTTGTCCTTGTAGTCTGAAGTGAGCGAGAAATGGCCGCTTTCGATGATAGACTTGCAAACCTGCTCTGCTTCTGCCCAGCGTGCCCTGCCTGTCCAGACCTCTGAGTTCAGATAGATCTTTGCAAGGAGGAACTTGGCCATGTCCTTGGTTACGCGGCCGTATGTCTCTGCTGAAGGAACTTCGGTGAGGAAGTCGATGTTGTCGTTGATCTCCTTCTCGATCCACTCGAGCATCTCTGTGCGGGGTTTCTGCTCGGGATAGCCTGTCTCTGCCTTGTTTACAGAATAGGGAACGTTGCCGAAGCAGTCCACTGCCAGGAGGTAGTAGTATGCGCGGAGCACTTTGATGTCTGCGATATTCTTGATCTTGCCTTCAGTGAGCTCGCCTGAATTCTCAAGAGAATAGATGGCGTCGTTGCAGGCTGAAATGCCGTTGAAACAGAATTCCCATCCCAGTCGGACAAGTTTGTTGCTGGTGGGGATTTCGTGGCGCTGGAGCTCGCCGTAGCGGGGCTCTCCCCAGCTGCCGTCCCATGATTTGGGAACTGCCACCTCGTCTGACACCTGCATTATGAGTGTCCACATGCTCTGCTCTGCACCCCAGTTCTGAAGCATGGTGTAGGGGCGGGCTGTATAGAGGGCGAGGTTGTTGTCATCACTGAGGAATACATCCTTGGGGATCTGTGAGTAAATCTGCTCATCAAGATTAGTGCAACTTGCCAGAACAAGGACGGTTGCAAAAACTGCTGTAAATATCTTTTTCATATCCTTGACGATTTAGAAGAGGAACTTGGCTCCGAGGGTGAACACCCTGGTGCGGGGATAATAGCTGAGGCCCTCGATGCCGGGGGTGAGGCCTGAGAGGCTGACCTCGGGGTCAATACCGCTGTAGCCTGTGATTGTAAGGAGGTTCTGACCTGTGAGATAGAGGGAGAGACCTTTGATGACAGCGTTGTCGAAGTGGAAGTCGTATGCTGCAGACACATTGTCGAGCTTGACATAAGTCGCATCCTCGAGATACTTGTCACAGTATGTAACCTTGCCTGTGAAGTCGGTGTTGTCGAGCCATGTAGAAAGGATGTTCTTCTGACCGAATTCGGTGATATTCTCATACACGGCCTTCATCTGGTTGAACACCTTGCCGCCGATAGAACTGCGGATGGTTGCGCTGAGTGAGAAGTTGCCGAAGCGGAGTGAGTTGCTCCAGCCGAGGGTGCAGATGGGATATGCCGAACCGAGGTTGGGCCAGAGTTCCTCAACTGCCTGCTTGGTCTTGATAGCGCCGCTCGATTTGATCTCTACATATTCAGGGCAGTAGAAAGTACCGATGCTTTCGCCCTCTACAAGCCTCTGGCTGTATACTCCGAGAGGTGTGTTGAGCCAGCCCACTCTGTATTCCTGTCCCTGGAACTCTTCGTTGGTGAACTTCACGAGCTTGTTGCTGTTGTGTGCGAAGGTGAGGGTGGTGTTCCATGAGAACTGCTTGGTCTTCACGGGGATTGCATTCACCATTACCTCGATACCGCTGTTCACGATTGCACCCACGTTTGTGAAGAGCTCTGAATAGTCATAGGGAGGAACGGGAACTGAATAGTTGTAGAGAAGGTTGGTGGTGTTCCTGTAGTAGTAGTCCACAGCACCGCTGATCCTGTTGTCGAGTACACCGAAGTCGATACCGACGTTGAACTCAGATTTCTTCTCCCATGCAAGGTCGGGGTTGGCGTTGCTTGCTGGAGCGTATGCGTTAGACCATTTCCCGTTGTAGTAGAAGCTGCCCTCTGTCTTTACGAGGAACAGTGACTTGTAGTTGTCGAAGTCCTGGTTTCCTGTTACACCGTAACCTGCACGGAGTTTGAGGTCGTTCACGAAATCGACATTCTTCATGAAGTTTTCCTGAGAGATGCGCCATCCGAGTGAAACTGCAGGGAACCAGCCCCACTTGTTGTTTTCACCGAAGCGGCTCGAACCGTCGCGGCGGAGAGAGACAGAAGCCAGGTACTTGTCTTCGTAGTTGTACATGACACGGCCGAAGAATGCGATGTACTTGTTAGACTGTCTTGAAGATGTCATCTCTGCCACACCTGCCTTGAGGGCAGAACCGGCACCGATGTTGTCTGCTCCGAAGAAGTCGCTGTCGAAGCCGTAATTGTAGTCGAACACATCGCGTGATGCCTGTTCCTGGTATGTGTAACCGAGGATAGACTGGATGAAATGGCTGCCGATGTGCTTGCTGTACTGCAGGGTGCTTTCGTACTGGAGGTCTGAGTATGTCTTCTCTGAGATCTCAGCTGAACCGTTCAGGCCAGTTTCACCGGGATAATATTTGGTCTTGTAGTCACGGTTGTCAAAACGGTATGTGTCGTAGCTTACGAAGTTGTCCCATTTGAGTCCTTTGACAGGCTTGATGTTGAGGGTTGCCCTTCCGTTTACACCCATTCTGTCCACATCACTTCTGCTGCTGCGCTCTTTGAGCATTGCAACGGGGTTGTAGTAGTCCATACTTACGATGGTGAAGTATCCGCCGTATTCTTCTGCCGAGGGGTCATAGACGGGCTCTGTGGGGTTGTGGAGGAACGCCTGGCGGAAGATGCCTGTGCGGGCTCCGGTGTACTGGCGTTTTGCGTATGTGAGGTTGTAGTCGAATGTAACCCATCCGTCAAGTGCTTCCTGATGGATGTTGGATTTGACGAGGTATTTGTCGACATTGTTGTTCTGGAGCATACCTTCGTTCTTCTCGACATTGATGACTGTACGGTGAGAGAAAGACTCGCTTCCGCCTGATACGGCAAGATTGTATCTCTGGCTTACAGGGATGCGGGTGACTTCGTCGAACCAGTCTGTGTCGGCTCCGTAAAGTGATGCAGCAGCTGCGGGCTTGTAGTTGTTCACTGTATATTCAAACTCGCGGGCAGTCATGGGCATTGCCCTTGAGAGCACTGTCTGTACTGAAACCTGGCTGTCGAACTCGACTGAAGTCTTGCCTGCCTTGGCGCGCTTTGTGGTGATGATGATCACACCGTTGGTTCCGCGCGTACCGTAGATTGCTGCTGCAGAACCGTCTTTCAAAACGTCGATAGTCTCGACCTCCTGGAAGTTGATGGTTGACATGTCTGCACCTACAACACCGTCGATAATCACGAGAGGACCCTGTCCTGCGCTGAGGGTGTTGGTGCCACGGAGGATGATTTCGAATGATGCGCCGGGGTCACCGCCGTTGGGGTTGGTGATTGAAAGACCTGCAACCTTGCCCTGGAGAAGTCCTGCGGGATCGGTGAATGCACCTCTGTCGAAATCATCTGAACGGAGGCTGGTCACTGAACCGGTAACCTCTTTCTTGGTGGTTGTACCGTAACCGATGACCACTGTCTCGTCGAGCATTGTGGCCTCGGAAACCTGAAGCACGAGATTGTAAGAATTGCGGTCGTCAACTGTGAATGTGAGGTCGTCATAACCCATGAAACTTACAGTGACGGTTTCACCTTTAACCGCATCGATAGAAAATGCTCCGTCGAGGTCGACGACAGCATACTTGCCGCTCTTTGCGACCAGTGCAGCTCCGCTGAGTACGTCGCCGTCACTGCCCTTGACAGTGCCGGTGATGGCCTTGGACTGCGCAAAAGCCTGTCCGCAGATAATCAGCGACAGGATTGCTGTTGAAAACAGTTTGATGATGTTTTTCATATTGTGATTAATAAAATTCACATTTTGCGGCAAATCCGCTTATAAATTACAAATGTAATATATTTTTTTATTTGGTTTCGTAAACTTGAAGTTCTGTTATTGAGATGAATGAAGACACCTGCTTCGTGAACTTGTGCCAGTGTACCAGCGAGGCGTCGTCACCAATCACGCGGATGGCTGTGGTGCTGACGGGCTGGAAGCGGAATACAAATTCTGCGAAGTGGGGCTGGATGAAGGGGGCGTCGCTCTGCGGCAGGGCAGGGGTGATGTCTGCGGCAACCTTGTGCCATTCTCCGTCTTCGCCAATTGCCTCCACATGCATGTTGCTGTACCAGCCGCCGAACTCCTCGAGACACCCGTAGTGGAAAGATACCATATCCGTAGTGACGGGTTCTGCCCATTTGTAGCCGAAATAGTCCTGTCGGGGAGCCCTTGACTTTTCCTGAAGAGTATAGAACGATGAGCCGGGACCGTCCAGCACACCGTCGCGGATGACATCAACGTTATCTGCATAGTATGAGTGTGAGACAGATGTCCAGCATGAATCACGCAGGCTGGAATTGGTCACTTTTGCAAGAGAAAGAATCTCTTCTGCTTCTGGCGCAAGGTTGCGGCCTCTTACCGTAAGCTGGAAATCCTTTGAAATCTCTTTCCTGCCGTCACTCAGGGTGAGGCTGATCTCAAAATCACCGGTTTCTTCTGTTGTGCCTGTGAGGCGGCCGTTGTTGAATGAAAGGCCTTCGGGCAGGATGCCGCCGGCAAGCTTCCAGGAGCATGCACGGTTTGTGACACATGCGAAATCATAATCCACAGGTTCTCCTGCAACTATTCTCGGCCTTGGGCCCACGCAGAACTCTAGTGGTGCATGGAACTTCGCCTTGGTGTTGATTCTGTACCATTCTTCACCATTCTTCTCGAAACGCTTTCCGCCGCGTGCCAGAATTACTTTGGCAGCGATTTCTGTGGTGCGTTCAACCAGGTCGTCGATGGTGGTGTCGGGCAGGCCGTAGCGTGTGACATTCACATATCTGTTGTTGAAATGTTCTTTCCAATGGCTGAATGGCATAGACCAGTCAGACGGGATTGCCGCGGCTCCGTTTATCACACCAAGTAGTCCGCATACAGTGGCGGTCTGGTTGTCGCAGTCGAATCCTAGTCCGCAGCCTATCATGAGCGTCTTTCCGATATCACCGTTTCCGTAGAGCAGTGCAAGAATGCCCATTGCACCATTCAAATCTGCATTCCAGATGGTCCTGGTCTCTTCAGGCTCGTTCACATAGTATTTGTCTGCAATGTACTTGCGTGCCGCCCGCCAGTCATCGGGATTGCTGTGATAGAGGTCGATGCACTCGTCTATCACTGTGCGGTAGCGGTCATCTGCCGGAAGACGGTCCTTTGCATGTCTGATAAGCGTCTCTATGTCAGACTCGAAAAAGGCTTCGGAATACATTGCACCATAAACCACCGTGGGGGAAGTGGCCCATGAGTCGCTGGTGATGCGCGCCGCCCATTCTGATATTCCGGCCGCATAACCAGGCATGCCGGGGGCGGTGTAGCTCCAAATCTCGTTTATCAGCTGCGGGTCTATCTGGAACCAGTGCGGATTGTATCTGCTGTCACCTGTGAAAGGAGGGGTGAAGCCGTAGTTCATAAGGCCGAGAGTGGCACGGTTGGAGAGCCATACGCCTTCACGTATGTGGTACATCCATGTGTCCCTTATCTGTTCGTATGTGGGCTCGATGCCGTATTTCTCCATCATCATGAGGTAGATGTATTCAACATCTGTGTCATCGTCAGAGAATGCACCGTCAACCTCCTCCATCTTGTTCATCGCCGTGGTGAAGACAAAAGGGGCTTCTCCTGGCTCGTCTATGAAATTGCTTTCATATTCAAGCCCGTAGATATTACCCACCATCTGCCCGAGCCACGCACCGGCTATGCGGTCGCGCAGTTCGGCACGTGAAATCACCTTTGTCTTTCCGCAGGATGAAAGAAGCATTGCAGCTGCAGCCAGTATCACAATTGCTCTTTTCATAATTCTAACTGAACATTTTGCCGTCACCGTCGCTGTCGAGGGTGTGGGCGAGTTTTTCTATATTCATGCTGCGCGCCGAAGCGTCGAGGATCTCACGGTACACTCCACCTTTCTTGTAAAGTCCGTCGGGGTCGCCGGATTCCTCTACGCGGCCGTTGCGGAGGGCATATATGACATCGCTGTCTATGATCTGCGAGATGTTGTGCGAGATGATGATCACTGTCCTGTTCTGCTTGATGGCGTCGATGCTGGCTTTTATCTGCTCTGTGGCAATGGCGTCGAGCGAAGCTGTGGGCTCGTCAAGGAAGATGATGGGAGGGTTCTTCAGGAACATCCTGGCAATGGCGATGCGCTGCTGCTGGCCTCCTGAAAGAAGCTGGGCCTTGCTCTGGAACTTGTCGGGAAGGTTCATCACCTGGTCGTAGATATAAGCTTTCTTCGCGGCTTCCTCCACTTCCTCGGATGTGGCCTGCGGATTACCGTAGCGGATGTTCTCTTCGATTGTTCCGTCGAAGATGTGGTTCTTCTGGAGTACCAGGCCGATGTTTTCTCTCAGGAAATGGGTGTCATAGTCACGCAGGTCCACACCGTCGAGCAGGATGCTGCCGCAGTCGGGGGTGTAGAACTTGTCAAGCAGGTTCACGATTGTGCTCTTGCCGGCTCCCGAAAGTCCCACGAGGGCTGTGATCTTGCCGCTTTCGATGTTCATGTTGATATCCCAGAGTGCCTTTGTGCCGTTGGGGTAGGTGAAGTCTACGTTGCGGACCTCGAAGTTGCCGAGGACCTTTTCTGGACGGTAGCTGCCTGTGGGCTCTGTCTCGCCTTCGGCATCCATTATGTCAAAGAAACCTTCGGCGTAGATAAGCGCGTCGTTCATGTCGTCGAAAATACGCTGGAGCTGGGTGATGGGGGCGGTGACATTCGAGAACAGCATCACATGATACATGATCTTACCGATTGTCATTCCAGGGTGTCCTGAAAGTACCAGATATGCCGTGAGGATTATGATGAGCACTGTTCCTATCTGACGCACGAAGCTCTTCAGACCGTTGTAATAGAACGATGTCTTGCGCACGAGCATCTGGTTGTCGGTGAACTCAGTCTGGATATCCCACTGCTTCTTGCTCTCGATCTGCTCTCTGTTGAAAGATTTGATCACGTTGATGCTCTCTATGATGTTCATCACACCGTGGCTCTTGAACTCGCGCAGGCTGCGCATGTTGCGGCGCCAGCCTTTCAACTTGCGGGCCTGGCTGATTGTGATCCAGATATAGATGGGCACAATACCGAGGGCCGTCAATCCTACATATACATTGGCCGAGAACATCAGCACGAGTGCCAGGATAGCGCTTGTGAAGAGGGGCAGGAGGTCTATGAAGAAGTTCTGCACGGTTCTGGAGAGGCTGCTCACTCCCTGGTCTATCCTTGTCTGCAACTTACCTGTGTCATTCTCTGATTTTGAGAAGAATGCCATTCTGAAGGTGAGCATCTTGTCGATGACTGCCTGTGAAAGGTCCTTTGACACGAACACGCGCATCCTTTCGCCGAAATAGCTCTGAAGGAAAGTGATGAGTGCCGACAGGATTTCCTTTGAAAGGAGGACGATAGTTATGATTGTAAGGATTCGCGCCGCCTTCGACCATGCGAAGTCGTGCGCTCCGACCAGCGCGTTAACCGCATCTACGGTGCGGTCAAGCACTATGGCGTTGACCTGAGCGAAGAGTGACCCTGCGAGAGTCAGGATCAATGTGATGAGTACCAGCCATTTGTAGGGTTTTACATATGGCCAGATCTTCTTGAATAACTCGATTATGTTCATCAGTCTTTCTGGTTTGATTCGTTTTAAAGGGTAAAGATACTCATATTGTATAATAAATTATACATATATTTGTGTTGCTCAAATGACAGATGTGATGAAAAGATTATTATTGTTGTGCAGCTGCCTTATGGCTCTTTCTATCTGCTCATATGCTGATAATGTTACATACAGCAGGGCGAAGAAAGTTGCGGAGAGCTTTCTACAGCGGATTGATGCCGGCACCCGGGTGGAACCTGTCCAGAACGCTCTTACAAAATCCTATTCTGAAGGACTCTATTATATTTTCAATTCGACAGACGGCAGTGGATTCGTGATTGTGGCTGCTGACGATGCAGTGAAGCCTGTCCTTGCATATTCTGATGAAGGATGTTTCGACCCTGACAATGTCCCGGATGCCGCCCGCGAGTGGCTTGACGAGCTTGGGGCAAGCATAATGAAAGCTGCCGGCAGCAAGGCCGCGCCTTCTTCCGCCATAACAGGTGAATGGCAGCGGCTTGAAGGTCCGCGCACAAAGGCTGATGCAGTTGGGCAGCATGTCCTTGAGACAGCAAAGTGGGACCAGGGGTTCCCCTACAATGGTTTCTGCCCTATGGTGGATGGCAAACGCACCATCACAGGCTGTGTGGCCACAGCTACGGCAATCCTGATGAGATATCACCAGTGGCCCATGCGCGGGTCCGGAACTCTTCCAAATGCAAGGACAGAGAAAGGCTCGGTTGTGGAAGGGCACGAAATCAACTATGACTACAAATGGGATTTGATGCCACTGAAATATAATGGATCCGAAACCAGGGAACAGAGAGATGCCGTGGCGCAGCTGATGCTTGACGCCGGACTCATGGCATCGATGGAATACGGTCTTGGAAGTTCCGGCGGACATACCGACGGTGCCGCCAACGGACTTTCAAGATATATGGACTACGACCGTAGCATTGTAGCGCTGTCATACAATTCAGGGATATATCTTACACCAGAGAGTTGGTACCGCAGAATCGCCGAAGAGATAGACAGAGACCAGCCCGTTCTGTACACCGCCACGGCAAGAGACAGGAAATCGTCGCACTGTTTCATCATTGACGGATATGACAGCGAAGGCAGGATCCACGTAAATTTCGGATGGGGCGGCTCTTCAGACGGCTTCTATGCCTTTCCCGACCTGGGTGAATTCCCTTACGACCACACGATGTGGACAAATATCCGCCGGCCAGACTCCACTGCTCCTGAGATTCAGTTCCCGGTGTATTACAACGGCATCATGGCTCATGAAGACAACACCGTGGAGGTCAACCTCTGGCAGGAGGCTTATTCCCCGGTAGACATTACAATCGCTGTTGGAAAGATCGGTGTTGACGGAAAGCTTCTCGGGATTGTTTCTGAGGAAAGGCACATCTCAGGCAACAAAATGGCATTGTATAGGACAGAATTCTTTTCAGATGTTGCAGTTCCTGCTTCGCACCAGACCGGTGAAGGATTCGCACCGTTCTTCAAGGATTATGAGACGGGAGAGTGGACTCCTCTGCCATATTGCTACGGCGGCGCGTCAAGCAACCATTATTACGCTTTCGACGACAAGTCTGTGCTTGAAGAGAACAGCTGGCTGGAATATCATCCTGAAGACAATATGGTCACAATCACCACTTTCCCCGAGGCGAGAGTGCTGCTTGACGAAGATGTGGAGATAGAGAATGTTGACGGAAGTGCATCATTCAACCCTTCCGGCCTTATTACATACGACCCGCATCTGGTTACAATCCTATACGGAGCAATTCAAATCAGATTTTATTTAAGCCTATGAAAAGAGCAGCATTCATCATATTAGTAATACTGTCTGCTGCAGTTTCTTGCAGCAAGGTGGATCAGCCTGGGCCTGCGGGTCAAAGAGGAAAATGGGCTGTGAAAATTAATCCGAAATCAAATCAGTTTACATATACCGGCGGTACTTTTACCGTGAAGGTTGCAGGCACCGCACCTGCAAGTTTCACTCTTCCTGACGATGCAGGCTGGCTTACAGTGACTGAATCAGACAAGAAAGGAAGCTCGTCAGACCCTAAGCTGACAGAGGTCAAGATGTATGAAATAAGTGCCGGGCTCAACGATTCGGCCGCAGCCCGCAGTGCCGACATTATTTTCTATGTTGAAAAAGCCACAGACACCCTGCACATTTCACAGGACGGTCTGCCTGACACCCCGGTATTGAAAATCACAGGTCCCAGGGATTTCGTTATGGACAGAGAAGGAGGAGAGATTGTCCTGGAAGTCACCTCCACCGTCGACCCGGTCCGTGTAGTGGAGCCAAAGTCGGACGACTGGCTCAAGTTCAACCGCATTGAGAAAAACGGACTAGAACGGAAGATATATTACGACGTCGCTCCGATATCTCTGCTCGACATAAAGGCTCTTACAAACGGCAGGTCGGCCACAATCACAATTTCCGACCAGATGAGGAAGTCAAATGTGAAGTTCACCGTTTCGCAGTACATCGAATGCCATATCCTGGACATAAAACTTCCCGAGAATGTTGAATTCACTGCTCCCGAGTTTTTCGGCAGTTCGGTGGAGGCTTCCGTAACTTGGCATTTCCTGCAGTCGAACCTTATCATGTACGAACCCGGCATGTCGTATCAATATGAGACAGGCAAGAATGAGTTCCGCGCCTATATCGTAGGCTACGAAGGATACAAGGTGAAACTGAAAGACCAGATGGAGGTGGGGCTATGAAAAAATCCATTATCCTGCTGGCTTGTTTCACGCTGCTTCTGGCAGCCTGTAAAGGTGAAGAGAAATATGTTTGGAAGGGTGGCTGCCTTGTGTGCGGTGATGCAACCATTGGCAATGTAACAGTCTGTGCCAGTGATGGTATAACATATAAGCAACAAATAAGCAAACTTGACAAGGGAATCTTCAGGATCAACTGGACATTCACAGCTGAAGAAGATGTCTGCAATGCCAGGATAGAAGTGGACTTCAGGCATTGTTCGAAGGCCTCGTGGTGGATGATACCTTCGGTTTCTTACGACGGCAACCACTGGGGGCAGGGGTTCGAACCCAAAGATGCCTCTACAAATGGGCTGTGGCACACTTATTCGTACCGTAGGACACCTATCCCCGGTGCAGTCTACAGCGAAGGCGGCAATTATGCCGTGGCAACCTGGTCTGACGTGCCAGAATGCGCTGCCCAGGACTTCTCGTGCGGCATAATGCCGGAGCCAGAATCTGTCACGCACAGAATCATCTGGCCCGAGGAGGAGATGCCTTTCACATACTGCAGCAGAGACAAGTATTCGGCAGGATGGCGGCGCAGCACCAACCTTTCAAAAGGTGACGAGGTAAGGATTGTCCAATACATCTCTGTGTGCCCTGTCGAGCCCGGACACACCGCCAGGAGGCAGTTCCTGGACTGGTGCTGGAACAATATGGAGCATCCTCAGTTCGATGTTCCTTCTGACGATGAAGTCTGGCAGCTCGGCATAAGATACTTCAAGGAATCTCTCTGGGCAGAGGAGGGCGTTTTCCGCGGTTTCAACATCGGACTGCTTCCCGACGGCAACGGAGGATGGTACAAACGCCAGGGGCGCCGCTATGAATCGGGATGGTGCGGACAGAACATCAGTCTTGGGTGCTCTTTCCTGCAGGATTATCTGGACAGCGGCAACATGGAATCTTTTGAAAAGGGAATGGCGGTGCTTGACTGCTGGGCAGATAACTGCCGTCTGCCTAACGGGCTTTTCCTGCCCATTTTCGACCAGATACTTGACGGGACCGATTTCAGGATAGATGCATGCAACCTGGGCACCACCGCGCTCAACTATTTCAAGGCATACGAACTTGCCGCAGCATGCGGGGCCGACCGCCCCAACTACCGTGAGCTGGCTTTCGCAATCTGTGATTTTGTGATGTCAGACCAGCAGGCAGACGGATGTTATGCAAAAGGATGGACCACAGAAGGGGAGTGCATCTACAGAGAGGGCACGGTGGGCTGCTTCATGGTGCCGGCAATGCTGGAGGCATACAGGGTGAGCGGCAATGAAGATTATTACCGGTCTGCAGTAAAGGCATACAGTTTCTATGTGGCTGAGCTTCGTGAAAACGGATTCACAACTGCCGGTGCGCTCGATACCTGGTGCATCGACAAGGAATCGGCCATTTCGCTTCTGCGGTCATCAATCAGCCTCTATAAGCAGACTGGCAGCCAGGAGTATCTCAACGATGCCCTCCAGACATCATATTACCTCTCTACATGGCTCTGGCATTACGACGGAATATATCCCGAAGATGATGCCTTCACCCAGGGCGGATATCACACTTTCGGCGCCACGAGCGTCTCTGTGCAGCACCACCATCTCGACTATTATGCCGCACTCTGGGTGCCTGAATGGATAGAGCTTTCGCGTCTCACCGGAGACAGGCAGTGGAAAGAGAAAGCCGATGCAATCTGGGCGAACTGCTGCCAGCTGATATCAGACGGCACACTGGTGGTGAACGGCTGCCTCCGCCCTGCCGGAGCTCAGAACGAGGCATATTATGAGGCCTACTGGGGATTCGGCGTGGATGCGCCCACCTCCGATGCTGCTGTGGCTGCGGCACTGCCGGCAGTTGAAGCACCTCCGGTGTCCCGTCCCGACCGTATCAACAACTGGCTTGTGGCATGGCCCGGAGCGTTCCGTCTTGAAACATTGAGAAAAATCAAAGAATAACTATATGAAAAAGATCATCCTGTTTTCGGCCGCTATACTGGCGCTTCTTTCATGCACCCATACAGTTTCTGACGAACTGCTCGGAAATGTTTCAGACCCATCGAAAGAGCTCATGTCACACGACTTCCGCTACATAGGTGAATACAACGGATATCATTACGGCGCATACAATGCCGGATATCTTACCACCAAAGAGCGCCCCGGCAACCTTGACATAGACCTGAAGATATCTAAATGGAAGACATCGGAGCTGGACAAGGTAGAGTTCATAGATGTGGCTCTTGCCGGTGACGGCATAAGTGACACATGGCGTGCCCCTTATGACCCTACAGGCTATATTGCTGGCAACAAACTCTACCTGCTTTACTGTCCTTCTGTAGACTCCACCGCAACATATGTGGCACGCACCTTTGACCTCGACAGCCAGACTTTCGACAACGAGGCTGAGATAATCACCCTTGACGGCCGTCCGATGAACCTGTACAATGTCCTTGACACTTACAATACGCAGGCCGATGTACATTGCGCAAATGTTCTCGACGGCGGTCCTGTACAGTGCATGGGGCTGGGACTCAACGTGATGATTACAGAACACAACGGTATCTACTACTGCTGTGCTTCGGAAGTAGGGGCAGACTTCACATGCCTTGTTATGAAGTCGACCGACTTCTACCATTGGGAGACCGTTGCAATTCCCGATGTCTCAGACAAGTTCCCCGGCAACTCGTTCTGGGAGGCTGTAGTGTATCCGCTCGACGGCGACATCTTCGGATTCGCGGCCCGTTTCCAGAACTGCCAGGGCTGCGTATATGGGCAGTGGAATGTTGCCACAGGCGAGTTTACAAACATTGAAGTAATACCCGAATCCATCACCGCCCGTCCCGAGTTCTTCACCTGGAAGGGAGACAACTACCTCTGCGTAAATGTCGACGGCGCATCGTCAGTCGAAGGCTACGGCTCTGTATTCCGTGCTACCTGCAGGTTCTTCAGAATAGATCCAGACAACTACACACTTACGCCAGTAAAGACAAAGTTCGTCGCCGAGGGAATCCATTACTATACATTCTACGAAGAGCGCGGCTCGCTCTACATGATCTACAGCACCGACGCCCGCCGTCTCGACTGTGCCGAAGCCCGCAGCAACATCGCCGTCGAGAAACTGTATCTGCCAAGGTAGCAGGCTGTATGATTAATTCTCCAGAAGACGCGGATCATATCATAGGTGGATGCCATTAGCTGTTTCGAAATCAATGGCTGCAAAATCGGTCATTATCCTGCTGTTTATTGGTTTCTGTGCAGGAAGTCAAGTATCAAAGCTATGACTTCCTTCCGCTTCTTGATGATGAGGTGGTTCTCGCCCTCGACAATGTGCATTTCGGAATGCGTATATATGTCATTGTATTTTTCGCTGCACCACAGCGGGACGATGCCGTCTTTCGAGCCGTGGATGATGCAGACAGGGCCGGTGTAGGCTGCTGACGCCCCATAGATATCAAGCTCCTGCGTCTGGATAAGATAGTCGCGCCCAAGCTTGTAATGGTGGAAGCACTTGATATATTGCGGCGGGTCTTTCGGGTCGAATGTGTTGCCGAAGAAATGCCCAACCTGAGCGGCTTCTTTGATGACAGCGCCAGGTGCAAGCAGTATCAGAGCCTCTGCATCGATATCGGAGTTTCCTGCGGTCATGCTGGCGATTACTCCGCCCTGAGAATGTCCCAGGAGCGAAATGCCGGTGACATAGGGGAGTGCCGCAGCATAATCCCAGACTGCTTCTGCATCAGCCAGCTCGTTTGCAATGGTCATCTTCTCCATGGCTCCTTCGCTGTTTCCATGACCGTCAAAATCAAAACGGATAGAGGCTGTTCCTTCCTTTGCCAGCGCCCGTGCGATTTGAGGCATGGGCGGATAATCCTTGCTTGAGAAGATGCCGTGCATCAGGATTACCATGTGGCAGCTGTCCTTTGCGGTGTTGAATCCTTTCGGCAGAGAAATCTTCATCGACAACCCGCCCTGCGGACCGTATACCTCAAACTCTCGTGCCGATGCACTCCCGACCAGCAGCAGAAGCGCTGCCATTATGATTGATATCTGCTTCATTCTACAAATATAAGTAATTAATTCATAGCATGTCACATCAACGAGCTGATATGCCCAGACCCATTCTGGCAGTCGCTTCTTTTGTGCGGCAGGGCCGGACCCCATGGCGCATTACATACTGACAATCAATAATTTAAGCATAACCGCCCCTAAAATTTATGAGGGGCTGTTTTTGTTATCTGCCTGTGTGCCAATTACTTATGCGCCACGAATTGGTCACGACCACAGACGACCGACCGTTCCAACCTCATTGTCACGACTCTTCGTTTCTGCATAAAAATTGTCAGTCGCAAAATCAGATACACTTTATCATAAAATATTCTGTCGCGATCCTCAAGTTTTCGGTCAAATATGTATTTCGTGACAGGATAGATGGCAATACGCCGTCACCCAGAGGCTGAGCCGCCACAGAGCCAGCCGGCCCTGTAACATCAACCGCAGATGAGTTCAGCGTCAAAAACACCCACTTTTGCTGCAGCTTCACGCCGACGTGCACAGCTCAGCATCAAAACCGCCTACTGTTACGCTTATTGTCTGCTTAAGATCATAGGAAATATAACCAAATATGCATTACGGAAATATTTGTAACGAAATTATGCGTATCAGAGTGAACCAACTGGTGTAAGGAAACAATTGTTATAACAGTTGTAACAATTTTGATATTTCATATCGAGTTTATTGTTGAAATTTGCAATACTACATGCCAGCGGCAGTATGATGACCGCAAGCAGCAGACAGACAACAATTAATACTCATGATATGAAAAAGATCAAAATCATCATTTACGCAGTTATCGCCGCCTTTGGCGCACTTGTCGTAGGCCTGAATCTGGGTGGCATCTCCGGTGCCATCAATCTGATCGAGGCAGAATTCACTCTATCTTCACTTGCAAAAGGATTCATCACCGGATCGCTGCTCGTTGGGTGCCTTTTCGGCGCACTTGTTGGGGGAAGTCTGGCCGACAAGTTCGGACGCAAGCCAATGCTGTTCGTTTCGGCACTCCTTCTCGGTCTTTCCGGCCTCGGGTGCTGGCTTTATACACCAGGATGGTTCATCCTCACAGCTTATAGGTTTGTAGGCGGTTTCGGTGTAGGTATTCTTTCCGCAGCCATTCCAACATACATCTCAGAAGTATCACCCGCAAATCTCCGCGGCACCTTCGTCTCATTCTACCAGTTTGGTGTAGTGATAGGAATCCTTCTGGCTTATTGCTTCAATTATATCATCAAAGACAACTGGCATGTAATGCTCAGCCTGCCTTTCTTCTTCGCACTGATAGATTTGCTTCTGCTCACCCTCATGCCGGAAAGCCCCAGATGGCTTGTGTTGAAAGGCAGGAGAGCCGAAGCTGAACAAGCTGTGTCAAAATACGGCTTTGCGAAAGGCGATGCAGATGCAATATTGACTGCACCAGCAGAAAGCAAAGAGAATCAAGCCAAATTCGGCGAACTCTTCAAAGGTAAGATCGGCCACGTTGTGTTCCTTGGCTCCATGCTTGCTTTCTTCCAACAGATCACCGGTATCAATGTGGTGGTGAATTATGCTCCCGGCATTCTTGACAAGCTTGGTGTGGGAAGTGATCCTCTGCTGCAGACTGTATTTATCGGCATCGCAAACCTCATCTTCACCATCATTGCCATCTGGCTTGTAGACCGGTTCAACCGAAAGGCCCTGCTTATTGTGAGCGGTGCGGGATCGTGCCTCAGCCTGGCATATCTGGCATACGCTTATTCAATTGCATCACCAAGTTCGGTTGCAGTTCTTGTGGCAATCATCTGTTTCATTGCATTCTTCGCGCTCGGATTTTCTCCGCTGCTGTTTGTTGTTACTTCGGAGATGTATCCTTCTCATATCAGGGGTACTGCAATGGCTCTTTCAACTGCAATCAGCTGGGCATGTGCATTCATAGTTGTACAGTTCTATCCATGGATGGAGAGCACACTGGGCACAAATGTGGCGTTCGGCATTTTCGCGGCCCTTCTGCTCATTGCATGCATCTTCATCGGTTTCTTCATCCCTGAGACAAAGGGTAAGACTCTTGAACAGATTCAGCACGAACTCAAACTTGACGAGTAATATGAAACCGATAGTAATAGGAATAGGAGAGTATCTGTGGGACATCCTGCCGACAGGCGAAAAGAAAGCCGGCGGTGCTCCTGTCAACTTTGTGTACCACGCTTCGCAGAACGGTACAGAAGGATGGGCAGTGAGCGCAATAGGCAATGATGCGCTGGGAGACGAACTGGCAGAAGTTACACGTGCCCATGGAATCAACATGGAAGTCAGCAGGGTGGATTATCCCACCGGCACTGTGCAGGTGGCCATTACCAACGGACAGCCAAACTTTACTATTTGCGAAGGTGTGGCATGGGACCATATCCCTGTGACCCCGCACGCACTGAAGCTTGCCGGTAAAGCAAGCGCCATCAGCTACGGCACTCTTGCCCAGCGCTGCGATGAGAGCCGCATCACTACCAGAACCATAGTGGCAGCCACTCCAAAAGATGCTCTCCGTGTGTATGACATCAACCTTCGACAGCATTTCTTCAGCAAAGAGTTGATTGAAGAAACTCTCTACATGTCAAACGTGCTCAAGATCAACGATGACGAAATAGAGACCATCAGGCCTCTCTTCGGTTATGAGAGATGGAGCGTGGATGATATGTGCACAGACATTATGAAACAATATGGTTTGAAGATGCTGGTGCTTACTGGAGGCGACAAATTCAGTTCTGTCTACTATAAAGGCGGCAAGTCCACACTTCAGACCCCCAAGGTTGAAGTGGTTGACTGTATTGGTGCCGGTGATGCCTTTTCAGGCGCTTTCATAGGTTCTCTGCTCAACGGAAAGACTATCCGTGAAGCCCACGAAGCTGCCGTGGAGACAGCAGCGTATGTTTGTACTCAAGCAGGCGCATGGACGCCTAAAAGACAATAAAACTATGAAAAAGTCATTTATTCTGATTTCAATCGCACTGTTCTGCATTGCCTGCTCGGGCGGCACGCAGGAGGCATACGATGTAACACTCGAATCATTGTTGGATGAAATGGTCGACAGGGATGCTGTCACATATTATCCCACAATTGAATACAAGCAGGCCCAGGTGAGTTCTTATGACCGCCGTACCACAGGACCCGGTGAGCCCGGCTGGTGGGCAAACGACGACGGGGCTGGCTACGAACGCCTTGACACCGTGGCAGGCAGATATGAAAAGGTGATGGCAGACCTTGAAGGTCCTGGCGCCGTGACCCGCATCTGGATGACCACAAAAGAAAAATTCGGCACCATCAGAATATATCTCGACGGTGCGGAGAAGCCTCATATAGAGATTCCAGCCTACGACATGAAAAGATTTCCAATGGATCTTCCAGAGGCGCTTTCACTCACCCACACCCACTATGAGACTGCTATGGAAGGGGTGGGGGGCAACACATTCTTCCTGCCAATCCCTTACGCAAAATCTTGCAGAATTACTTTCGAGGAGCCTGACATCACAGTCAAGATTCCGAGATACTACCATATCGGTTACAGAAAATATGCAGAGGGCACAATAGTGAAGACTTTTTCCCTGAAAGAAGCAAAATCTCTGACAGCCAAGATTCAGGAAGTGGGCGGTGCACTTGCCGGCACAAGCAAGGTGAGTGGAGGCCCAACATCGATGGAGACTTATCTCAACCATGGCCAGACTCTCGAAATATGGCTGCCCGAGCCCGACAGCATTGCAAATGAAATAACTCTGCTTGACGTCAAGACAGATAATGTGGAGGCACTCTCACTCAGTGCAGTGTTTGACGGTACAGAAACCGTGAACGCTCCTCTTGCACATTTTGCCGGAGCCGGAATCGGTGCACCGGAGGTGGAAAGCTGGTGGCTTTCAAACAATAACGGACATGTGAAGTGCAGATTCCCTATGCCTTACAGATCAAGCGCTTCGCTTTCAGTAAAGAACACGGCTGACAAAGTGGTGCATGTGGTTTTGACCGCAGTTGTAGACAGCTACAATTGGACAGACAATTCGCTCTATTTCCACGTCACACACAAGTGCGAGGAGGCAATTCCTGTGAGCCCCGATTATGATTCAGACCAGAATCTTGACTGGAACGACATTACAATCTGCGGACGTGGCGTGTATGTGGGCGACCTTCTGTCACTCAACAACCATGCAGTGGACTGGTATGGCGAAGGCGACGAGAAGATATTCGTTGACGACGATGTCTTTCCTTCATTCATGGGTACCGGTACTGAAGACTACTTCAACTGCTCCTGGGCTCCCGTAGTGCCTTTCCTTACCCCTTATGGAGGAGCTCCCAGAGCCGACGAGGAGTCGTCGCACGGCTACAACGCATTCCTGCGCACCAGAGTTCTTGATGTGATTCCCTTCTCAAGCAGGTTCCAGTTTGACCTCGAGATGCTCTCATGGCACAATGGAACTGTGGATTATTATGCCACAAACTACTGGTACGGCGATTTGAATACAACTGTTGTAAATGAGTAGTACGTATGAAAAGATTTATATTAAGTGCGTTCTTAAGTCTGGCAGGTATTGTGGCCTTTGCCCAGGGCATCAAAGTGACCGGCACAGTCACCGATTCTTACGGGGATCCTCTTCCAGGAGTTGGAGTGCGCTGTGTTCAGTCCGGCACTGGCAGTGTAACTGACCTTGACGGAAAGTATACTGTAAATGTGGCTGATGATACAGAAAAGCTTGAGTTTTCGTTCATAGGAATGATAACACAGGTTCTGCCTGTTAATGGCAGTCATACAATTAATGTGTCCTTGAAAGAAGATTCTATCGGTCTTCAGGAAACAGTTGTGATAGGATATGGCTCGATGCACAAGGAAGAGATCACAACATCTATCGTCAGAGTGAAATCTGACGAGTTTGTAAAAGGCGGTGTATCATCACCCCTTCAGCTTATCCAGGGCAAGGTGGCGGGTCTTGGTATGGCCATCACATCAGGCGATCCTGCAGCATCGCCAAGCATTTCGCTCCGAGGCATCTCAACCCTTGCGGCATCGTCGGAACCTCTTGTTGTGATAGACGGTATAGTCGGCGGATCGCTTAATTCAGTCGCAGCTGAAGACATTGCATCAATAGATGTGCTTAAAGACGGTTCTGCCGCCGCCATCTATGGTACACGTGGCACCAATGGCGTCATAATAATCACCACCAAGTCCACCGGCAGTGGAATGGCTGAAATTAGCTACGAAGGTTATGTAAAGGCTGATATGATGGAAAATGACGACCAGCGCCTCAATGCAGAAGAGTGGCGGGCTGTGATGGCAGATCCTGATATCCAGGCAGCCCTCAATAAGGCCCATATAGAACCTCAGGACTACGGTGAGAATTCTGACTGGGTTGGGGCAATCACAAGAAACCCGATAAGCCATAACCACCATATCTCGATCCGTGGTGGAAATGCCGGCACAAACTATATCGGTTCCGCCACATATTCCAACAGACAGGGTATCTACCAGAATTCATTCGACGAGTCACTTGCCATAAAGCTGAAGATAGACCACTCCATGTTTGACGGCAGGCTGAAGGCTTCGGTCAACATCAGTGACAAGCTGGCAGACCACGGATATGTGCCCGACGAACTTTACGACAATGCTTCGAAGTGGAATCCTACATTCCCGATGTACGACCCTGACGGCAACTACTATATGACCAACGCAGAGACACCGATATGTACTGCAAATGAATGGCGTGGCGTGGACAAATATAATCAGCTTGCCATGAGCGGCCGTCTTGCACTTACACTGATACCAGAGCTTACTCTGAGTGTGACAGGTTCATACCAGGGTGACTTCAACAATAACGAATGGTGGGGAAGCCACAAGACATACGATGCAGTATATGGTGGCAAGAAAGGATATGCCAATCTTCATGGCGGACACGGTGACGACCGCACACTTGAGATGCAGGCCGATTATTCAAAATACTTCGGCGACCATGGCATAACTGCAACTGCCGGATACAGCTACAACAGATATGTCTACCAGCGTTGGGGCATGAATGCCTACGACATGCCGGTTGATGGATTCGGGGTTTGGAACATAGGCATTGCAAATTCTACTATCGACGGTCTGTCCACTCTTGACTCATACAAATGGGAACGGAAGCTTGCCGGATTCTATGGCCGACTCAACTACAATTACGCCAACAAGTATCTCTTGATGGTGAGCCTCAGAAGGGAAGGGAGTGACAAGTTCGGCGTGAACAACAGATGGGGCTGGTTCCCTGCGGTGAGTGCCGGATGGCGCATCTCACGCGAAGGCTTCATGAAAAATGTAAAGTGGGTCAGCGACCTCAAGCTGCGCGCCGGATACGGTGTTACCGGAACGGAGCCGGCATCGGCATATCAGTACACAGCTCTGTATAACTTCAACACCGCCTATATGTCGTATGTGAACGGCATGTGGATAAACGGCATCATTCCCACAAACAATCCCAATCCCGACCTGAAGTGGGAGGAAAAGCACGAAGTGAATGTGGGTCTGGATTATGCACTGTTCGACTCCAGGGTATACGGTGCTGTAGATGCATATTACCGTTATACAAAAGACCTTTTGTACAACTACACTGTTCCAACACCTCCAAACATAACCAACAATATGCTGGCAAATGTCGGTTCGCTTGAAAACAAGGGTATTGAATTCAGCATAAACGGCGATGTCATAAAGAAAAGGGATCTCATCTGGACAGTTGGTGCGAATGTGTCCTACAACGCCAACAAGCTGGTTTCGCTCTCAAACGAGAAATATACGCTCGAATATCTCAAACTTGGCAACATGTCACATGTTCAGACATATTCTCACAGAGTTGATCCGAACGAACCCATAGGAAACTTCTATGGTTGGCAGCAGTGCGGACTGAAGGGAGGCGGATCATCATGGAGAATAGTGGGTGCGGAAAATTCAGCTGCCGGAGAAGACCAGAAGACTGTCATTGGAAACGGTATTCCAAAAATGTTCGGCGCTTTCAACACAAGTGTCACCTATAAGAACCTCGACTTTGCAATGTCATTCAGAGGTGCATTCAAATATTCAATCCTGAACCAGTACAGAATGATGTATGAAACACTTGCATGGGTGCAGACATACAATGTTCCGAGAAGTGCATACGAAATGGTGGGCGACTATTACAATTATGCTCCTTCTACATACTGTGACTATTACATTGAGCCAGGCGGGTATGTAAAACTTGACAATGTCACTCTTGGCTACACTGTCAGGAGCTCAAAGACCAACTGGCTTAAGTCGGCCCGTTTCTATGTCACAGGCAAAAATCTCCTCACTGTCACCAAGTACACAGGCATGGACCCTGAAGCAGTGGTGATCACAGGCCTGACTCCCGGTGTGGACAGGCTGCAGAAGTATCCCACACTCAAATCAGTGACCGCAGGTGTTTCAGTAACTTTCTAAACTTAGCATTATGAAGAAACATATATTTGCATCATTGACGGCGGTCATCCTGCTTGCGGGATGCACCAATCTTGAGCCGAAATATTACAGCGATATCACGCTTGACCAGCTGATGGAATCGGCTGATGTTACTTCGGGCTATATTCTTTCACCTGTGTATGGTCAGATGCGATGGTTTTACGAAGACAGAAGTGTCTGGGATCTATATGAACTTGGCACTGACGCATGGGTGGTTCCTATCAACACCGATGGCGGATGGAACGATGAAGGTATATGGCAGAGACTGAACAAGCATGAGTGGTACACCACCGACCCGCATTTCTCCGAAGTCTGGAATCATCTGTGGTATGGTATCAACACTTGCTGCAATCGTGTGCTCTACCAACTGGAATCTGCCGGCGTAGAGCTTGACAGACGCACAATCGCCGAAATCAAGGTGGCACGCGCGCATTATTACTACCATCTTCTCAGCCTTTTCGGCAATGTTCCAATCGAGACAGACTACAATATCCCCGAAGGATATCTTCCTGAGACACATCCCAGAAAGGAAGTATATGACTTTGTTGTGAGTGAGATACGCGAAAATATGGACTATCTGCCAGAAGAGCGCACCTACAGCACATTCAATAAATGGGCGGCAAAACACATGCTGGCGCGAGTCTATCTCAATGCCGAGGCATGGCTCGGACCCGAGTATGCCTGCAAGCGCGACAGCACTCTGATTCTATGCAACGAAATCATCTCGTCAGGCAGGTACTCCCTGGATGCTGACTTCTCAAAACCTTTCAGTCTTGAGAACAACACTTCATCAGAAGTGATTTTCTCGATCCCCTATGATGAAACCACTGCTGTGGGAGGCCATCCGATTCTGCACTGCATCTATGCCAAGACAATGCACTATCAGGGCAAGCCAGTATACAACGCCTCGTCGGCAGGATATAACGGTATGCGTGCAAACCCGCAGTATGTGGAAGAGGTCTGGGATGCACAGGAAGATCCTGTCTCACACAATCTGATTGAAGGCACAGACCATGACAGGAGATATGCCAAGACCTACCTCATGGGGCAGCAGTATGATTATGTGACTGGAGACTCGCTTTATTTTGTAGGCAAGACAAAACCGTACAATCATATCAATCACATCTCGAGTGTTACTGCCGCCGATGAGTTTGACGGCTACCGCTTCGGCAAATACGAGATCAAGATTGGGCAGAAGTGGGAGACCGACCAGGACTGGACGGTGTATCGTTTTGCCGAGACACTGCTCATGAAGGCAGAGTGCCTGCTGCGTGCCGGAGATGCCCAGGGTGCTGCTGACATCGTTAATATGGTCAGAGCCAGATCATTCTCTGACAACTTGCCGGAAAGCGAACGCAAGCTTACTGCAGAGCAGCTTTCTGCCAACACTATAGTTGACGGTGTGAATGTGAGATACGGTGAGTTCCTCAACGAAATAGGCAGGGAACTCTGCGGAGAAGGAATGCGGCGCGAGCAGCTGCTGCGTTTTGACGATGTTTATACAAAAGGTACCTGGTGGGCACATGCACCGAAGAACGACGACCATCTGAAACTCTTTCCGATTCCACAGGACCAGCGGATTTCTAATCCCAGACTCAAACAGAACGACGGTTATCCGGAATAAATCATCAATCAATTATAAACCTAATAATCAATTATTATGAAAAAGTACTTTTTCCTCATTGCCGCTGCATTTGCAGTGATGGCAGTCTCTTCCTGCAATGGAAAAGACGACCCCGAAAACAAAGGTGGCAAGGTCGACATTGACAATCCCACTTCTTCTGTGGCTTCACTCTATGTCATCAATGCGCCTGTAAAGGATGATCCAGAAGGATTCAACATGCTCACAGACGGATCATTCGATCGTTTTCAGAATGACCCCGACTGGAAGGCAAAGTCACTCTGGTACATGAATGAGCTTGTAGAGGAGTCGGCAGAACCTTATGATGGCCGCTCGCTTCATCTGTTTTATGACGGTGAGGGTTGGTATGACCTTGCTGTCCAGACAGTCTGCATCAAGAAAAACCAGTCATACGACCTCACTCTCAAATATCGCGGTGCATGGAGGGGACTTAACGCATACATGGGTTTCCGCGCTGCTGAAGTCCACGATGTAAATACAAACAATGCAGATAGAAATGACGCTTGGGACGAAGGATACAGCCTCACATTCAACAATATCGACGATACCGAAGCATCAGCATTCTTAGGTGGCTGGTGGTGGTACGGTCTCTGGGTTGACCTTGATGATATGAAGGTTATTCCTTCAGGCTCATCAAATGACTCATTCATTCCTGACAATGCCACAGTTGCAGCCACTTCAATAGCATCTGCAGCTAAGGAAGCAGTTGCTTCTGCAGAAAAGATCGTGGTTGACGCTACTGCCACAGTCGGTATTCTCCACAATGTCACAGTTGACGGAACAGCAGTTGAAAATGCATTCATCAAATGCGGCATCAATCAGGCAGGAAACTTTGTCGTTGCAGAAGTCATTCCCACCGATATAAAAGATTTCATCCCCACAGCAATTGTAAAAGTAGGTGAGACCACATACGTTCACGGCTACACATATGGAGGCCTTTCAGAGATTACAGAAGAGAATCCCGAGCAGGACTGGACTGCAAGCAAGGTGGCAGTGCTCTCATCACAGGACGGCGCTGCATGGACAGAAGCTGTCAGCTTTGCTGCCGACGGCAAGTTCGCCAAGGCTGCATACTGCCAGAAGGGCGACTATGTATACATGTTCGGAAGTGCTGCCGGAGACTCAAATGTACGCACCTATGTGGCACGTGTAAAACCTGCCGACCTGGCTTCTGCAGGTGCATATGAATACTGGGATGGTGAAGGATATGTAAAGGGCGACGAAACTCTTGCCACAGGTGTATTCTACGGCCCTACAGACTTCATGAGCGTTGCTTACAACCCCGAAAAATACGCATTCATGGCAGTATATCGTTCACGTACAACCGGTCAGCTGGTCTATCGTGACGCAGGTCTTGCTGAAGGTGAATGGAGTGGTGAAAAACTGCTTGTAGCAGACCCTTCAAACACAGAGCTCTATGCTCCGCAGATTTACTCAGTGTCAAAGAGTGCTCTTGGAATTCTTGCTTCAAAGAAGTAATATTGTAACAAATGAATAAAACTGCCGTCATATTGATGTTGTTTCTTGTCATCCTTACTGGATGCAGCAAAGAATCTTCAGTGGCTGAGGACAGCTATACTATCGGCTTTTCCCAGTGCTCCGATGACATGTGGCGGCAGATAATGATGATACAGATGGAGGCTGAGGCGACTCGTTTCCCCAACCTCCATCTTATTATTAAAGAAGCTCACGGCAGCACCGATGTCCAGGTGCGGCAGATCCGTGATTTCATAGAAGAAGGTGTGGACCTTCTTATAATTTCGCCCAACGAATCGCAACCTGTCACTGCACCGGCAGTCGAGGCATACAGAAACGGTATCCCCACAATTGTCTGGGACCGTAAAATCGAATCGCAGGAATACACCACATTCATCAGTGCCGACAATTATTCCATAGGACGCGATGTGGGCAGATATGTGCAGTCTGTTCTCCCGGAAGGATCATCTATACTTGAGATTTCAGGTCTGCGGGGCTCGTCACCCGCAAAAGACCGACATCAGGGATTCATGGATGTAATTGGCACACTCTACAAAGTGACCACCATCAGCGGAGACTGGCTTCCTGCAGTGGCAAAGGCCAGGGTGGAGGACATACAGAATCACAACCAGTTTGACCTGGTTTTTGGTCACAATGACGATATGGCCCTTGCTGCCTATGATGCCATGTCTGCCAGAGATTCCGCCGCTGCATCGCGCATCAGATTCATAGGCATAGATGCAATAGTGGGTGTGGATGCAGTGATTGACGGCAGGATGGACGCTTCGTTTCTTTATCCTCCGGGAGGCGAGTTTGTGGTGGAGACAGCCATGAAGATTCTGAACGGCGAGCCGGTGGAGCGCACATACACATTGAAATCCTCAATCGTGGATGAAAGCAACGCCGCCACACTCAAGGCTCAGTCAGAGCAGATCCTGCAATATCAGAATCACATCAACGACCAAAGGAAGCAGATGGACGAACTCTCTTCCAAATCGAAATATATGAATGCCTCAATGGCGGTCCTGGGGGGCATTCTGGCATTAATGATCGCACTTGTGGTGGTGGCTTTTACAGCCAACCGCCGCATCCGGAGAAAAAACAGCGAACTTGAGCTGAAAAGAATACAGACTGAAAGGCAGACAGAAGATCTGATAGCAAAGAATGCCGAGATTGAGACTCTCTCCAACCAGAAGTTACAGTTCTTCACTAATCTTTCTCATGAGGTAAGAACCCCTCTCACGCTCATCATCAACCCATTGGACAATCTGTCCAAGCATGAGAGCGACCCCAAGTTGAAAAAAGATATTTGGGTGCTGCAGCGTAATGCAAAGCACCTTCTCAAGATAGTCAATCAGATTCTTGACTTTAGAAAGATTGAAAACAACAAAATGACAATCAAGGCGCGCCGCGTTGACATCGTGTCTATGACCGAAGAGATTGTCAAATATTTCGAAACATACGCTGAAAGCGAAAAGATAGTTTACAAGTTCGTGTCGGAGGTCCGTGACCCGTATGTATGGATTGATACCGACAAAATAGAGCAGGTGCTGATCAACCTTATATCAAATGCTTTCAAAAACTCAAGGAAGTTTGGTGTCATAACTGTTTCAGTGACTGAAAATGAGAACGATATTGTGATTGAGGTGCATGACACAGGCCGCGGGATGGACCTTAACACCCAGCAGCATCTCTTTGACCGTTTCTATTCGGTGGGCAATCCGCAGGGCCACGGTATCGGTATCGGGCTTCACTTGAGCAAGGAATATGCTGAGATGCATTCTGGCAGCCTTTCGTTTGAAAGCGAACCTGGCGACCACACTTCCTTCTTCCTCACAATCAAGAAAGGTAATATGCATTTCACTCCTGAGCAACTGGCGGCAGAGACGGACTGCACTGCACATGATATAACCGAGCTTGACAGTTCAATAGTGTCTTCGATGTTGGAAAAATGGTTTGACGAAACTATCCTGATTGCAGAGGATGATGAAGACATACGTGCTTATCTTGAAGCCGAACTGTCAAAGAACTTCAATGTTATTGCAGTACCAAACGGCTATGAAGCCACAATGCAGATTCAGCAGCAGGATATCTCTCTGATTCTGAGCGATGTTTTGATGCCACATGTAAACGGATTCCAGTTGTGCCGCAACATTAAACAGAATATGGCCACCAGCCACATTCCTGTGGTGTTGCTGACCGCCCTTGTGGATGACAGCCAGCAGCTCTACGGCCTTGCCGAAGGGGCCGATGAATATATCAAGAAGCCGTTCAACATAGATTACCTTCGCGCCAAGCTTATCAGAATAATCGAGCATAGGCTGGAAGCGCAGAGCAACTTCCGCAACAAGCTTGATGAAGAAAAGGTATTCGACATATCCTTTTCTGAGAGTCCTTCTGCCGACAGTCCTTTCAAAGAGCATTTGATGTCACTGCTTGAAAACAGATACAGCGACTGCAACCTGTCGGTAGAGGATATGAGTTCTGATCTGTGTCTCTCGAGAGTGCAGCTCTACAGAAAGACAAAAGCACTCTTCGGACTCACACCTACCGACCTGCTTCGTTCATACAGGCTCACCAGGGCAGCTGTGCTGCTTGCTGCGGGCAATGTTCCAGTAAGTGAAGTGGCCTTCGACACAGGCTTTTCTTCACCAGCATATTTTGCAAAATGTTTCAAAGAAAAATTCGGAATATCACCATCAAACTATGTCAAGGAAAATGATAATTAGCTTATTGGCCGGAATTATGTTTTTAGGCTGTGTTCATCCGACCCCAGATCCTCAGGAACCGGTCACACCAGATCCGGAACAGGATGAGTTCGCAACTGTGCCGGGAGGCGAGAAGGTATCCTCGATATTGGCCGTGAACTGCGAACGTGTTGCAAGAGTGATCGGCAGAAGTGCCGAGGATATCCCGAACCCGAATGACAGCGGCAAGAGGTTCGGAATGTCTTCTACAGATTTCGGAAATATGTGGGACGCCGGCAACGGCTCTGTCTTCTGCGTGTTCGGCGACAATTTCAACGCCTACGGCGGAGACTGGATCTCAAACGCCGTGGCTGTCAGCACAGACCATGACCTGACAGACGGACTTTATTACGATTCTATGCTATGGGACGAAGGACGCAACAAGCGGATGGAGATAATACCTCGTGAAGGCTATGAGGTTACGTGCATTCCTACCGGCGGGTTCAGCGTCACTGACAAAGGGATAACCACTCAATATGTAAGTTACATGAGTGTCAAAGAGTGGAAAGTGGGTGGTGACAACGACAGCTGGTCTTGCTATCACAGCGAACTTGTGAAGTCTGATGATTCCGGCAGGACATGGCAGCGCACCGGTGTAAAATGGGATGGTGAAAGCAACTTTGTACAAGTGGCTTTTGTGGTGAAAGACGGTACTGTCTATATGTGGGGGACGAAGGCAGGCAGGCACAGCCATGCTTACCTTGCAAAAGTGCCTGAGGGAAGTGTCTTGAACAAAAGTGCCTATCAGTATTGGAACGGTACCGGGTGGTCATTCGACGAGGATGAGGCGGTTCCTGTGACAAATGGGGAGGTGTCTGAGATGACTGTACGATACAATACCTACTACAAGCGCTATGTTATGATGTATCTTACTGTAAACCAGCGCTACCTGGTATACCGCGACGCAGCAGTGCCAGAAGGTGAGTGGTCTGCAGAAAAGCCCATTTTAAACGGTACATATGGTCCATCAATACACCCATGGTTCTGTGACGGACGTGACCTATGGTTCGTATCATCTTCTGTCACAAACAATCCGTCTGTCAATTACGACACATGGCACATCTTTCTTTATCACGCCAAGCTGAAAGCAGATGAGGACGGCTTCAATATGTTGTGGGAAGGAGGCTTTGAAGACCATCCAACTGAATCGATTTCATACAAGACACTTTGGAAGGCCCCCAATGCCTCCACCACCCACGATGCACATTCAGGCAAAACTGCCTGCAGACTTACCAACACTGCAGATGGCGTATGGAAAGATGCATGCACACAAACAGTGACGGTGCACAAAAACACAGATTATGTGCTTTCGGGTTTCGTGAAAGCTAACGTGGCTGGCTATGACAAAGCTTACTTGGGGGCACGACTCGCCGACGGCACTATATGCGACATCAATCCGGCAATGGGTGAAGAATGGAGCGAGGTGAAGGTGGAATTCAATTCCGGAGGCAACACATCTTTGGATGTGTTCTTCGGCACCTGGGGGGCAGCCGGACTGCAAGTTACTGTCGATGATATCAAACTGACACCTAAAGATTATGAATAAAAGTGTTTTCACTATTGCTGTACTGGCAGTCATGGTGCTGTCTGCCACTTCGTGTTCATCACGATACAAACATGAAGAACTGCTCCTGAACGGTTCATTCGACAGCGCTGATGGTTGGATTCTTGGTGAGAACACTATGATTGAAGAAGGAGAATGCGTCACTGTTCTCGATATCCCAAAATATCGCACACAGTGGGTTGAAATTGCAAAACAGTTGGTAAATGTGCAGCCTGACACAAATTATTCCCTGACTTGTGAGGCGCGCAGTTCTCTGCCAACAGTAACATCCAGTGTCCACTTCGGCGTGCGTGATACCAGCGGCAATGTGGTGATAGACAAGGAATATCTGCTTTATCACGACAACATGACCCCTATGTCACTTCACATCAACTCAGGCAACAATTCTTCACTTGTGGTCTTCTGCGGTTCCTGGGCGAACCAGTCCGTCACATTCCGCTTCGACAACTTCTCGCTCTCCATTGAACGATAGTCACACCTCCATACTCCGCCTACTGTGCCAGAAGAGTGTAATTTACCTGTGTATCAACTATTTCTGCGTCACTAACATAGATTACGACAGGCCAGCGCTGCCACATCTGAGACACTGACTCCGATGAGTTCAGCGGCAGAATCACCTGCTTTGCCACACGGCCATACCCTCTGAAATTCATTATTAATGATTTGTGACTCTTCCATGCTCCCGTATCAAGTTGTTTTTGCGGAGAGTAGTATATACTTTGCCAGCTATTCACCTTGTGACATTCATCTAAGCACGGCAATATAGGCTGTAGCGCATCTGGAGCACATCTGCGTGCTTAGATGCGGGGAACAAGGTCCCATCTAAGCACGGCAATCGCCGTCACAGGCTCTGAGACCCACATCTGCGTGCTTAGATGAATTTCACGAAGCAGATCGGGGAAGAATTGCCCTCAAAATCGCCTCAATTTATACTCAACTCCTCCAACGTGGTGACTGTCTTCTCATACTGCCCCGTTGACGTAATGGCTTACATCAGAATTACACCACCTGCCGACGGCCGGAAATCCATAATGCCAGGTAGGTGAAGAGGCCGTTGAGCATAAGGAGCTCGTAGCCGAGGGCGTAGTGCAGGAGGTGGGTGCTGAGCCACTGGATGCCGGCGCAGAGGAGGGGGGAGGCTACTGCGATGACGGGGACAAGGCGGTCGTTCACCGGCCGGCGGGTGGTGAGACCGAAGGCAAACAGGCCCAGCAGCGGGCCGTAGGTATATCCGGCAATGACATAGATGGCATCGAGCAGGCTGGTGTTGTTCACTGCTTTAAGTACAAGCACAATGGCCAGCATGACCAGTGATATTGCAACATGAATGCGGCGGCGGAGCCCACCATCGGAAGGACGCCCTAGCAGGTCCACGCAGAACGAAGTGGTCAAGGCAGTCAATGCAGAATCGGCACTTGAAAATGAAGCTGCAATAATCCCTATCACAAACAGCAGACATGCCGTCCGGCCAAGATATCCCTGTGTGGCCAGCATCGGCAATATGTCATCATTTGCGGCGGGCAGCGCCACGCCATTTGCCGCAGCAAAGGCAAGAAGCAGGACACCCAGGCTCATAAACAGGAAATTGACCGGCACAAATGCGAACCCGTAAGAATAGATATTGCGCTTTGCATCTTTCAAAGAGTTGATGCTGAGATTTTTCTGCATCATGTCCTGATCCAGGCCAGTCATCACCAGGGCAATGAAGATGCCGCTGAAAAACTGCTTGACAAAGTGCTGCTTGCCGGTCCAGTCACCAAATTCAAACCAGCGGAAGTGGGAATCGTGGCAGATCAGCCCGACCGCATCTCCAGCACCAAGCCCCAGTGCGCGGCAGGCCTGCACAATCAGCAGAATCATTGCGCCAAGCAGGCAGAAAGTCTGGAACATATCGGTCCAGACGATGGTCTTTATTCCGCTGTGGCGGGTGTACAGCCAGATCATCAGCAAGACAAAGGCGGCAGTGAGCCAGAACGGCACATTCCACGAATCAAGAATGAAAACCTGCAGGATCAGCACCACAACATACAGCCTTGCCGCCGCCCCGACTGTCTTTGAAATCAGAAAGAACGACGCTCCGGTCTTGTATGACCACTCCCCAAAGCGTTGCTTGAGGTAAGTGTAGATACTGGGCGAATCCAGCTTGAAATAGATAGGCAGCAGAATCTCCGCAATTAGGATGTATCCCACAAAGAAGCCAAGCACCGTCTGCATGTAGAGCATGTCGTTGCCCCGCACCATTCCCGGCACCGACACAAACGTCACTCCGGAGAGAGATGCCCCCACCATACCGATTGAAACCACAAGCCAGGGCGAGCGGCGGTTGCCGCGGAAGAAAGCTTCGTTGTCGGCTCCTTTCGATTTCTGCAGCCACGACACCCCCATCAGGACGGCGAAGTAGCCGAGCAGCAGACCTATTACCAGCAGAGGATTCATTGACAAATGATTGAAGATGCCACAAATATAAAATAAATTGGTAATTTAGCGCCCTATATGAAACGCTTTGCACTATCACTTTTACTGATCCTGTCAATGGCAGGTTCATGCTGCAGGAAAACAGCGGAAACAGTCAATCCTCTCGATATCAAAATGGGTGACCCGTATGTGCTGCTTGCATCAGACGGATATTATTACATGTACGGAACCACCGATTCGGACAATGGCTACAGTGCCTTCCGCTCAGAAAACTTGGCGGAGTGGGAGAGTGTGGGAGTTGTGTATGAAGGACATGCAGAAGGTTCATGGACCGAATCATGCTTCTGGGCGCCAGAGGTGTATGAGCGAGATGGAAAGTACTATATGTTCTTCAGCTCTAACTGGAGAAGCAACCCCACCAACGAGCTTGAAAACTTCCGCATCGGTGTGGCTGTGGCCGATTCGCCTGCCGGTCCGTTCAAGGATATGTACGACAGCCCCGTGTTCGACCCCGGATATCCTATTATAGATGCAGATGTATTCTTTGACGAAGACGGCCGCTGCTATCTCTATTATTCAAGATGCTGCTACAAACATGCTGTAGAGAGTGAGGTTGCTGTCTGGGCACGCGAGCAGGGGCTCTTTGAAGAGATTGAAGAGAGCTGGATCTACGGCGTAGAGTTGAAGCCCGATTTCAGCGGAATCATAGGCGAGCCTGTGATGCTGCTCTGCCCGCCTTCACAGATGTCCGATGCCCAGAGTGAGTGGGAGAGCCGCTCTGTGACCTGCGGAGAGGCAAACCGCCGCTGGACAGAAGGTTCGTTCATGATAAAGGACTCTGGCACCTACTATATGATGTACTCTGCCAACTTCTTCGGTGGAGAGAATTATGCAATAGGATATGCCACTTCAGATTCGCCGCTCGGCCCCTTCACCAAGTCGCCCGACAACCCTGTCCTGCAGAAAAATACTGCAGAAGGAGGAGACATCACCGGTGTGGGGCACAACAGTGTCACAACATCCCGTGATGGCCGCACAATGTACTGCGTCTTCCACGGCCGCACTTCAGCCACCGGCGACGAGCGGGTTGTTTTCATCACACCTATGCAAGTCAAAGACGGACATCTCACAATAACAAAACCCGAATAGCATGATACAGTTCCTGCACGAATTCAACAATTATCTATATGCCTATGTCCTGATAGTGATTCTTATCGGGTGCGGCCTGTATTTCACCATCCGCACCAGAGGCGTGCAGATGAGGCTTTTCAAAGAGGCGTGCAGGCTGCTTGTGAAGAGCGACGACGGTCATTCCGACAAGAAGCACATCTCAAATTTCCAGGCCTTCGCCCTGGCGGTGGCAAGCCGCGTGGGGGTGGGAAACATAGCAGGAGTTGCCATAGCAATGACAATAGGCGGTCCGGGTGCCATCTTCTGGATGTGGATTGCTGCAATGCTGGGCGCTGCCACAGGCTATGTTGAGGCAGTGCTGGCTCAGCTTTACAAGCGCGAAGACGAGACTGCTTTCATCGGCGGTCCGGCATATTATATGGCAGACGGCCTTGGAAAACGCTGGATGGGAGTTGTCTCTGCCATTATGATAATTCTCACTTTCACTTTCGGATTTGACTCTGTGCAGTGCAACACGCTTGGACTGGCATTCGAGCAGCAGTTCGGTTGGAACCATATAGTGACTGGCCTGATTGTCACAGCCCTTGTGGCGCTTGTGATCTACGGTGGTGTGCACAGGGTGGCGAATGTGGCATCTGTGATAGCACCTGTCATGGCAATAGGATATGTGCTGCTGGCCATAGTGGTGATATGCATGAATTTCTCCAGCATTCCGGATGTGTTCCGAATGATTTTCGAATCGGCCTTTTCGTTCAAGACCGCAGCGGGCGGTTTGACCGGTGCAGTAGTGGTGCAGGGGGTGCGCCGCGGCCTCTTCAGCAATGAGGCCGGCCTTGGATCCATCCCTAATGCCGCTGCTACCGCACATGTTTCACATCCTGTAAAACAAGGACTTGTGCAGGCAATGGGAGTTGTGGTGGATACTATTTTCATCTGCTCCAGCACCGCCTTCATCATCCTTTTCAGCGGTGTTGACCTCACCAGCGGAGTCACTGGCATCGAGCTTGCGCAGCAGGCGCTTGGCAGTCAGCTCGGCCCTGTCGGAAGCACTTTCATCACAATAGCTCTGGCATTCTTCGTATTCAGCACGCTCATCACATTCTATTATTATGGTGAGGCCAATCTCAAGTTCTGCACCGATAAAAAATGGGCGGTGCCAGTGTTCAAGATTCTGGTGCTGGCAGGCCTGATGGCAGGTTTCTGCTCATCGCTCGACCTGGTTTGGGAATTCACAGACACGCTCATGGCATTCTGCGGCATCTTCAACCTTATAGCGCTGATTATACTGAGCCCCAAAGTATTTGAACTCACAGAAGATTATATAAAACAAAAGAAAGCCGGGATCAAAGATCCGACTTTGAAAAAATGGTGGAAATAAAATGAAAAGAATCGGTTTATTACTTCTCGCCGCCCTCGCACTTGCAGGATGCGGACATAGAAACAGCACAAACAACACTGTCACAGAGACAGAAGAAGAAAAGGCTGAGGTTAAGCCTGCAAGCAGCTACGCTGACATCATCAACTATATCGTGGATGGATACGAAACCGAGTGGGAGAAATCAAAGCCCGAAGACCAGGGGCTGAGCCCTGTTTATTCGTACTTGTCTGAATTTGCCGGGTATGCACTTCAGGACATTGACGGCGACGGAGTAAGAGAGCTTATTCTGGGCGACCAGTTTGAAGACGGCAACTACCAGATCTACGACATCTTCTCTATCAATGACGAAGACAAGTCGCTCATCCATCTGGCATGCGGCGGTGAAAGAGACACTTTCGCAGTCAACGAAGAAGGAGTGATAATCGAGACCGGATCCAACTCTGCTGAAGACAGTTTCCAGAAAGCATACATCATTCAGGGCGGTGCACTTGTACCCCTGGAAGATCAGGCCTGGAATGACTCTCAGCTTGACGTCAAATTCGAGAAGTTTGCCGACATTCAGGTGGAGGTGCTGTAAGCGTCTTTTTCTGGCACAATATTAGTGGTCATACGCTTGTTTTGCTTATCTTTGTGCTGTAATAGTCATAACCATGTTAAAACGGATATCTTCACTGTTGTTTGCGGCCGCTGCCGTGCTTACTCTGTGCTGCGGCTGCGAATTGTTTGATGACGACGAGGCTCTGCCTCTCTCTCTCACCACATCAAATGATTATTTTGTTTCTTTTACAGGAGCTGCGGTTGCCGCCACATTTGAGGGGAAAGTAGGGGATAATGTCGAGTTCGGCGCCTATTTCGGTCCTGACAAAGACAATATGACGTCATATGTGGCATCCACTGAACCTGCAGTGGAAAATTCTTTCAAGGTTGAGATATCAGGTCTTCAGCCAGGGACCCGGTATTATCTGCGCCCCGTTGTGAAAAGTGCATCAGGCGAGATTGCAGGTGACGTTGTGGAGCGTATTACATTCACTGAAGGTCCTGTGGACCTTGGTCTGCCAAGCGGCTTGAAGTGGGCTGCCTGCAACATGGGGGCTGAAATTCCTTCTGAGATAGGTGACTATTACGCTTGGGCCGAAACTGAAACCAAGGTCTACTACAACTGGTATTATTACAAATGGGCCGACGGCGACCAGTATCACATTCTCAAATATAACGTCAACCCACCTATCACTGTCATTTCGTATGAGGAGATTGATGAAGTGACAGGTGAAACTGTCACAAAGATACGTACCGTTCAGGGGCCCACAGAAGGCATCGACAACAAGAGCTCTCTTGATGATGAAGATGATGTGGCAAAGGTGAAGCTGGGAGGCCAGTGGAGAATTCCCACAGTAGAAGAAGCAAAGGAACTTATAGAATTCTGTGACGGTGAGTACACCAATATCAACGGCGTCTGGGGCACATTTCTCATGAACAAGAATGAACCGGACAGGAGAAATGCTCTATTCATACCGGAGTCGAAGTATAAGTTTAACAGTGACCTTTGCAACGGCACTTATTTCTGGACCTCTGACATCGGTACTTATTCGAATGCAGCTTGCAGCGCCTCTGTCAGAGGCGACCTTTCATACATCATCGAGGCTCCCCGCTACATGGGCCAGGTGATCCGTCCGGTCTGCAAATAGAAATACAGCATAATATCTTATGGTAAAAAGAATTCTTGCCTCCGTCATCCTGATGGCAATATGCCTGGGTGCCCGGGCGGAAGAGAAAGCCATCTGCAGAGTCAACGGATCCACAGCGGAGATAGGCATTGAAGGAAGGCAGAAATACGTGTTCAGCAGAGCCGATGACCTCTGGGAATGCGACGGTCTGTTTGCATTCATCGGAAATGGCTGGACAAAGGCAGCAGATGCGTTACTTCCGCAGAGAATCAATTCAATAGCAACATCGGGCAGAGGAAGGCTCACCCTTGCTGGAGAAGGGTTCACAGCCACTTTCTCTGTAGACGGAAATAGCCCTTTCATAGAAAGAAATTTTGATTTTACGTTCTCACCGGATAAGAGTGAAATAGCGGAACGGGAGATCAATCTCCAGCTCAGCTTCGTGGATTGCACAAGGGAGCGTGGATTCATAGGCTCTTATTCAGAAAGGGACACTTGCGTATATATCTTCAGCCCGATTCCGGCAATATATTCCCGCATCGAAAGGAGAGACGGCAGTGCAGTGGCCCTGACGCAGGTGATTGATTACTACGGCTCGGCGCCCGTGTTCAGAAAGGCGATGAGAAGATACAACGCTGCTCAGAGAAACGCCTGCATTGCGGTCTTTTCCTGCCCGGCAGAGCTGCAGGGCCATTCCTGCTCATATCATGACAGAATCATGCTTTCAGACGGCTCGGCCACTGATTTCTATGACCAGCTCAGATTGATAAGGGCCGAGTTCTCACGTGTGTCACCCTACAATGGGAAAGCTTCTTCTGACATGTACCGCCTTGCTGTGGAAGACTATTCAACAGCAGCTGAAGGTCTGCAGAACGAACTGCTTGACATGCGCGCCCAGGGACCTGCCGGAACAATGCGTGGATATGCCTATTCAGGATATGGAGGAGAGTCTTTCATAGGTCTGAACATATATAGGAGCATGATAAAATATGCTGAGGCCACTGGCAACAGACCGCTATACGACTTTTGTCTTGACAGGACCATGATGTTCGTAAACAACGAAAATGGGGTGCACTGGATTGAGGATGCATACGGCTTCGGCGATTTCTTCCACTACGCAAGAGGTGTGGACCATTTCAACGACAATGACAACTCCGAGATTGCCAGAGGCAGACATGCGATGGGTACATACAAGGGATTTGAAAGGGTTGATGCTCTTGGCGAAATGGCCATATATACCGGTAACGCCGAGCTGAAGGAAGGATTTCTGAGGCTGGCCCGCACCATGCATGAAAAAATGGTGATGCCGGATTTCTGCCAGCCGGTCTGCTACAGCCTTCCGTCACTTGAGCCCCTTGCGGGGACAGACGACGGCGGCTCGGCCGGCGGTGCTGCGATATGGGCCGACATAATGCTGATGGCATCAGAGCTTACAGAAGGAGAGGAGAGCAGCATCTTCCTGTCTGACGCAATCTCATCTGCCAGAAGGGCTGCAGACCTGGGCTTCCAGCAGATGTGGTCAATTCTTGATGCTCCGAAAAGCGTGGCAGTGGCACGCACAGTCTCTACCTTGGTGGAGCTGTGGAAAAAGACAGGTGACAGAAGCCTTCTTGAATCTGCTGAAAAAGTGGCGAACGGACTGTATCACTTCTATCACTACTTCAACCACACTTATTCGCCTTTCTGCACCACCGGCATGGGCATAGCATGTTCCATCGAAAGGCAGGAGGCCGCATACGAGTCAATGCTGGCCATCTGGCAGGTGGCGCCACTGCTTGACCATACAGACGACAGGCTGCTGCTTGATCTGTTCATGCAGGCCCGCAATTCAGGATATTTCTTCTATCCTGTAAACAGTCAGGGCATTGGAACTGTTCATTCAGAGCACAGAACAACATATGAATGGCCTGAAAGTGAATATGTTCCCTACGAGTTTGCGACTGGGGTGCTTCACGACCCGGCAGTCCGCTGCTCTGCAGTCGACATGGTGCAGAACATCTTCCGCGAAACCAAGGAAATCTACGGCTCGGGTGAGACTTTTGCCTTCAGTCTGCTGTTCGACGGCAAGGCGGTTTCTGTCAATCCAGAGGTGTGCTGTATATGCACAAACGCAAATCTGCGTCATCAGCAGGATGAAGACCGTTTTGTGCTGTTCAACCCTTCAGATAAGAATCTCAACGCCCCTCTGGTTTTCAGAAATCTGAAGGACAGTGCATACAATATCCTGGTTGATTCCAGAACATTCATGAAGAATGTGGATGCCGGACGTATGGCAAATGGCATCGTTTTCCCGGTAAAGGCAAACTCTGTCAGCCGCATTACTATCACTCCGACCCGGCAGGCAATAACAGCGCAGACCTTGGCAGTGAAAGTTCCGGATGCTGACTGCAAGGTAAATTCAAGCCTTGTGTCTATCAATGTGCAGCCCGTGAAAAAGGCCGCTTTCTATAAACTATACTATTCCCGCTCCGCTGCCTTCAATGATTTGAACACCAGCGTGATGTATTCTTCAGATGGAGAGTTCAAGCTGCGTCCCGACGGCATGGAAAAAGTGTTCTGCCGCATCGAAGCGATAGACAAGGCCGGCAATATTGTGGGGCTTCGGAAAATGACTGTGGACGTGCCTGGCATGCGCCTGCTTGCCCAGGATGATTTTTCCCGCGGCTCATTCCTCAGTGACCGTGGCGGAGAGTCGGGCTGGACAGAGATCAATACCGATTTCCGGTCAGACGGCAGCCGGGGCGTGATGAATATCCTTCAGGACGACATCGGATATGGCATTTCTGAGATACAGAAGACCTTTGAGGTGGATTGCACCGCCGGTATGCGATTCGAGCTTGTCCCGGTTGCTCTCCCTGACCGCTGCACCATGAAAGTGCTGCTTGAGGTTGACGGGAAGGAATACATGCTGACCGATGGCATCTCTAACCTGGATGAGCCCATTTATTCTTATCCCCTTGACAATCTCTCAGGTAAGAAGGATATCAAAGTGCGCATATGCACCGAAGGCAGCATCAGAGGATGCATTCTGGAATGTGTGCGCTTTGTGGCGGACAGTGACAGTGCGGAAGACCGTGATGTGGATATTCTCGGCCTGGCTGCTGCAGAATCGGGAGTGCTGCATATCAGCAATATGGATGGAGGAGAAAAAAGTCTGAGCTACTGCTTCACCACCAACCTCGAGCGTAACCGCAATCTTGTGATAGATGTTGAGAACTTCAGGGGAATGAACAGCGGAGCACAGTGGAAGCTGCTTCTGAAAGACAGAGAGACAGGGGAGATGCTGGAAGTGCGCAATATGTATGAGATAGATGGTTTCAACCCCGAAGACGCGTTCAAAAGCTATCGCAACCCATCGAACGACAGGTATTACAGAAGCAAGTCAGGAGTGTATATGTATGACGTATACACTATGTCAGGCATTGACGGCATGCACGACTATGAACTGGTGCTGCTGGTGTCCCGACAATGTGAATTGGACATTGCCAGACTGTACCTGACCGAATCCAACACCCAGGTACCTGTGTGTCCGCGCAATTTATACTAGGAGGTTTGCATAATTCGCAAATTATTACCAACTTGCGCGCTCTTTGCCCGTCCTTGACAGGGCATAAGGACAGAATTACAATTTGTACGTTTCAATGAATATGAAAATTGACAGACTTTTCACAACTCTGTATCTTTTATTTTTCATAGCCGCAAGTGCATTGGCCGCCCCCGACAAGAAAGGTGCTGTAATCCGCGGCACCGTAACCGCAAAGGAGAGCGGTGAGCCCATCGAATTCGCAATAGTGGCTCTCACACCCTCAGAAGCATACACCAGCACGAGCGAACGCGGAGAATTCGAATTCCGTAATGTTGATGCCGGCAAATGCACCATCACGGTCCAGTTCGTCGGAATGGAGACAGAGACACGCGAAGTGGAAATTGCAGCCGGCTCGGAAAACACTTTCGACTTCCAGCTCAGGCAGACCAACTTCCGTCTCGAAGCTGTGACTGTTGTGGCCACCCAGAGCAAGAGCGGCAACTCAACTGCATCTGAGATCTCGCGTCAGGCGATGGACCACATGCAGACAAGTTCGCTCACCGACCTGATGTCATTCCTTCCCGGAGCGGCACTTGCAAACTCAAACTTGAATTCACACAACACATTCAATATCAGAACAGCCTTTGACGGAACAGGCGGCGGCGCAGCATACGGCCAGGGAATGAACGGTCTGGGTACAGCCATCATCGTAGACGGTGCGCCGGTTTCTGCCAATGCCAATCTCCAGAGTCTTGCACCATCAATTGAAGGCGCCACTGGTTCCACCCAGAGCGGTGTGGACTCACGCGGAATCTCCACCGACAACATCGAGTCTGTGGAAGTCATCAGAGGTGTGCCCTCTGTTGAATACGGTGACCTCACCTCCGGTGCAGTAATCGTTCATTCGAAAGCTGGACGCGAGCCCGTAAGCGTACGCGTGAAAGCAAACCCCTACACCTATCAGGGAGCCGTTTCAGGAGGATTCAAACTTGGCGGCAATGCCGGTGTGCTCAACCTTACAGCCGACTACGCCTACAGCACCGCTTCGCTGTACCAGGCTTATTCATACTACCAGCGTGCAAATGTGAAGGCATTGTGGACCAAGACTTTCGGAAGTAGCCTCACCACAACCACATCTCTCGGTTTCGGTCTCAACAAAGACACCACCGAACCAAACCCCGATGACTTCATGAACAATGTGGCCGCTAACGGCAACGAAAAGTCGGTAAGGTTCAACAGCAACGGTACACTTACAGTTAACAAGGGATGGCTGAAAACCATAAAATACACACTCTCTGCTTCATACGCCGACAAATACGAATACTATCAGGAGAATTTCAGCGGCAGCAAGCAGATGTATACACCCATACTTACCGACGGAGCCGTGGTTTCCAACATCTCCGGCAAGGATGTTTTCGACATCAACGGCAACAAGATGACATCCATTCCTGCTGAAGATATGGACAAGAACATGCATCTGGTAAGCTCAGGACTCAGCATGTACGAAATCTACGGTGACGAAATCAACGCCTTTGCGCAGGTGAAGGCCGATTTCAACAAACAGTGGGGCAACATAAACAACCATATCCTCATCGGTGCCGACTTCAAAACCGACGGCAATATCGGTGACGGCAAGATATTCCTGGGAGATACACCTCCCGCATACCGCGGTGCCGAGAACTATGCTTCTTACAGACCCAGACCATATTATGACATCCCTTTCATCAACCAGCTGGGTGTGTATGCAGAAGATGGCTACAGCCACGCGATAGGAGGGAACAGGTTGCTGAACGCAAAGCTCGGCGCCCGTTATGACAACATCAACGGCAAGAGCGTGATCTCACCTCGATTCAATTTCTCATTCGATATCGTGCCTGAGGCAGTGACAGCCCGTTTCGGCTATGGTATCAACGCAAAGGCCCCCACAGTGATGTATCTGTATCCAGACCCTGTGTATTTCAACATCTCCAACTATATCAGCACAGATGAAGCCACCACAGTTGGAACAGTAAGGAAATTTGATGCAGAGAACAAAGATCTTGAGATTGCCACTCTGCGCCGTGTCGAGGCCGGTCTCGACTTCATTCTCGGAGGCAGGTACCGCATCTCCGTCACAGGCTTTGACGACAGGATGGACAACGGCTACAGCTTCAGCAAAACTCTGTCGACATACCATCTGACCGACTTCAACCGCTATCTTTCACAGCCCAATGATGCCGGTGGATACGATGCAGTATTTGACCGCACCTACAACATTTTCCTTTCACACGCCACCCCTCAGAACACCATCAAGACTCACAACCGCGGTATCGAGTATGAGATTGACCTGGGCAGGTTCGAGGCAATCCGCACATCATTCTTCATCAACGGTGCGTATATGCAGTCTAAGTATACCGACATGGGCGTAACGGTTGGAAAGGATGCCAACAATACCATCGAGAGGAATCTGATCGTATACGACGGTGGAAGATACACCAACATAAAGAACAAGTTCCTCACCACATTCCGCATCACCCACAATATCCCAGAACTTGGATTTGTAGTCACTCTCGTTTCGCAGGTCAACTGGAAGGAGAAATACTGGATGGAGTCGAACGTAGAGGATGACACCGTCATTTCCAAATGGGTTTCATATCTGGACGGACAGGTCCGCGACTATGACTACAGCCTTGTGGACACTCCTGAATACAAATATCTCAAAGGCGGCACATTCACCGGCAACAGGTTCACCGCCGAGGATTATTTCCCCACAATGTTCTTCAATCTGAACATCTCCAAGGAGCTTGGCGACTGGATGACAGCATCATTCTTCGCAAACAACTTCCTCAACAACAGACCTCAGTACAAGTCGAAGGTAGACCCCAGCAAGACATTCACCCTGCTTTCAGACAACGCGCTTTTCTTCGGATTCGACCTTAAAGTCAATATCAAATAATCACAATATTTATTAAACCAATCTATTAAACAAAAATGAAAAAAGTATTATTCGCTTTCGCAGCAGCTGTGCTTCTCTTCACAGCATGCGACCCGACAGAGGACATCAAGAAATTCTCTGCAAATGTAGTTCTGACAGCTGATGATCCATCAGTTCCCATGCCCGAAAAATTCAATGTAAAAGTAACCGATGCTGAAAACAACGTGGTATTCGACCAGGAAGTTGCAGCAGTGGCTGACAGCGCTGTATGCGTTGTTGTAAACGAACTCCTTTCAGGTGTTTACAACATCAGCGTTGACGCAACTGAAGCATTCGGTGGATGCAGCTATCTTTTCAGCGGTGCTCTCACTGCTGCTGCCATCACTGAGGCTGACCAGACTGTAGTGGTTGCACTCACAGTATCAAAGGAGTCTGCTCTTCTCTTCAAGGAGCTCTACTATACAGGCCCTTCAGGTCTTTCAGAGGAAGGATCAAGCCAGCCTTACAGAGATGACAACTTCTTCGAGATCTACAACAACAGCGACATCGACATGTATCTCGACGGTCTCTGCATCGCAAACTGCGCTCCTACAACTGCAAGCGGAATCTATACATGGGAAATCGCAAATGCTGATGACTATGTATACTGCAGCTCTATCTGGCAGTTCCCCGGCAACGGCACCCAGTATGTTCTTCCCGCAGGCAAATCTGTAGTTCTTGCATCAGTTCCCATCGACCACACTCAGAAGGTTGAAGGTTCACTCGACCTCACTTCAGCAGATTTCGAGTTCTTCGTTGAGAACCAGAACATCTATGCAGACAACACTTCAATTCCCAACATGGTCCTCAAATTCGGACATTTCGGCAATGGCGCAGACCGTTATCTTCCTACAGTAAGCGGTCCTGCAATGATCCTCTTCAAACCTGAAGGTGATATCGACAACTCTAAATGGGTTTCTCCCAAAGACCAGGACGAGCAGTGCAAAGAAATCCCCATCGCATGGATTATCGACGGTGTAGAGGCTGTTGAAACTGAATCAAAACTCGAGTTCAAACGTTTCCCCTCATCTGTTGACGGTGGTGCTCTCTATATGACAGTAGGTATCGAATACGAGCCTATCCCCGGATATCCTTTGACAATGACAAGATATCACCACACAAGTGTAAGCTTCAGCCGCAAGTACAAAAACGGCACTGACCTCACTGAAGGCCTCCAGGATACCAACAACTCAACCAACGACTTCGTTGCAAATGATGCTCCTGTAATCAGGAGAGGCTTCTAATGATTAAACGACTCTCAGCCATTCTCATTGTGATGGCGGCAGGTCTGACCCCTGTTTTCGGGCAGACTCCGGAATCACTTGAGATGGACAAGACAAGCGCGCTCTGGTTCAATTCAACCAATGCCGCAGGAATGACACTGACATCGATAGCCCCCTTCGAGGCTGTCGATGTCAGTTATAATATTGCTGACGGCAATTACAGGCGCTATACCGACGGAAACCAGAAGACTTTTGCCGTGAATGCAGAAGGCTCGTCTTCGCTGGGCGGCGGCAAGGTGTGGGGAAGGTTCTCATACAACAACATCACAGACAGGGACACCAAGTTCAATGCAATGTTCCTGAATCTGGACGAGGACAATCCATTCTTTGTGGCGGACGAAGAGCTGAGCTGGTGGAAGAAGCAGAAGTACGAGCTTGAGGCAAAGGCCTCGACTCCTCTGCTCTGGGACCATGTGGTATTCGGTGTGGATGCTTCATACTATACCGAAAGCGGAGCAAAACAGATAGACCCCCGCGGCTACGGCAGCGAATACGGCCTTGTTGTAAAGCCCGCCGCACTCTTCACTGCCGGCAGACATTCATTCGGTCTTGCCCTCGATTACGAAAGAGGCAACATGCGCATGACCCCCATTAACAACGCCTACATGAACTCGAAGACAGCGTTCATATTGCATGGCCTTGGCAACAGCGAAGCTACTGTAATATCGCTTGTCACATCAGGAGTGGGGCAGGTCTTCGACAAGAAGAACCAGTATGGAGGAAGTGTCCAGTACGGCTGGACAGGCGATGCTTTCAAGCTTCTTGCCGATTTCCGCGGATCGATGAGGGCATGGGAATTTTCCCACACCCCCAACAGACCCGAGCTTATCGGATCCACCAACCGGATGGAAGTTGGAGGCAAGATCCAGCTGCTGCATGACGGAGACGAATATCTCCATGCCTTTGTGGTGGACGGATCGATGAAGAACACCAACGGCATAGAGTATATCCAGGTATTCAATAAAGACTACGAAGTACAGCAGTACGAAACTGTGGGGCAGAATGTGAAGAGCAAATACTCTCACAACGAAGCCCTTGTGTCTTATGACATCTTCCGCAAGGGCGGTGAGAGCTTCAACTGGACTGCCGGCGCAAGCGTGGAATGGTACAGCAGAAATGACAGATATCTGATTCCTGAATCTTCATACAGCTGTTCACATATCTATGCTGAAGGTCACGGCAGAAAGCAGTTCAGCCTCAAAAAAGTTGCACTCACTATAGGCGCGAAAGCTGGCTACTGCCTTGGAATGGACGGTGACTACACGTACACCGGCAGCTCTGCAAAGACTGTCATTGTCACCGAATATTTCCCTCACGAGCTCGAATACCAGCAGGCCAGCTGGTGGAGTGCAGGAGCAGAACTGAACATCACTTTCCCCATCTCCGCAAAGAACAGAATGTTTGTTGGTGCGGAAGCAGAAGCCATCAAGACAAACAACTCCCTGCTTGACAGGCGCAATATTGCATTTATCAAAACAGGATTCATTTTTTAACTGACAGATGAAATCATTTTCAAAAATTATAATTGCCGCAGCTGTTGTGTTTGCAGCCGTTTCATGCAACGGTTACAAATATGAGTCAGTTGCAGGCGACCCCCTCAACACACGCATATATACGCTTGACAACGGTCTGACCGTATATATGGTGGTTGACAAGAAAGCACCCCGCATCGACGCACAGGTGGCCGTACGCGTGGGCAGCAAGAACGACCCCAGAGAGACCACAGGTCTTGCTCATTATTTCGAGCACCTGATGTTCAAGGGCACCGACAAGTTCGGAACTCAGAACTACGAGGCTGAGAAGCCCATGCTCGACGAAATCGAAACTCTCTTCGAGGAATATCGCCAGACGGTTGACGAAGAGGCACGCAAGGCCATTTACCACCGCATCGACTCAATCTCTTATGAAGCATCAAAACTTGCCATCCCCAATGAATATGACAAGCTTATGACTTCAATCGGTTCCACCGGCACAAATGCATACACCAGCTTTGATGTAACATGCTATGTGGAGAACATCCCTTCAAACCAGGTTGAGACCTGGGCGAAGATTCAGGCAGAGCGCTTCCAGAACTGTGTTCTCCGCGGTTTCCACACCGAGCTTGAGACCATCTACGAAGAGTACAACATGCATGCTGTGAACGACCAGAACAAGTGCTTCAGCGCAATGAATGAAGGCCTCTTCAAGAATCATCCCTATAACACCGACATCATCGGTCTTCCCGAGCACCTCAAGAACCCCTCAATCACCAATGTCAAGAAATATCACGACGATTGGTATGTTCCCAACAACATGGCGGTAGTGCTTGTAGGCGACTTTAATCCCGACAAGACCATCAAGATCGTCGACAAGTACTTCTCTGTGCTCAAGCCCAATCAGAACTTGAAGAAGATGGAGTTCGAGCCCGAAGCGCCCATCACAGAACCTATTGTGAAGGACGTATATGGGAAAGAGGCTCCCAACGTGATGCTTGCATGGAGATTCCCCGGTGCCACATACGAAGACCTCGATGTCCTCAAGGTGTTCAGCAACATGATCTACAACGGCACTGCAGGTCTTATCGACCTTGACCTTAACCAGCAGCAGAAAGTGCTCGCAGCCATGGCTAATCTTCAGGAGATGTCTGACTACAATGTATTTTATCTCATCGGCTATCCCAATGCAGAGCAGAACCTCGACGAAGTTTCAGACATCCTTCTCCAGCAGGTTGAAAAGATCAAGAGCGGCGATTTCGACGACGAACTCCTCAGCTCTACAATCACCGAGATGAAACTCCGCCGTGTCCTCAGACTCGACATGAATACTGCAGTTGCACATGCAGCTGTAGAATCATTCATCAACGGCACCGACTGGGAGCAGTTTGTGAACGAACCTGCAAGAATGTCTGAGGTTACAAGAGAAGATGTGATCCGCTTCGCCAACGAAAACTTCGGCGAAAACTATGTGCGCGTAAACAAGAACCAGGGTGTTGATCCCGATGCAAAGAAGATCAACAAACCTCAGATCACACCTATCTTCACAAACCGTGACACATCAAGCGCATATCTCCGCACACTTCAGGCAGAGGCTGCAGCTGTGACTCCCATCGAGCCCGTATTCCTTGACTTCAACAAGGATATGTCTGTTATCAAGGAGAGAGAAGGTATTGAAGTACTTTACAAGCAGAACCTTACAAGCGACCTCTTCGAGCTTGAATATGCAGTGGAAGAGGGCAGCTATGCCAACAAGATTCTCCCTTACGCGTTGAACTACATCAACTTCCTCGGCACCAGCACCAAGAGCTGCGAAGAGGTTCAGAAAGAGTTCTACAAGGCAGGCGCCAAGTTCTTCGTCGGCTGCTCTGAAGACAACAGCACCGTCACAATGATTGGTCTTGGCGAGCACATGGCCGACGCCATCAGAATGATGGAGGAACTCATCTCAGACGCTCAGCCCAACACAGAGGCACTCGAGACCATGAAGAACAATGAAATGTTTGACAGACTCAATGCCAAGATGAGCCAGAACCGCTGCGCAACCCGCCTGAGAGACTACGGCCTTTACGGTCCAGTCAATCCTTCAAATGATGTCCTCTCAAACGAAGAGGTACTTGCCCTGAATGACGAAGAGCTCATTGACGCTATTCACAGCTTCTTCAGCCGCGAGCACCACATCAGCTACTTCGGCCCCATGGCAAGCAGCGATTTCGTGAAACTCATAGGTGAGACTCACAAATGCCCCGAGACTCTTGCTCCCGTTCAGGACGCCAACCCTTACAAGTATGTCCAGCCTGAAGAGAACGAGGTTATCGTGGTGCCTTTCGATGCCAACCAGGTTGTGCTCTACTCAATCTCGAATATGGGTGAGCAGTACAATCCTGCAGAAGTTCCTGCAGCCACTATGTACAACGAGTATTTCGGCGGCGGAATGAATGCCATCGTATTCCAGGAGATGCGTGAGGCAAGAGGCCTTGCATACAGCTCATCTGCACGCTACATACAGCCTTCAGACCTGAAGCACCCCATCATCTTCCAGGCTGCAATCAAGACTCAGAACGACAAGGTCATCGACGCTCTCGCAGCATTTGACGAGATCATCAACGACATGCCCGTTTCAGAGAATGCATTCAAGGTTGCCAAGGAAGGTCTCATCTCTTCTTACCGCACAGAGCGCACCATCAAGTCTGACATCCTCAGCGCATACGAAACCGCCAAGAAACGCGGACTCGACTACGATATCCGCAAGGACATCTATGAGCAGGTGCAGAACTTCACACTTGACGATGTTGTCAAGTTCCAGCAGGAGAAGATCAAAGACCGCAAGTACAGGACTGTCATCCTTGGTCGTACTAGCGACATAGACCTTGAGGCTCTCGCAAAATACGGAAAGGTGACTATTGTTCCGGTAGACGAACTCTTCGGATACTAGCAGAACCCTGAGGGCTCAGGCCCTTTTCAATACAGAAGCCAGGCAGGTCCCGCGACCTCGGCCTGGCTTCTTTCATTCTTTTCTGCGGTATTCCGACGGAGGCATGCCGGTCTTGGTTCTGAAGAAGCGGGTGAAGTGGTTCGGATAGGCGAATCCCAGCTGGTCGGCTATTTCGCTTATAGAAAGGCTTGAATGGCGCAGCAATGCTTTTGCCTTTTCAAGCAGTTTGGCGTGGATGTATTCCTGTGCCGTGATATGAGTCTGGCGCTTCACCATATCGCCGAAATAATTGGGGGAGAGATGGAACTGTTCGGCACACCATGCAACTGTAGGCTGCCCGTTCAGGCTTGACATTTCCGATGCCCCTATATAATTGTCGAGGATGCTTTCGAGCTTTGTCACAAAATCGTTGTTCTTGAATTTGCGTGTGTCGAACTGACGCTCGTAGTAACGGCGGCAGTAGCTCAGCATCTGACCGATGCCCAGACGCAGCATGTGGCCAGTGAGCTCATCGTCTGGAGCATGCAGCTCGGCATTGATGTTTGCAAAACAGTTAATCATCACGCGGCGCTCTGTCTCTTGCAGTTCCAGCGCCTCAGACACCTCATAATCGAAGAAATTGAACATGTAGAAGTCGCGGCCAAGTCCTGTGTTTGCAATCAGCTCAGGGCTGAAGGCAAGCATGAACCCCTTCGGGCGCACCGATGCATCGAGGTCAATAGAGATTATGTCTCCCGGCTTCATTGTAAGGACCGTGCCGGCACCATAACGCATGCATGTGCTGCGCAGATGGATTTCGCCGAAAGCTGCATCAAGCATCACTACGCAGTAAAGCCCCAGGTCAGTGGGGGAGAACAGGCTTATGTCAGCCCTGCCCAGGTCCACCACGCTCACATGCGGATGGAGCGTCGGCTGTCCGAAGAATCGGTTAAAATGGTCTATTTTCATCTATTATAATGAAATTTGGTATCAAAACACGGGCAAATATAACCAATATCGGTAAAATTGGTAGATAATTCCGTAATAACTATAACATCTCTTCGGAACGCAGCATATACTTTTGCCACTGCAAACAATCAGAAACAAATAAAATCAGATATCATGGCAGTAAAATTCTACAAAAGTGACAATCAGGTGCCACTTGAGATGCATAAGGTAAGAATGGTTCAGAAGCTCAGCCTCCTTCCCGTGGAAGAGCGTTTGAGAAGGATGCAGGATGCCGGCAACAACACATTCCTGCTTCAGAACAAAGATGTTTTCATTGACATGCTCACCGATTCCGGCGTAAATGCAATGTCGGACCTTCAGTTTGCGGCAATGATGCAGGCCGACGACGCCTATGCGGGTTCTGCCACATTCCTCCGCGTGAAAGAGGCAGTGAAAGAGGTGTTCGGCACCGACAATGTGCTTCCCGCCCACCAGGGCCGCGCAGCAGAGAATATCCTTGCCGAAGCCTACATCACTCCGGGCAAGGTGGCACTCATGAACTTCCACTTCACCACCACCAAGGCCCACATCACCAGGTTGGGCGGTACTGTGGAGGAGCTTGTGGACCCGAAGGGACTGCTGCCTCAGACCGACGACCCGTTCAAGGGCAACTTCGATCTTGTGCGTCTGAAAGAGCGCATTGATGAGCTTGGAGCAGAAAATGTGGCATTCGTGAGGGTGGAGGCCGGCACAAACCTTATCGGCGGGCAGCCCGTAAGCCTTGAAAACATGCTGGCTGTCACAGACATCTGCCATGATGCAGGCGTCAAATCGGTACTGGACGCATCGCTGCTTCAAGATAACGTCTTCTTCATGAAGACCCGTGAGGCACGCTGCAAATATATGGATGTCAAGGATATCTACCATCTGCTGGCAGACCATTTCGACATAATCTACTTCTCTGCGCGCAAACTTAGCTTCTCAAAGGGCGCCATCATCACCAGCAAAGATGCAAAATACACAAAAGAGATGATGACGTTCGTGCCTCTGTACGAAGGGTTCCTCACTTACGGAGGAATGGATGTGCGCACAATGGAGGCGCTGGCACAGGGACTTTACGAGTCTCTTGATATGGAATACATCAGCCAGGGGCCCGAATTCATCGAATATCTGGCAACGGAGCTTGATGCTTACGGTGTGCCGGTGATACTGCCCGCCGGAGGACTTGGGTGCCATATCAACGCAGGTGAGTTCTGCCCGGACCTGCCTCACAACCAATATCCGGCAGCAGCTGTGGGGGCGGCACTCTACATTGCAGGCGGCATCCGCGGCATGGAGCGCGGCACAATGTCGGAGCAGCGCGAGCCCGACGGAACTGAGCCTTTTGCTGCTCTGGAACTTCTGAGACTGGCCGTGCCGCGCCGCGTATTCACACTCTCGCAGATCAAGTATGTGGCAGACCGCGTCAAGTGGCTCTGGGACAACCGGAAACTCATCGGCGGTCTGGAGTGGGTTGAAGAGCCCGATGTGCTCCGCTTCTTCTTCGGAAGGATGAAAGAGATTGGCTACTGGCAGGAAGAACTGGCCGAAAAATACAGGAAAGATTTCGGTGACAGCCTGTAGTTGGTTATTATTATTTAATATTGATTGCAGTGGCATGTGCAGATTGGCGCATGCCACTGTTTTCATTTTATATTATATCTTTGCGTAAAATCAGAATGAACATGAAAAGAATGCTTTTATTCGCTGCGGTCTGCATGATTGCCGCAGCCTGCAATGACAAAATCGAACAGGGCAAAAACCTCTGCAAACATACAAAACCGATTGCCGTAGCACCCGCATCAACAAACGGTGATGAATATCTATATACTGTAACATACTCCGACCTCGACTACTTCGCTGCCGGCGAATATATGAAGGAGCTGTACGGAGTGGTGGACATGAAACCCGCCGGCTGCTCTGCAGTCCGTAACGGCAGTTATTTCGGCCGCAACCTCGACTACTATATCAATGAGTGCGCCGACATGGTCATCACAATGAAGGCAGGCAAAGACCGCTTCGCCTCAATCGGCACGTCAGCCGATTTTCCGCCCTGCACCAAGCAGGCAATCGATGAAGGCACACTCAGCGAGATGAACTATGCCGCTGCAGCCTATTACATGAACGACGGCATGAATGAAAACGGCGTGGCCATCAACAGCAATGTGGTGCCGGCAGGGGAGTGCGACCACACCTCTGGCACAAATCCCGGTGCGCCCACCATCGTTTCGAACGGAGTGGTGCGCTACGTGCTCGACCATGCAAAGTCTGTCGACCATGCAATCGAGCTTCTCAGAAGCGTCAACATCGCCACCCCAACCACCAGCAACTTCCATTTTGAGAGCCATTGGATGATTTCCGACCCGAAAAAGACAGTGATAGTGGAAATATGGAACAACGAGCTTGTGGTGGTGGATGACTGCATCATAACCAACTTCTACCTCAGCCATCCAGAATCGCCCATGGGCATCGGCCACGAGCGTTACGACATTCTCAAAGCGAACTATAACGAAGGTGTTTCTGTAACTGGAATGCACAACCTTATGAAGCGTGTGTGGTATTCAAACGCATATTCTTCAAAGACCAGCCCCATCTGGTATTCTGAAGGTCTGGAGGAAGGATGCGGATTTACATGGGACGACATCAAATCAGGGATATATGAAGATGTGATGAAAGAGATGATGGTTGAAGAGGAAAAGGCGTATGTTTCCGTTGCTTACCAGAAAACCCAGCGCGACGGTATGTTCTGGTACACCACCCACTCGATCGTCTATGATCTTGACAACCTGACCATGTCACTCATCTGCCAGGAAAACGACACTGTCTGGGAGTTCAAGCTTTAGTCGCACATTTGTTATACGCCCTGCAACACAATGAAAAGGAAAGTATTATTGATGCTTGCTGCGCTGGCGGTCACAGCATGTGGCAATAACTATAGAAACAGCAGTAAGAGTTCAAAAAAAGAAGTGGATTCCGTGAAGACCCAGCTGGTTGGTGCTTTCACCAATCAGAGAGAAATAGAGCAGGAAGAGATGGAGATGTTCCGCAAGGCTACTGCTGGATCATAATCTTCAAGCCGCTGCCCGGCCAGGGCGAGCCCAAGGTCACATCTAACGAGAGAGTGGCAGCTGAAAAAAGCGAATAATAAGGTGGTTTTCCTATGCTTGGTGTTGCGGGGCCGCCTAACTCTGCTTTAATGCGCGTATTGACTTTGCGACATTGATAAGGTGGTCACCTACGCGTTCGGCATTTGAACTGAGAGACAGATACTGTGCTCCAACAGCTGGCGAGCAAACCCTGTCTGAGAGCCTTGAGATATGATTGTCTTCCATCTTCTTGGTGAAGCTGTCGATCTCCTCCTCCACTACATTGGCCTTTCCGAGGGCGTCGAAGTCTTCGTCATTGTATGCCTTGAGAGCGTATTCATACAGTTCGCCCAGCAAGTTGCGGAGCTCACGTATCTCTACGAGTGCCTTTTCAGAGAATGAAGAACCTGCATCCTTCAGGTACTGTGCATACTCTGTTATGTTTTCGGCATAGTCTCCGATACGCTCGAGGTCCCTCACTGTGCGGTATGTTCCTGAGAGGAATATATGGTCCTTCTCGCCCAGCCCGCGTCTTCCTGAAAGGTTTACCACGAAGGCGATGATTTCGTTGTTCAGCCAGTCCAGTTCGTCCTCGGTATGCTTGAACTCTTCAAGCCGCCCGAGATCGAGGCTTGACACCATGTCCAGCGAAAGATTGAAGTTGCGCATTGCAAGGGCCGCCATGTTCACTATCTCATTCTTTGTCTGAAGTACCGCAATGGGAGGCGTCTTGAGCATGTTTCTGTCTATGAAATAGAACCTTGACCTGTATTTCTCCTCGGGCTGCACATCATCCGGAATAATCCTGCAGACCAGCTTGACAAGGGCATCGGTGAGCGGAAGTATCAGCATGACAGTGATGACGTTGAAGATGGTATGGAACATTGCCAGCTGCTCCTGCGGCGCGTCAGGGAACATAGACTGGAAGATGGACCCGAAAGTGACGCCACCCGTCACAAGCTTTATGATAAAACCTACAAGCAGGAACATCACAACACCGCTGACATTGAAGAACAGATGTATGAGGGATGTCCGTTTGGCGTTAGTTCCCGATGTCATACCCGCTATTATGGCCACGATGCATGAACCAATGTTCGAGCCCATAGTGATGAAAATTCCCTGGTCAAGTGATATCAGCCCAACGCACAGCATCGCTATGGCCACGGAAGTCATGACGGATGAACTTTGTATGATTGCAGTGAAGACTGCTCCTATCAGAACCAGAAGGATGGGATTGCTTATTCCGGAAAGGAACACTTTAACCCCTTCAAGCTGCGCGAAGTTGCTCATTGAGCCGCTCATCATGCTGAGCCCCACGAAGAGCATACCGAATCCCGCAAGCGTGCCGCCGATCTTCTTGCCCATGTCCTTCTTGGCAAACAGGGCGAGAAATGCACCTATGCCTGCAAATGCAGAGAATATGATTGTTGTGGATATGGCACTTGCGCCACCGAACATACCGAGAGCCACAATCTGAGCGGTGATGGTAGTTCCGATGTTTGCACCATAAATGATTGTTGCCGCCTGTGTAAGAGACATTATCCCCGCATTGACAAAGCCGATGACCATGACGGTGGTTGCTCCGGAGCTCTGGATGGCCGCTGTGCCGACAGTGCCGATGCCAACTCCAAGCAGGCGGCTGCGGGAGGCTTTAGAGAAGAGTGATTTGAGTTTCGTGGAGCTCGCAGATTCGAGGTTAGAGCTCATCATCTGGCAGGCTATAAGGAAGATACCTATACCTGCAATTAGTGTGAGAACAGCTGAAATAATAACTCCTGTTGCCATTGTATGTAGTGTTTCTGATGCAAAAGTGAGGTAAAAATGAATGCCGTCAAATTGGATGATTACGATTTAACCGAATCTTAACAATTATCGTATATCTTTGTAACAATATGCAGACAATCCTGATAGTAGAAGACGATGCGGACATCCGCGAGATTCTCTCATTCAATGTTGAGAATGCCGGGTATGCCGTAATCAGCGCCGGATCAGCGGAGGCTGCTGAGCCCCTTGTCAAGGAATCGTCCCTTATTCTGCTGGATGTCATGCTCCCCGGTATTTCCGGATACCAGTTCGCAAAGAATCTCCGCTCAGCAGGTAATGATATCCCTGTGATATTCCTTACGGCAAGGACTACGGAGAACGACCTTCTGACAGGCTTCAGTGCAGGTGGGGATGATTACATTTCAAAGCCATTTTCCATCAACGAGGTGCTGGCGCGCATAAAGGCGGTGCTTGGCAGATCTGTCAAGTCTGATGTTGTGACAGCCGGGAGTATCGTGGTGAACAGGCTGAACAAGACTGCTTCGATAAACGGCAGGACGCTTGACCTGTCGCGCAAGGAATATGATATTCTTGAGCTTCTGGTTTCCAACAAGGGACAGTGCTTCTCGCGTTCCGACATAATCTCCAGACTTTGGCAGGAGGCCCCGTATGTCTTGGAAAGGACTGTGGATGTGCATATTGCAAGACTTCGCTCGAAACTCGGTGATGAGAGAGGTATAATACAGAACAAATCCGGCTTCGGCTATTACGTATGAGCTACAAATTCAAACTCCTGAGCAGCCTTGCTGCAATTTTCTGCATTGGCGCCGCAGTGCTTGTTGCTGTGGAGGTCGGCAGCGAACGCAACTGGAAACGGGCTGTGCTCCAATCAAGGCTGGAGTCATATACCGACATCATCGATGCTGCCGGAGATTCGACCTCCAATATAGAGTCACTGTTGCCGGATGATATAAGAATAACAGTGCTCACGCAGGATGGAAACGTCACATACGATTCGTACGAGCCATTGACGGTCCTGGACAATCATCTTGAAAGACCGGAGATTCAGAATGCCCTGACAGACGGTGAAGGCTATGCCATACGTCAGTCTGAAACGGCCAATCTGAAATATCTGTACTTCGCAAAGAACTATGACGGGTATATCATCAGAGCCGCGCTGCCTTTCGAAGTGAATATGGAGAAATATTTCAGACCAGACTGGGTTCTTCTGGCTGGGATAATACTGCTCTTTGCTGTGCTGATGCTGCTTGCTGTAATCTACTCCCACAGATATGAAAACGGTCTGCGCACCGCATCCGAGAATGCTGCAAGGGAATTGAAGCATTCCCTTACCAGCAACATAGCTCACGAGCTGAAGACACCTGTGACCAGCATACGCGGCTATCTTGAGACAATCATTGAGAATCCAGACATATCAGAAGACAAGAAGAGTCTTTTCATAGACCGATCTTACGCCCAGTCTATCAGATTGTCTGAGCTGATCCGCGACGTGGCGCTCATCACCAAGATGGAAGAGGCCCCCGAGCAGTTCCGCATCGAGCCGTTGGACCTTTGCAATATCGTATCGGAAGTTAGCGATGAATTTGAAACAGCCCTCCTCAAGGAGGATATGAAAATAATCAACCATGTCCCTGACCAGACTATGATGAACGGAAACCGCAGCCTTATTTATGCCGTGGTCCGCAATCTTGTAGAGAATTCTGTAAAATATGCGGGGAAAGGAACTGAAATACACATAGAGGCAAGCCGCCATGTCGATCATATCAGCCTGTCTTATTATGACAACGGAATTGGTGTAAGCGAATCCCAGCTTGGACGGATATTCGAAAGGTTCTACAGCATTCCGGGAAAACCCGGGAGTACTGAAGGGTCAGGACTCGGGCTTTCAATAGTCAAGAATGCTGTCGTATTCCACAATGGAGTGATCTCTGCTTCCATCATGAAAGAAGGTGGCCTGCGTTTCGACATGAAGTTCTACAGGTAAGATACTTCAGTCTCTTGCATAAGGTGTATTTAGGTAACAAACTTATACAAATAACTTCACAGAACTAATATTTGACATAGTATTCTTCACAATTAGCCACATAATGACATTGTTGTCTTCCGCAAAAGTCACAGCCTATTGGGGGTTTAGGCAGCTTAGGGATATAAATTATTTTGCATTTTGTAATATATTCCTTACATTTGCAGCATGAGGACGCTAAGAAGGACAAAAGAATTTGACGAGTTCTATAACTCTGCAATACCAAAAGTCCAGGAGAAGATAGA
>JAZLJK010000016.1:0-26425 GCA_045617865.1 Bacteroidales bacterium | reverse complement strand
CCTTTGGCACCTTATTGCCTCAGCTTTTTCCAGCATTTCATTGTTGAAGTCTCTGACAGCCTGACTTTTCGGATTGGCGCTGATATAAATTCCAAGAAATTCCCGCCTTGTCATTTTCATAGTGTGAGGATTCCGGATAGCAGGGTAGTAATCCAGGTAGAGAGTGATTCTGCCATTTGAGATTGGACGCTGCCTGAGCGTCACTTTGGTGCAAACATGTTCTGTTCCCATAATGTGAAATTTTGAAAGTGTAACTAATTGTTTATATGATTCTATGTGAAGTCGGGGTACAAATTAATGGCGGGAATCCGGGGTGAAAAACGGGATATTTAGGAGAAACATAGATTCCCCGAATTCTCTACAGGCCCTTATAATTCCGGCGGAGCCAGAGCTTCGTCAAGTTCTTTCTTGGAAATCTTGACATACTTTCCCTCCATCACCTTCGGGACACCGAATACTTTGACGTAATGGTATATCTGATCCCTTGTCATGCCGAACTTCTCCATTGCCTCCTTCATCGTGTAGTATAGAGGCTTCTCAGGTTCAACAAGGCCTTTGGCTATATCGACATGCCTCTTGGAGTAGAAAGCCTCCCGTTTGACCTTCTTTTTGGGTATGCTATGGTCATGCGCAAAGTTGTAGATGGCCGATAGGGACATATTGAACTTCTGCTGCATATCAGCTGCGCTATACCATTCATTGATAGACTCATCCGGTTGAAGAGCGGCCACTGCTTTTTCGATATGGGACTTGCTCCAGTATGTGTTTCCCATCCGGAAGATCTTCGGGATGTTCTTCTCCTTGCCGACCTTGAATATCCAGCTGTTGGAAACACCGAACTTCTCCTTGATTTCAGTCGTGGTGTAGAATTCAGTGATGGGCTCGTCCTTCTTTTTCGGGGCCTTGGCATACGAATAGGAATCCAGCATTTCCTGAATGCTGGCCTTTTGGATGATTGTCATACGAGGGGAGAGCTTTGATGCCTTTAGCTGTCCTCTGTATATAAGATTATATGTAGCCCGGACGGTAATGCCAAGAATGACCGCCGTCTCTCTTATGGAAAGGTATTCCTTTTCCTTCATTTCATCCATGGACTTCGACTCAGTTCGATGGATGGCTTCAGCTACTTGTGTACGACGCAGTTTTGCCTTGTAAGCGTGTTCGTTGCATCGTTTGCAGCAGAATCGTGTTGTGATTTTCTGCGCATAGAATTCCTGTCCACACCATTCGCAGACTTTTTTGATTTTGATCTTTGTTGCAGCCATATTCCGACTCTTTTGTTGTTTTTAATTCTCCCGTCACGGTGCTTTATTTCTGCACTATCGTGAACTATGTTGAACCATAGTGAACATCATCCATCACCTCGCTCACGTGTGACAATACGTGAAAAGCCTCCGAGGTACAAATGAGGTACAAAAACGGGGTTAGAATCGACTACAATCCACTATCAAGCAGAGTATAGACAAAAAGAAAAGGCGCTCAGAATGAACGCCTTAGCTATATTATTGCGATTGTTTCTAATCGATGTTAATCGGTTGTCACTTGCCGATGCAGAAATTCTTGAATATGTTTCCTAGGACTTCGTCGGTGGAGATTTCTCCCACGATGGTGCCGAGGGAGTAGATGGCGGCGCGGATGTCCTGGGCGATGAGGTCTGTGGGGATGTTTTCTCCAAGGCTCACAGATGCGTGGATGAGGGAGTCGTAGGCTTCTTTGAGGGCGGTGTAGTGGCGCATGTTGGAGATGAGGACCGCGTCGGCGTTGAGATGGATGTCTTTCTGCGAATTGAGAAGGATGGTGCGCACGTCGTCAAGACCTTTCTGCTTTTTGGCGGAGATGGGAAGGATGGCGGCGGGGTGGAGGCCTGCGGCAGCAGCCTGGGCAGAGATGGTGTCAATCACCAGCGAGACATTCTCTTCGGGGGTGATGGATTCGGGGTCGCGACCTTCAAAGAGTGAGGTCACTACCATCGGTTTTTCATCTATCTTATTAAGCAGTATCACAACTGTTTGACCATTGCCATTTAGATTGTTGCTCAAGTTGCGGAGCGACTCTTCAAAATCGTCCTGGCGGGTGTAGTCGAGCATCAGCAGAATCACCGATGCCTGCTTGATCTTGAAGTAGGTGCGCTCTATGCCAATCATCTCGATTGTCTCCATGGTGCGGCGGATGCCGGCTGTGTCGATGAAGCGGAAGAGCACTCCGCCAATGTTGATGGTGTCTTCAATTGTGTCACGGGTGGTGCCGGCAATGGCAGACACAATTGCGCGGTCTTCGCCGACAAGGGCATTGAGAAGGGTGCTTTTACCCGTATTGGTAGCACCTACAATTGCCACTGGCACACCATTTTTAATGGCGTTACCCAATTTGAAACTTGAGATTAACTGCGAGATGTGGTCTGTTGACTCGTCAAGGAGTGATGTGAGTTTTGCACGGTCGGCAAACTCCACTTCCTCTTCGCTGAAGTCAAGCTCGAGCTCCATCAGTGATACAATATGCAGGAGTTCGTCGCGCATGCGGGCAAGCTCGCGTGAGAAACCGCCTTTCATCTGCTGCATGGCAATCTTGTGGGCAGCTTCAGTTTCACTTGCGATAATATCTGCAACTGCTTCTGCCTGAGTAAGGTCCATCTTGCCGTTAAGAAAGGCGCGCTTGGTAAATTCACCGGGTGCAGCATATTCGCAGCCAAGAGCCACCAGGCGCGACATCACCTCTGACACAATGTATTTTGAAGCATGGCAGCTGATCTCCACCATATCTTCGCCGGTATATGAATGAGGTGCACGGAACACGCTCACTATGGCATCGTCGAGCACGCCGCCCTCTGCTTTCTGGATCGAGCCGAAGCAGATTGAATAACCCTTCATCTCCTTCAGACTGGCTCCGCGGCGTGGGAGAAATATTCTGGAAACAGCCTCTATGGCATCTTTTCCACTTATTCTTATCACCGATATCGCACCATTGCCAACTGGAGTGGCCTGTGCGCATATTGTATTGTCTGTCAATTCGTGTAACATAAATGTAAACTACTTGCGTTTTGCCAAATACACCACATTTTCAACGTGATGTGTATGAGGAAACATGTCTACCGGCTGCACTGCCAGAATATCATACATAGGTGCGAACTCCTGAAGGTCGCGGGCCTGTGATGCGGGATTGCAGCTGACATAGATGATACGGTCGGGAGCTGCCGCAGTAAGCACCTTGGCGACATCGGGATGGATGCCTGCGCGGGGAGGGTCAAGCACAACTATAGATGGATGCCCATTCTGCTCTATGAATGAAGCATTAAGCACATCTTTCATATCACCTGCATAGAAGACTGAATTGGTGATGTTGTTGAATTCGGCGTTGCATTTGGCATCTTCGATGGCCTCTGGTACATACTCGATTCCCACCACCTTCGAAGCGATGCTGTGAAGGAACAGGGCAATGGTGCCAGTGCCGGTGTAAAGGTCGTAAACAATTGGATTGTCTGGTACTTTAAAGTATTTATCTTCAGTAGCCAAGCCTTCTTTATCTAAAGCAAAGCGGCGGACAACTGAATAAAGCTTGTAGGCCTGCTCAGAGTTAGTCTGGTAGAACGATTTTGGACCAATCTTGAATGAGAGGTCTTCCATCTTCTCATATATGCAGTCGCGCCCATGCCATGTAACAACTGGAAGGTCGTTGATTGTATCATTTTTCTTGCAGTTAATCACATAGTTAAGTGATGTTATCTGCGAAAATTCTTTAATAATGGCATCCAGCAGGAATGCGACGGGAGAGCCTGCTGCTGCGCGGCCGGCGCCATCGACATACTGGGCTCCTTCAGGTCCGAACACCACGGTAAGCATGATCTCACCGGTTGATGCAGTGCGCAGAATGAGTGTTCTGAGCAATCCAACCTGCTCTCTCAAATCAAAGAAAGACAAGCCGTTATCTATTGCTACCTTATGTATGAAATTACGTATGTCATTGGAAGGGTCGCCCTGCAGATGGCAGTGTGATATGTCAAGCACCTTGTCGAAGAAACCACCTATATGGAAGCCCAGTCCGCAGCGTTCTTCGTCTGAAAGGGCCTCGGGGTCCTCGCCGCGCAGCACCCAGCGGCGCGAAGAGAAGGTGAACTCAAGCTTGTTGCGGTAGTAATACTGTTTGTCGGAGCCAAGGATAGGCGAAATGCCGGGCAGTGAAAGGTGCCCGATGCGCACCAGCTGGTCCTCAACCTGCTGCTGCTTTGCGGCAAGCTGGAGAGGATAGGGAAGTATCTGCCATTTGCACCCTCCGCAGTCTCCATAATGCTTGCAGACAGGCTCGATTCTGTCAGGAGACGGCTGTAACAATTTTGTTATATATCCTTCTAGATAACCTTTTCTAACTTTCGTCACCTGAATGTTCACCACATCGCCAGGCACTGCGAACTGCACGAAAACCACCTTGCCATCTACATGCGCAAGGGCCTTTCCTTCGGCTGCAACTGCCTCGATCGTGACATTTTCAAGCAGCGGTTTTTCTTTTTTTCGACTCATTTCAACGATTTTTTGAGTTGCCAAAATTAGTTAATAAATTTGGGATATGAAACGCATTTACCTTATTCTTATCGCGCTGCTTGCACCACTGTTCTGCAATGCAGCCATCACACTTCCTTATATTGTAGGAGACAACATGGTCCTCCAGCAGAACACCACCGTGAAGGTGTGGGGCTGGGCAGACAGCAACGCCACTGTAAAATGCACTGCCGACTGGCTGAAGAAGCCGCTCAAAGCTGTGGCAGACAGCACCGGCTACTGGGAGTTCTCAATCCAAACCCTTGCTGCAGATCACACACCGCACTGCATTGTGTTTAAAGACAGTACGAAATCGGAAGTCAAGGTAAGCAACATCCTTTTCGGAGAGGTATGGGTTGCTGGCGGGCAGTCTAATATGGAGATGCCCCTAAGGGGATTCTGGTGCCAGCCCGTGAAAGGCAGCAACGTGGCCATTGCTGAGGCCAACCGCCATCCGGAGCTCCGCATGATCACCATCAAACGAGATTTCGACCATCAGCCTCAGGACCGTATCCGTCTGGAGACTCACTGGCAGGTGGCGAGCAGCGAGACTGTGGCAGACTGGAGCGCAGTGGGGTATTATTTCGCAAAGTTCCTGCAGGAAGGCATCGACTGCCCGGTGGGAATCATCTCGGCAAACTGGGGCGGCACGAAGATCGAGGCGTGGATGCCTCAGGAGGTGGCAGAGCAGTTTGTTGGCAAAAACTATCAGTTCCCCGACTTCACCAAGACAGGTCCGGAGCACCAGCCTTACCTCATCTATAACTGTTATATACCGCCCATAATCAACTATACCATAGCAGGTTTCATTTTCTATCAAGGCTGCAGCAACCTGGGTCAGCACAACACTTACCCGCAGATGATGCAGGCCATGGTAAGCTGCTGGAGAGACCTCTGGGGGCTGGGCGAACTGCCTTTCTATTATGTGGAGATTGCACCTTACAGCTATGGCAACAGCAGCGACACCATCGCCGCTCTGCTGCGCGAGGCTCAGTTCAAGGCTCAAAGCCTGATTCCAAACAGCTACATGATCACCACAAACGACCTCTACTACGACTACGAAGACGGCATCCATCCGGTGGAGAAGGAGAAGGTGGGGCAGAGGCTCGCATGGTGCGCCCTGGCGCGCGATTACGGTCACAAAGGCATCAACTACAGGTATCCCACCTACAAGAGCCACGAAGTGCTTGAAAACGGCCATGTGATAGTTGAATTCAACGATGTGGCAGACTTTGCATATTATCTTGACGGAAAGGTGAACGGATTCGAGCTGGCAGGCGAAGACGGCGTCTTCCACAAGGCGCAGTTCACACACATCTGGTACGCCCCCAAGGCCGAGCTTTACAGCGATGAAGTGCCCAACCCAGTATATGTACGCTACTGCTTCAGAAACGCTCTTGTGGGCAACCTCACAAGCGAGCGCCTGATGCCTGTGGTGCCTTTCCGCACCGACAACCTCTAGTAGTTGTATTTCTTCCACTCCGCAGCCAGACGGGCGCGGATCTGAGCCTCCTTGGCATTTTCACCGGGCTCATAGAACTTGGTGCCTGAAATCTCTTCGGGCAGGAACTCCTGGTCTACAAAATTGCCCTCGAATGCATGGGCATACTTGTAGTCTTTTGCGTAGCCCAGCTCTTTCATGAGCGAGGTGGGGGCGTTGCGCAGATGAAGAGGGACGGGGAGGGGCTGCTCTTTCTCGATCTTTTCCAGGGCTGTGTCAATTGCCATATAGGCGCTGTTGCTCTTCGGGCTGGTGGCCAGATAGATGCAGGTTTCTGCAAGGATAATGCGTGCCTCTGGCATGCCTATCTTATGCACCGCATCGAAGCAGCTCTGTGCAAGCAGCAGGGCGTTGGGATTTGCAAGCCCCACATCCTCCGATGCCAGAATCACCATGCGGCGGGCGATGAACATGGGATCTTCGCCACCCGCAAGCATCCTGGCCATCCAGTAGATGGCTCCGTTGGGATCGCTGCCGCGCATGCTTTTGATAAAGGCAGAGATTATGTCGTAGTGCTGCTCGCCGTTTTTGTCATATAGGGCGATGTTTTCCTGCAGAGTATCTGTAACTGTCTGATTGTCAATCACAATCTCTTTATCGGCAAGGTAATTCATCACAACCAGCTCCAGAATGTTAAGCAGCTTGCGGCCGTCTCCGCCGCTGAAGCGGAACAGGGCTTCTTTTTCTACAACCTTGATATTCAGGGTTTTAAGCTCGATATCCTCGTGAAGCGCGCGTTCCAGAAGCCTATCTAAATCCTTAACTTCCAAGCTTTTAAGCACATACACGCGACATCTTGACAGAAGCGGCGTGATGACCTCGAACGAAGGATTTTCGGTGGTGGCGCCTATAAGCACCACAGTGCCGCTTTCAACAGCGCCCAGCAGAGCGTCCTGCTGAGCCTTGTTGAAACGGTGTATCTCATCTATGAATAGGATGGGAGCCCCGTGGTTTGAGAACATGCGGCTGCTGGCAGCTTTCGCAAAAACGTCACGGACTTCCTTGACGCCGCTTGTGACTGCAGAAAGCGTGTAGAATTCGCGTTCCAGCGTTGCGGCAATGATTCGGGCCAGTGTAGTCTTGCCAACGCCCGGAGGGCCCCAGAGAATGAACGAAGACATTGCGCCGGACTCGATCATCTTGCGGATGACAGCGCCTTCGCCAAGCAGATGTTCCTGTCCGACATAATTGTCGAGAGTAGTCGGACGCATACGTTCGGCCAGAGGAGCAAGGTTCTGTATCAATTCTTCGTTCATGCTTCAAATATAATAAATTTAAGACTGATATAAATAAAAATAGGGCTCTTGACGAACCCTATTTTACATAATATAAATTGTGTTAATTTTATCTATGTGATTTCTTAGCGCTTTTTTTGTGGCGTGCGTTCTTCTTTGCCTTTGCCAGAACCGCTGCCAGAATTGCAATCACAGCAACCACAAGAATTATCACTGTTGTGAGATTCATGTTGTTGCCTTTGACTCTTGACCACATTTCAAGAAGCTCCTGTGTACGCTCGCCGCTGTCGTGCATAAGTGCGCAACGGTCAATCACAGACTTGTCAGCATAAAATACGTGGTCTATGACAACAGCCTTTGCTGCGTCACCGAAGAAATAGCTTGCGTCGAGTGTGTCAACGGCACCTTCCTCCTGTGCGAAATCTTTCATGTACTCAAGGATCTCATCGGTACCAACTGCGCTCACATAGCCGATCTCTTCCATGTTTCTGATAGCCACATCGCTTCTGCACATGAAGTTGATGAAATAGCGCGCTGCTTTGATGTTCTGAGCATATTTGGGGATCAGCCAGCCGTCAAACCACACGTTGCTGCCTTCTTCGGGGACAACATATTCAAGGTCTACACCAACTTCCTTGGCCTCTTCGATGGCCCATTTGGCATCGCCGCTCCAAGTCAGGTTGAGCCATGCCTTTTCCTGAGTCATAAGCTCTTTTCCAAAGTCGGCTTCCCAACCTAACAGATTGGGTTTCACACCGTTAAGGAAATTTTCAACCTGTGCGATAGATTCGTCTGAAGTATCGAACATAAGCTGCTCCATATCAACCTCACCGCTTGCAATCTTGTCGGCGTTGAGATATATCAGCATCGGGCTGTAGACATCCCTGAAACCGTCCTTCATAAGGATATGGCCGGAAAAAGCCGGATTCATGAGTGCGCCCCATGACTTGAGGTCCTCTTCCTTCACAAACTTCTTGTTGAAAAGAAATCCTGTGGTACCCCACATGTAGCCCACTGCATAGTCTCTGGCATCCTTGTCGCCGGTTGCCATCTTTGAGAACAGCGTGTTCATGTATGGAGACACATTGCCGAGATAGTTGGGAGTATCACCGAAATCCTTGTCGATTGGAAGCACGAGATCCATGTTTATCATACGCTCGATGATGTAGTCTGACGGACATACGAGGTCGTAGTCGGCATGTCCCCTCTCTATCTTTGCAAGCATCACCTCATTTATATCAAAGAGCTGGTACACAATATGTACGGGCTCCCCTGTCTGTTCTTCATACCATTCCTCGAACTCATCCAGAAGGTCTTCGTCGATGTAGTCAGACCAGTTGTAAATCTTGAGGGTGTGCTCGCGGTCATCGTCCTTTGCGTTCAGCGCGAAAGACGAAAAAACAAGTGCTGCAACCACGATTGCAGAAAGCAGTCTTTTCATTTCTTAATTTAAAAGGTTTGAATTTTGGTGTTATTATTATTCTCCGCCTGTTTCTTTGCACGGAGGTTTACAATCAGAAGTATCAGAAGCACAGCCAGGAAGATGAGGGTGAGCAGAGGTCTGAGCTCTGGTGTGAGACCACCCTTTCGCGCATCTGCATAGATATATGTGGGCAGTGTTTCAAGACCGTTTGTTCCGAGGTTGAAGATAGACACCTCGAAATCATCGATAGAAAGCGTGAAGGCCAGCAGGAATCCTGTTATCATGCCGGAGCGTATCTGAGGAAGAATCACCTTGCGGATGGCCTGGAACGGCGTTGCGCCAAGGTCAAGTGCGGCCTCGTAGGTATTGGGGTTCATCTGGTGAAGGCGCGGCATGATGCTGAGCACCACGTATGGTGTACAGAAAGTGACGTGTGCAAGAATCAGTGTCACATAGCCCTGAGTGACACCCAGGCTCACGAAGAGCAGGAACAGCGAAACACCTGTGATGATGTCGGGGTTCAGGATCGGGACATTGTTGAGGGTGTTGAGCACCATCTTCTTGCGGCGGTTATACTGATTGAAGATACCGATGGCGGCCGTTGTGCCAAGCGCTGTGGCAAGAATCGAAGCCACGGTGGCAATCAGCAGCGTGTTTTTGAAAGCGTCCATCAGCGCTCCGTGGGAATCCCCGGTGAAAAGCGACTGATACAGCCCCAATGAGAATCCGGTCCAGTTGCCGAGTGTCTTGGCTTCTGTGAAAGAATAGACGGCAATCACAAGCAGCGGCGCATAAAGCATCGCAAGCAGCACCCACAGGTAGATCTGAGAGAAGAATTTCTTTAGTTTCATTTAGATCAGCCCTCCCCCGCTCTGTGCAGTATCCTCGTTGTCACTCAGGATGTTGATCACAAAGATGATGACCAGCATTATGAGGGCAAGCATGGAACCGTAATTCCACATTCCGTTATTGATATTTTCCTGAATTGTGGTACCGAACAGCTTCACATTGTTGAGCGTGAGCAGCTCTGATATCGCAAATGTTGACAAGGTTGGCATGAACACCATCATCACGCCGCTGAGCACACCTGGAAGTGACAGAGGTACAGTGACTTTCGCAAAGACTGTGATTTCATTTGCCCCGAGATCCTGCGCAGCCTCTATGTAGCTGTGATCCAGCTTCTTGAGCACATTGTAGATAGGGAAAATCATGAATGGCAGGAAGTTGTAGACCATACCGAAGATGAGTGCCCCTTCGCCCAGCGGGATGTTGACAAAGCCGAAAAGCGCCACTGTGGCAAGTGTGCGCACCAGCACGTTGATCCACATGGGGATGATGAAGAGCATCACCATCACTTCAGACTTGCAGAGGTTCTTGTTGCTCAGGATGTATGCAGCCGGATAGCCTATCAGTATGCAGATTGCAGTTGTGATAAGGGCCACCTCTATTGAATAGAGGAAAGTCTTGAGGTCCTTCGAATCGCTGAAGAACTGACGGAAGTTGTCAAGAGTGAAACTGCCCTGCGCATCCTTGAATGCATAGATGATGATCAGCACCAGAGGCAGAGCCACAAAAAACAGCATGAATATGAAGTACGGTAGACTCCAATGGCGGAGCTTGCCGAAATATCTGGATATCTTGCCCATTTCTGACTGACCCGGTCTTAGCGTTTGGTAATCTTGATGTTTTCAGGCAGGATGTTGATACCCACGATGTCGCGGTCTTCCCATACGTCCTGTGTGTCAGCATAGATATTGTCGCCGCTGGGAGTGGCAATCGTGATGTGGTAATGATTGCCCTTGTAGAGGATGAATGTGATGTCACCTTCGGCAGTACCGTCTTTCTTGTCGTCCATCACGTCCACATCAAAGAATTCAAACTCGGCATTCACCTCCATACCGGCCTCGACGCCCTCTGTGGGACGGCACTCGAACACAGCGTCGAGCATCTCCACATGAGTCTCGTCCACCATTCTGCCGGGAACCACGTTGCATACGCAGTCTTTGTGCATAACCTGTATGTCGTTGGGCTTGATGATCATGCTCACCTCCATCCCAACTTCAAATGCGTTGTAGTCCTGCACATACACTTCGTATCCGTCTGTTGTCTCCACCGTCATCTCGTAGTGCACACCTTTGAATATGCATGAAGTGACCTTGCCGTCGAACATTCCCTTGTCGGTGCGCGGCATGATGTATATGTCTTCGGGACGGATCACCACGTCGACGGGAACCACATTGCCGAAGCCTTCGTCGACACACTCGAACTCATGCCCGAGGAATGCCACCTTGCGGTCTTCGATCATCACACCGTTGAGGATGTTGCTCTCGCCGATGAAATCGGCCACAAACGAATTGACAGGCTCGTTATATATGTCGGTAGGTGTTCCTATCTGCTGCACCAGACCTTCGTTCATCACCACGATTGTATCAGAAAGCGTAAGGGCCTCCTCCTGGTCGTGGGTCACATACACGAATGTGATACCCAGGTCGCGGTGCATCTGTCTGAGCTCTATCTGCATGTCCTTGCGCATCTTGTGGTCAAGTGCAGAAAGAGGCTCGTCAAGAAGCAGCACCTGAGGCTGGTTCACGATAGCGCGGGCAATTGCTACTCTCTGCTGCTGTCCGCCGGAAAGTGAATCGACGTCACGCCATTCATAGTCTGTCATGCCCACCATCTTCAGCACCTTCATCACCCTCTGCTCTATCTCGGGCTCCTTCACCCCTTTCAGCTTCAGACCGAAGGCGATGTTGTCGTAGACATTGAGATGGGGGAACAGCGCATAGCGCTGGAATACAGTATTGACAGGGCGCTCGTGGGGAGGCACATTGTTCATTACCTGACCGTTGATTGTTATCTCACCGTCGGTAGGAACCTCAAAACCTGCAATGATACGAAGAAGAGTGGTTTTTCCACAGCCCGAAGGGCCCAGGATGGTGACGAACTCACCTTTTTTAATATTCAAACTAACATCGTCCAAGACGTGCTTGTCGCCGAACCACTTTGAGATATGGTTGGCAGAGATGATGAAATTCGAATCGCTCATTTCATAAAATGGGGGAAAAGTGTTATTTTAGCGCGCAAATTTAAATTAATTATCAAAGTATACAAATATATTTTTGTGAAAATGAATATTGTATTCCTGGACGCATATCCCACAGCCAAAGGCCTTACATACGGGCGCTTCGAGAAACTTGGTGATTTCAAAGTATATGAAGAGACACCCTACTGGCTTGCAGCTGAAAGGATGGCGGGCTGCGAGATTGTCATCATCAACAAGGTCAGGATGGACAAAGCCCTGATAGACAGCAATCCCAGCCTCCGCCTGATATGCGAGGCAGCCACCGGCACCAACAATATCGACGTGACTTATGCAGAGTCGAAGGGAATACGCGTGATGAACGTGGCGGGTTACTCCACAGACTGCGTGGTGCAGGTCACTTTCACACACATGCTGAACCTTGTTTTCGGCGGCGGATATTTTGACAATCTGGTGAAAAGCGGCAGATACACCGCCGACGGCTATTTCTGCAACCTGAGCCGCAACTTCGACGAGCTTTCGGCACTCAGGCTCGGCGTCATCGGAATGGGCGCCATCGGGCAGAAAGTGGCACGCGTGGCTTCGGCCTTCGGAATGGATGTGGCTTATTACTCGACTTCAGGCACAGCCCACTGCAAGGACTACCCCGCTCTGCCGCTTGACGAGCTGCTTGCCACCTGCGACATCGTCACGGTCCACGCTCCGCTCAACAGAAACACCGACGGCCTCATAGGCAAGGCAGATCTTGAGAAGATGAAGCCCACTGCGTTCATCCTGAACATGGGCCGCGGCGGCATTGTTGACGAGACTGCGCTTGCTGAAGCGGTTGACAACGGCACCATAGCAGGCGCCGCTCTGGATGTATTCGTGCAGGAGCCGCTTCCAGAAGACCATCCTTTCATGACTATGCAGCACAAAGAGAAGATGATCTTCTCCCCTCACGTGGCATGGGCCGGCAACCAGACACGCCAGCGTCTTTTCGAGATGGTGGCGGACAATATCGAAACTTTCCTGAAAGAGCAGAACTAACTTCTTTTTCCTGCAGCAATCTTCCTGACCAGGATTCCTATCGCAATCAGAGCTGTCATCACAATGACGGCAAGCCAGTTTGCACGCAGGTCCTTGGGGTCGGTGAAGCGCGTCGGAGTGAAGCGCTGAAGATATTCAAGCGTTGCCGAAGCGGCAAGTGAGATCAGCGCCGAAACGCCCAGAGCAAGAAATCTGCGGCGTTTCGGTGCTATCCAGTAAAGCAGCAGCGGCATCGGGAAGAACATCATGAAGTGCACCCACCTGTCTATGCGGATGCCGAAGATGTAGTGCGGCACATCCAACTGGGAAACATAATCGAGGCTTCCCAGACAAAGATATGTCACCAATGCATAGTAAACCAGCAGAACTGCCAGCTTGACTGCTATTCTGCCTGTTTTCTCCACTGTGCAGCCTGAAGAGTGTTCTTCATGAGAGATACGATGGTCATGGGGCCTACGCCACCGGGCACGGGTGTGATGTACGAAGCCTTGGGAGCGACCTCGTCAAATGCCACGTCACCCACGATGCGGTATCCTTTCGGGCGGGTCTCGTCGGGAACGCGTGTGATGCCCACGTCAACGATGACGGCACCGTCCTTCACCATATCACCTTTGAGGAACTCGGGCACGCCCAGAGCGGCCACGATGATGTCTGCGCTGCGTGTGTAAGATGCGATGTCCTGTGTGCGGCTGTGGCAGATTGTCACTGTGCAGTCACCGGGATTGCCCTTCTGTGAGAGAAGGTTCGCCATGGGGCGGCCCACAATGTTGCTGCGGCCGAGCACCACGCAGTGTTTACCTTTTGTATCGATATTGTAAGCTTTGAGAAGCTCCATTATGCCGAACGGAGTTGCCGAAACGAATGTGGGCAGACCGAGCGAGAGCTTGCCGACATTCACCGGATGGAATCCGTCAACATCCTTCGAAGGATCTACAGCCTCGATGATGCGCTGCTCGTCGATGTGCTTGGGAAGCGGAAGCTGCACGATGAAGCCGTCCACATCGTCGTCGTGGTTCAGACGGTCAACCTCTTTCAGAAGCTCCGCCTCTGTTGTCTCCTCGGGGAGACGCAGCACTGTGGAATTGAAGCCCACTTCTCCGCAGGCTTTCTCCTTTGCTGCCACATAAGTTTTGCTGGCTCCGTTGTCACCCACCAGGATAGCCACCAGATGAGGGCGTTTTCCGCCGTTTGCAACCAGTTCTTCAACTTGTTTGGCAATCTGCTGCTTGACTGCTGCAGATGTAGTTTTTCCGTCTAACAATACCATGATTTATAAATATTTAAGCTTGATTATCTACGTTTTTTCTTCATCATCTGACGAGCCATCGCAGGGCCGCCGGCCACGCTCTTCATCACCTTGCGGGTGCCTTCGAACTGCTTCAGCAGGCGGTTGACCTCCACAAGTGAAGTGCCGCTGCCGTCGGCGATTCTCTTCTTGCGGCTGCCGTTGATCACCTGGGGATTCTCACGCTCGTATGGGGTCATTGAAAGTATGATGGCCTCGATGCCCTTGAAAGAATCGTTGTCCATCTCCACATCCTTGAGCACCTTTCCCATACCGGGGATCATCGATGCCAGATCCTTGATGTTGCCCATCTTCTTGATCTGCTGAATCTGCTGGTAGAAATCTTCGAGCGAGAACTGGTCCTTTGCAAGTTTCTTGTGCAGGCGGCGGGCCTCCTCCTCGTCGAACTGTGCCTGTGCCTTCTCTACGAGAGAGACAACGTCACCCATGCCAAGGATTCGGTCGGCGATACGCTTGGGATAGAATACATCCAGGGCCTCCATCTTCTCACCGCTGCTTATGAACTTGATGGGCTTGTCCACAACTGCCTTGATGGTGAGGGCAGCACCGCCGCGGGTGTCACCGTCCATCTTGGTGAGCACCACTCCGTCGAAGTCAAGACGGTCGTTGAACGCCTTGGCTGTCTCAACAGCGTCCTGACCGGTCATTGCATCCACAACGAACAGGATTTCAGAAGGATTGACTGCAGCTTTGATGGCAGCCATCTCGTTCATCATCTCTTCGTCCACTGCCAGACGGCCGGCTGTATCTATGATGACAACATTGTAATTCTCTTTCTTTGCAATCTCAACAGCATTCTTCGCGATCGATACGGGATCCTTCACACCGTCTTCAGAGTAAACAGTCACACCTATCTGCTCTGCCAGAACCTTCAACTGGTCTATTGCGGCGGGACGATAGACGTCGCCTGCCACCAGCATCACCTTCTTCCCTTTCTTCTCTTTGCAGTTGAGTGCGAACTTGCCGCTGAATGTGGTCTTACCCGAACCCTGAAGACCTGCCACCAGAACGATTGCGGGAGAGCCCTTCAGGTTCACCTCTGTCTCGGTGCTTCCCATCAGCTCGGCCAGCTCGTCGTGCACGATCTTCACAATCATCTGCTCGGGGCGCACTGCGGTGAGCACATCCTGGCCGATGGCCTTTGTCTTCACCCTGTCGCAGAACTCCTTGGCAATCTTGTAGCTGACATCGGCGTCGAGCAGTGCCTTGCGCACATCCTTGAGGGTTTCCGAAATGTTGATTTCGGTGATCTTGCCCTGGCCTTTTATAAGTTTGAAGGATTTCTCCAGTCGTTCGGTTAAGTTTTCAAACATAGTATCTTATTTGTTTTATTATCTGGTAATCAATGTGTCAGAATAATATGCGGGAGCAAATTCACGGCAGTTGTAACGCATTGCCATCACCTGTCCGTAAGCGCCCGCCGTATGTATGGCGAAAAGGTCGCCGCGGCTTGTGGCCGGAAGCAGGACATTCGTGTCCCATACATCCGACGACTCGCATATCGGCCCCACAACGTCATAGCGTAACGGACCGCCGTTTGATGTCAGGTTCTCCACTTCGTGGTGCGCACCGTACAGTGCCGGACGGATGAGGTCGTTCATTCCTGCATCAAGTATCACGAACTTCTTGTCAAGCCCTTTCTTCACGAAGATAACGCGTGAGACCAGGTCGCCGCACTGTGCGACAAGAGACCTTCCCGGCTCCAGGTGGACCTGACGCCCCTCCCTTGCGGGAAGATTGTCTGATATCACCTTGAAGTACTCCTTGAAACGCGGGAAAGGATTATCCTGCGGATTGTCATAATCCACTCCAAGACCGCCGCCAAGGTTGATGTTAGAAACCTGCAGCCCGGCATTGTTGAAGTGCGCTTCAATCTCGAGCGCACGGATGCATGTCTCCTTGAACACCCTCATGTCGGTGATCTGCGACCCGACGTGCAGATGTATTCCCGTGAATTTTATATTCTGTGACGACTTCAGCACATCTACCAGTTCCTGAAAAGCGTGGCGGCTGATGCCGAATTTGTCTTCTTCACTGCCGGTTGAAATGTATCTGTGGGTCTTTGCATCCACGTCCGGATTGATACGGACGGCCACCCTTGCCCTGCACCCCTTCTCCCATGCAAGTTCGTCAATCCTCTCTATCTCCTGTATCGATTCACAGTTGAAGCAGCCGATGCCTGCATCAAGAGCCAGCACTATCTCCTCGTCTGTCTTTGCCACACCGGCAAACACTATGGATTCGGGAGCAAACCCCAGCTCGAGTGCCAGAGCCACCTCACCGCCGCTCACACAGTCTGCTCCCAGTCCGAACTCCTTCACAAGCGCCAGAATCCTGCGGTCGGCATTTGCCTTCACCGCATAATGCGCCCTGTAGCCGAACTTGTCGGTCTGCTCTTTATAAAGCTCCAGCGTACGGCGGAGCTGTGCCATATCGTAGTAGTAGAACGGCGTCCTGATCTTTCTGAATTCCTCTATGGCCTGCTGCGTAATCATTATGGGGTCTTTGGAGCCGCGAATATAATCAAAAAAAGTGAGTTACCTGATTCTTCTCAGCGTTTTGAGGATTTCCTCTCTGAGCGGCTGAGGGCATATATATTTGCGCGAAAGTGCCACCGAAAGGCCGTCTGTAATCTTATCACGGTTATAACTTCTTGAATACAAGCCAAGTTCACGTGCCATTGCAATTCTCTGCTCGAGAGAGTTGGTCTCATCAAGCACAAACTCCACCATTTCAGGCACTTTATCGTGCTGCAGAGTGTTTTCGGCAGCATGCTCCGGGAAGATGCCCATCTCGGCTGCAAGGCTGGAGGCAAGCTCCCTTATCGAAGCGTCAAAATCTTCAAGACCTGTTTCAACTCCCTTGACACAGTTGTCATCTGCAAACTGCGACAGACAGCTGAGGGCAGCCTTGCGCACCACGGGCGAGTGTGACTTCTTAAGCATCTCGAGAAGTTTGTCGGAGCAGCTGGCACCGCGTGCCAGAGCATCGTCGGTCATCTTGTATATCGATATGAACTCATCCATCTCTCTCTTCTGGACATCTGCCTTGAATGTCAACGGCATTGTCTGGTCGCCCCGGAGATTGTTGTCGATGGTGCAGAGACACTTGTTCACATGCCCCAGGCGGAGTGTTCCGTCGGGCTGCTTCTCACCGTGGACTGCAGTGCTGGATGAAAGGATTTCCCTGACCACCTCATATTTCTTGTCAGGCTCGATACCGGCAGTGACAATGCGGCTTGAGTAGATGTCGCAGAATACATCCTGACGGCCGCGTGACGAGAGTTCGTATGCAAAGGATCCGTCCAGGGAGTCCCTGCCGCAGAAATTGAAATCAAGCTGGAAATCGTCGTAGAAGCGGTCTGTAACAATCCATTCCTTCTCAGCTGCGCGCTGCGGATTAGAAGCAAGATGGGCGGCCCCCTTCACCTTCACCACGGGGATGTCACCCACAAAGAGCACCCCTTCAAGATGGGTCTTTTCGGCATTGACAGAATAAAGATATCCCCTCACCTGCTCAGGGCGCCTCCATTCGGCGGCATAGATGTATGTGCCGAGCCCCTCTTTCTCAAGTGCGCTGCGGTATGCTTTCAGCTCTGCCTCACATTTGTTATATGTCTCGATATCGACAAACACTACAAATGACGATGCGGCATTCTTTATAGAGGGTCTGATTTCCACCAGCTCTGTCCTGCGTCTTGCATCAAGCTGGACCGAAAGCGACATGACGGCCGCCACCGCCAGCATTACTGTATAAAACTTCTTCATCATAAATTTCATTTAATTCCGATGGTGCGTCAAATTTACATAACTCATACCAAAGAAAAAACTCTAACCTCTCAGTTTGTAATGACTCCTGAGCTGTTCGAAATCTTCCGGATGGGCGCGGAGTGCCGCGTCATCGGCCATAATATCATACGCCTCAATGTCGAAAGGCTTGTGATCATGTTTAATACTAAATTGTTTCAATTCCTCTATATCAAGCACTTCCGCCACACGTCTCACCGCAGCGACAGTGCCGTTTATCTTACCCAAATTTGAGTATCCGGCAATGTGCGGAGTCACGATATCAGCCACTTTTATGACCTCCGGGTCGAGGTGCGGCTCATTGCGGAACACATCCATCACAATGCCTCCGAGACGGTGCGCCGCGGCCTTCAGTGCCTCTTCGTCCACCACCTCGCCGCGCGAAGCGTTGATGAACACAGTGCCGGGTCTGAGTGCCGCAAAGAAGCTGTCATCTGCAAAATTGACATTCTCTGGCCACAGAGGGATGTGAAGCGTGACTATGTCTGACTTCTCCAGCAGCTCGGGCAGCGGAGTGAATCCACCGCATCCTTCAGCAAGTTCGCGCGGAGGGTCGCTCTTGAGCACTTTGAACCCCCGCTGGAGCGCCATGTCAACCACCTTGCCTCCCACATGTCCCACACCTATCACGCCAAGCGTCCTGCCGGCCATGTCAACTCCCTTCTTTGCAGAAATGGCATTGAGTGCTGCAAAGACATACTCCATCACCGCGTCGGCATTGCAGCCCGGTGCATTGAAGACCGCTATGCCGGCCCTTCTGCACCATTCGGTATCGATGTGGTCCATACCTATAGTGGCAGTTGAGACAACCTTCACTGAAGAGCCTTCCAACAGCGCTTTGTCACAGTGGGTTCGAGTGCGGATTACAAGAGCATCCGCATCGCTGGCCATAGCTCTGTCAATCTTTGATCCAGCCTCATACACCACATCGCACCAAGGCTCGAATACGCCCTGGATATAAGGGACCGCACTGTCAATTATTATCTTGTTTCTCATTTCAAAATCAATGTATGAACCAGGTTCTCACCTATCTCTTTATTCAGGCGGAAGACAATGGTATCCTTGCTCATCTCCATCTGCATGCGCAGCACCGAAGAGTTGAGGTATACCGTGAGTATGCCGCCTTCCAGCACACGCTTCATGGTGGCTTTCACCACCATAGGCCCGACAACGGCATCCCAGGCCGCATGAACCCGTGCGAACATGATTGTCTGCGCCATTTCGTCATTGCCAAGAAAACGCGCCAGGGCATCGCCCATCAGAAAGGTCTCCTCCCTCCTCATTCACCTGCCTCCGAAGCTTTTGAAACCATTTCCACCGAAAAGACACCGGCCGTGACGCCAATCATCAATGAAGGGACATTCATCCTGCCGATGATGTTTTCAAGACGCACACTGTTGCAGTCGGTTATGAAAATCTGACCGAAATCGTCGCCGGAGACAAGCTTCAGGAGAAATTCCACGCGCGAGGCGTCGAGCTTGTCGAACACATCGTCGAGAAGGAGTATGGGGGCAGACCCGTACCAGCGGCGCATTATATCGAACTGAGCAAGCTTGAGAGCCAGCAGGAATGTCTTCTGCTGCCCCTGGGAGCCATATTCGCGGATGGGATATCCGTTCATCATGAACTCTATCTCGTCGCGCTGCACGCCGCACCCGGTGTAGCGGAGCAGCATGTCGCGGTGCAGGCTTCCGGTGAGCAGGTCATACATATTGTTTTTCTGAAGGTCGGAGCGGTAGAGCATCGAGATTTCCTCCTTTCCGTCCGACATCATCCTGTAATATTCCTTTGCCGTGGCGGTGAGGTCTTCTATGAGCTCTGTCCTCTTTTCATATACATACTGCGCGAATGGAGACATCTTGAACGAGATTGTATCCACAAGCTCGGCATTCACATTCTCTTCCTTGAGAAGCTTGTTGCGGTACTGAAGCAGCTTGTTGTAAGACTGCACTGCGCGCAAATATTCCCTGTCGGTCTGGGAGAGCAGCATGTTCATGAAGCGGCGGCGCGCCTCGGCACTGTCATTTATGAGGGAAGTGTCTGACGGGGATATCATCACTATGGGGAACCGGCCGATATGCTCTGACAGCTTTGAGCACACCTTGTGGTCTGACTTGAATGTCTTCTGTTCGCCCGCAAGCTGTACAGCCACCATGGCCTCGGTGCCGTCGTTTCTCACATATTCACCGTTGATGACCATCTGGCTCTCGCCCATGGTGCAGGAGAACTGCTCGGGCGCCCTGAAGTAGCTCTTCGTCATGGAAAGGTAGTAGACCGCATCCAGAAGGTTGGTCTTTCCCTCACCGTTGCTGCCGCTCACACAGTTTATGCGCGGAGAGAACTCAAGGTGGGCGTCCCTGATATTCTTAAAGTTCTGAAGTGTGATTTTTCGCAAATACATACAGTCGCAAAAATACAAATTTTATTGTGGTTTTGCATTTTTATTATAATTTTGCGTTTCTTAGTTGCCGAAGAAAAAAGAAATGAATTGATTTTTCATAATATTTTCGGGAACAGATTGTTCTTCGAAGAAGGAGTTTAGTGGGGCTAAATGACAGATGAGAAGGAAAATCTGGACCGAAAAGATGCAGAAAAATATTCAGTGTTTTTTTTGCAGGCAACAGAAAATCGGAAAACTAAAAAATTAATCATAATGGCTAACAATCAAAACATCCAGGAAGAAAACAACCAGGCTGTAAGCCAGGCTGTTTCCAGTGTAGAGGTATTTCTCAAAGAGAACGGCAAAGTCCTCACAACAATCGTGACTGTCATCGTCCTTGCAGTTGCAGCAATCATGCTCCTCAGCAAGTTTGTGTTCAAACCCGCCAAAGAAGCCGCAATGGCTGCCGCAGCTCCCGCTGAAGCATATTTCCAGCAGGCCAACTTCGAGCAGGCACTCAACGGTGACGGCAACGTGCTCGGTCTTGCCGACATCATCAGCGAGTACGGAAAGAAAGCAGGCAACGGCGTGTTCTTCGAGGCAGCTGCATGCCAGCTCCAGCTCAAGAACTACAGCGAGGCGCTCAACTACCTCAAGAGCTACAAGAGCAAAGACAAAATCATGAAGGCAAGAGCACTCTGCTGCATGGGTGACGCTTATGCAGGTCTCGACGACAACGCTGCAGCACTCAAGTCCTACAAGGCTGCCGCAGCGATGGCCGACAATGAATTTGCAGCCAACTACCTTCTCAAAGCCGGCATCGCCGCAGAGGATATGGGCAACACTGCAGAGGCACTTGCACTCTACAAGCAGATCAAAGTGAAATATCCCAACACAATCGAGGCTGTAGATATCGACAAGTATATCTCACGCATCAACAGCGCCAAATAATAATAGAAAGATATGGGAAGAGCATTTGAGTTCAGAAAAGAGCGTAAGTTCAAACGCTGGGGTCATATGGCCAAGACCTTTACCAAGATCGGTAAGGAAATCACTATTGCAGTAAAACAGGGCGGCGCCGATGTAACAGGCAACCCCCGTCTCCGCGCACTCCTCCAGGAGGCCCGTTCGGAGAATATGCCCAAAGAGAATGTCGAGCGCGCCATCAAGAAGGCTACCGACAAGGATCAGGGCGATTATAAAGAGATCGTATACGAAGGCTACGGCCCTCACGGTATTGCAATCCTCGTCGAGACTGCAACCGACAACAACAACCGTACTGTTGCCAACGTACGCAGCTATTTCAACAAGTTCGGCGGCGCACTCGGCACATCAGGCAGCGTCGAGTTCATGTTCGACCGCAAGAGTGTGTTCACAGTAAAGGACCGTGAAGACATTGACCTCGAAGAGCTCGAGCTCGAACTCATCGACTTCGGCGCAGAGGAAGTGTTCCGCGACGGCGGCGACCCCGACCTCGACGACGATCCCAAGGTTATCATGATCTACGGTGAATACACCGCAATGTTCAAGATCCAGCAGTATCTTGAGAGCAACGGCTTCGAGATCATGTCAGCCAAGTTCGACCGTTTCCCCAACATCGAGCCCAAGGTGCTTGCACCCGAGGCCAAGGAGTCTGTGGAGAAGCTTCTCGAAAAGCTTGAAGAGGACGAGGACGTTCAGAATGTATATCACACAATGGCTCTCTAGCATTGCAGATTAACAGATTCTTAACCAAACACATATTTTACGGAAGACCGGTTCATAAGTTGTTTGAACCGGTCTTCTTTTTTTATGGTTTTCTCCATTAAAATATGTAACTTTGGGCAATTTATGGAAAGATTTTTCTAACGCAATATAACTCATAATAATTTAAATACTAAAACCATGGAATTAACTCAGATTGAACACATTGGAATCGCAACTCCCTCATTGGAGGAGGCTATCCCCTACTACGAGAATGTACTTGGCCTGAAATGCTACAGCATTGAAGAAGTGGCTGACCAGAAAGTGAAGACTGCATTCTTCCGCATCGGTGAAGTCAAACTCGAGCTTCTCGAGCCCACTTGTGAAGAAAGCACCATCGCCAAATTCATTGAGAAGAACGGCGGCCGCGGCGGTATCCACCACATCGCATTCAAGACCAAAGACGTTGCAGCATTCATCGGTGAAGCTGCTGAGAAAGGTGTCAAGCTTATCGACACAACTCCCCGCGCCGGTGCAGAAGGCCTCAACATCGCATTCCTGCATCCCAAGTCAACAATGAGTGTTCTCACAGAGATCTGCGAAAACCCTGCAGAGAAATAATCTTTGAAATAATTAACCTTTCAAAAACAAACCATAATGAGTCAACAACTCGAAAAAGTCAAAGCGCTTGTAGAACTTAGAGAAAAAGCGCGCCTCGGTGGAGGTCAGGCAAGGATAGATGCCCAGCACGAAAAGGGCAAATACACTGCTCGTGAGCGTATCGCCATGCTCCTCGACGAAGGAAGCTTCGAAGAATTCGACATGTTCATGCAGCACCGCTGCACCAACTTCGGAATGGAGAAGAAGCAGTTCCTCGGCGACGGTGTCGTAACAGGTTACGGTACAATCGGCGGCCGTCTCGTTTATGTATTCGCACAGGACTTCACAGTCAATGCAGGTTCTCTTTCTGAGACACTCGCACAGAAGATCTGCAAGATCATGGACCAGGCAGTCAAGGTCGGTGCTCCTGTAATCGGTCTCAACGACTCAGGCGGAGCCCGCATCCAGGAAGGTGTCAACGCACTTGCAGGTTATGCAGAAATCTTCGAGCGCAACATCCTCTCAAGCGGTGTTGTTCCCCAGATCAGCGCAATCCTCGGTCCCTGCGCAGGCGGTGCAGTTTACTCTCCCGCCCTCACAGACTTCACCATCATGCGTAAGAATGCCAGCTACATGTTCCTTACAGGTCCTGCAGTAGTTGAGCAGGTACTTGGCGAGAAAGTAAGCCAGGAGCAGCTCGGCGGTGCAAGCGTTCACGCAAGCAAGAGTGGTGTCGCTCATTTCGCATGCGATACAGAAGAAGAAGTTATCGGTACTATCCGTGAACTCATCAGCTATATCCCCCAGAACAACCTCGAACTCGCTCCCGAGGTTCCCACTTCCGATCCTATAGACCGCAAGGAGGATTCACTCAACGAGATCATCCCCGACAGCCCCAACGCACCTTACGACATGTACCAGGTGATCAACGCTGTTGTCGACGACGGCAAGTTCTTCGAGATCCACAAGGAATATGCAAAGAACATCATCGTAGGTTTCGCCCACATGGGTGGCAAGTCTGTAGGTATCGTAGCCAACCAGCCTACAATGCTGGCAGGTGTGCTTGATATCAACGCCAGCCGCAAGGGTGCACGTTTCGTACGTTTCTGCGACTCATTCAACATCCCTATCGTAACATTCGTAGACGTTCCCGGCTTCCTTCCCGGTACACAGCAGGAATACGGCGGAGTCATCCTCCACGGTGCAAAACTCCTCTATGCATACGGTGAAGCAACTGTTCCCAAAATCACCATCACTCTCCGCAAGTCATACGGCGGAAGCCATATCGTTATGAGCTGCAAGCAGCTCCGTGGCGACATGAACTACGCATGGCCTACAGCAAACATCGCTGTGATGGGTGCAGACGGTGCAGTAGCAGTCCTCTACTCTAAAGAGATCAAGGCTGCCGAGACTCCCGAGGCTGCAGCAGCTGTAAAAGAGGCCAAGAAGAAAGAGTACGACGATCTCTTCTGCAACCCCTACAAAGCAGCAAGCTACGGCTATATCGACGACGTCATCGAGCCCCGCAACACTCGTTTCCGCATCATCCGTGCTCTTGCACAGCTGCAGAACAAGCGTCTGACCCTCCCCGAGAAGAAACACGGCAATATCCCTCTATAATCGCGAACAGTTATGATTATGCCTTTAGTAAACTGGAGTGCCGTATGGTCAATGACCGGCATAGGCATCGGCATTGTGTTCGTCATCCTCATCCTTCTGGTGTTCATCCTCCGCATCTTCAATGCTGTTGCAGCGAAGGCAAAGAAAGCACCTGAGGCAAAAGCCGAAGCTGTTGCGGCTCCCAAAGCCGTCAAAGTGTCAGCTGCTGATGCGGATGCAGAGATGGAAGCTGCCATCGCCACTGCCCTCTACCTCTTCACGGCAGAGGTGCACGACGTTGAGAGCGACGTCCTCACAATTGTCCACAACGACCGCACAAAATGGGGTCCGATCAGATAGTATTAACTTATTCAACAACTTATAAAATGAAGAATTTCAATTTCAAGATAAACGGTAAAGAGTATCAGACTGCAGTCGAGCAGACTTCAGAGACTGAGATCCAGGTCACCGTCAACGGAAAAACATTCACAGCAGAAGTTGAGAAAGCAGCAGCGGCTCCCGTGAAGGTTGCAGCTCCCAAGGCAGCTCCCGCACCCGCAGCAGCAGCGGCTCCCTCAGCTCCCAAAGCTCCCTCAGCTGGTGCTACAGTGGTATCATCACCCCTCCCCGGCGTTATCGTAAGTGTAGCTGTTTCTGCAGGTCAGGCAGTCAAGGCAGGTGACCTCCTGCTCACACTCGAGGCCATGAAGATGGAAAACAGCGTCCTTGCAGAGGCTGACGGAACAGTAAAGAACGTCCTTGTAGCAGCCGGCCAGTCTGTTCAGAGTGGCGATGCTCTCGTAGAAATGGCATAGGGGGTCTTGTGATGTCTTCATTGAACAAACACAATCTTCCAAAGGCAGTCATCTTCGTGATTGCACTGTTTGCAGCCGTTCCCATGATGGCGCAGGATTTCAACTTCGGCGACACGATGAGCAAATTCTTCGGCGACATGGGTTTCGTACAGCTGTTCACAGCAGGCGGCTGGAAGACACTGGTCATGCTGGTGATTTCCTGCATCCTGCTCTATCTTGCCATCGTAAAGAAGTATGAGCCCCTGCTGCTGCTTCCCATAGCATTCGGCATGCTGCTCACCAACTTCCCCGGTGCGAACCTGTTCCACACCTCTCTCTGGAACGACGAGTTCCTCAACGAGGCCAGCCAGTACTACCACAGCTACCGTCACATCCTTGCCGACGGCGGTCTGCTCGATATTCTTTATATCGGTGTCAAACTGGGCGTTTATCCCTGCCTGATCTTCCTGGGCGTAGGTGCAATGACCGACTTCGGTCCGCTGATCGCCAACCCCACGAGCCTCCTGCTCGGTGCTGCTGCCCAGCTCGGTATCTTCGCAACTTTCATTGTAGCACACCTTCTTGGCTTCACTTCAGCAGAAGCAGCATCTATCGGTATCATCGGTGGTGCTGACGGCCCTACAGCAATCTTCCTGACCTCGAAGCTGGCTCCCCAGCTCCTCGGCCCCATTGCTGTCGCAGCCTACAGCTACATGGCACTTGTACCCGTAATCCAGCCTCCCATCATGCGCGGTCTCACCACAAAGAAAGAGCGTATGATAGAGATGAAGCAGCTCCGCAACGTTTCCAAGACAGAGAAGATCATCTTCCCTATCGTGGTAACCATCATCATCGCGCTGCTCCTTCCCGACGCTGCTCCTCTGATCGGTTGCCTCATGCTTGGTAACCTCATGAAAGAGAGCGGTGTAGTAGAGCGCCTAAGCAAAACTGCACAGAACGAGCTCAACAACATCGTGGTAATCTTCCTCGGTATTACAGTAGGTGCAACAGCAACAGCTGAGACATTCCTCAACTGGCGCACACTCAGCATCCTCTGCGTAGGTATCGTTGCATTCGGAATCGGTACTGCAGGCGGTGTCCTCCTTGCAAAGCTCATCAATGTGTTCAGCAAAGAGAAGATCAACCCCCTCATCGGTTCGGCAGGTGTTTCTGCAGTTCCTATGGCAGCACGTGTATCTCAGGTTGAAGGTCAGAAGGCCAATCCCAGGAACTTCCTCCTCATGCACGCGATGGGGCCCAACGTTGCCGGTGTCATCGGCAGCGCAGTGGCAGCAGGTATCCTCCTGAGCATGCTTGGCTAGAATCATTCCACCCTATCATAGAAAGGGTCGGCCATACGGGAGGGCACTGAAAAAGGTGCTTCTCACGAAGGCCTCTCAGATTAACACGAATGAAGGATGTTCGAGATTTCTCGACATCCTTCATTTTTTCGATTCTCAGGCCGTTGATTTTAGTCCATAAGGTTATTTCGGCCATTTT
>JAZLJK010000015.1:0-12843 GCA_045617865.1 Bacteroidales bacterium | reverse complement strand
CATCAAGAGAAGAGGCTATGTCATCCCTGAGGACGTGCGTGCGGTATGCAACGAAGTGCTCCGCCACCGTATCGGACTGACCTATGAGGCCGAGGCTGAGAATGTGACACCGGAGCAGATCATCGCCGAGGTTCTCAATGCTGTGATCGTCCCATAAGCCCTCCGCAATGGAAAACACGAACGCATCCGACCTTCTCCGCAAGGTCAGGAAAATCGAGATCAAGACCCGTGCGCTCTCGCACCAGATCTTCGCAGGAGAGTACCACTCCGCCTTCAAGGGACGTGGCATGGCCTTCAGCGAGGTGCGCGAGTATCAGTACGGCGATGATGTGCGCAATATGGACTGGAATGTCACGGCCCGTCTGCGCGCACCTTACGTGAAGGTGTTCGAAGAGGAGCGCGAACTTACGGTGGTGCTGCTGGTGGATGTCAGCTCTTCACGCTCTTTCGGAACCACAACCTGCCTGAAGCGTGACCTGATGGCTGAGGTTGCGGCCGTGCTTTCTTTCTCTGCATCACTCAACAACGACAAGGTGGGTGCACTCTTCTTCAGCAACAAGGTCGAGAAGTTCATCCCTCCCAAGAAAGGTCGCAGCCACCTGCTGCACATCATCAGGGAGCTGGTTGAGTTCAAGCCCGAAGAGGATGGAACCGACATCTCCGAGGCATTGAGATACCTCACCAATGCACTGAAGAAGCGCTGCAACGCCTTCCTTCTTTCGGATATGATGGACCTTGACGCCGACGGCCATCCCAGATACGAGGATGCCCTCAAGATTGCAGCCAACCGCCACGACATCTCAGTTGTGGGCATCTATGACCCGCGCGAGGAGTCCATCCCGAATGTCGGGCTTGTAAGGGTGCGTGACGCTGAGACCGGAGCGGCAGTGTGGGTTGACACATCTTCAAAGGCGATGCGCAAGGCATACGAGGCGCGCCATCGCGCTTTCGAGCAGGAGACAAAGGCCCTGCTCAACAAATACAGAATAGACAATGTCCGCATCGCCACCGACCAGGACTACGTCAAGGGGCTCACAGCCCTGTTCAAAAACAGATAGACAATGATTAGAAAGGCTTGTATGTTGATGGCGGCACTGCTGCTCGGGTCCCTGGGTTTGAATGCTCAGGAACCGGCGACCCTGCTCTCCAGAGACACAATTCTGATAGGTGACCAGATAGAGTGGATAATCCCCCTTCAGCTGAAGGAGGGAGAGAAGTTCTTTCTGGAAGACATCGCAAACCCGCCCGCTCAGGGAGTGGAGGTCATCAAAGGGCTTGAGATAGACACTCTTTCGAGCAGGAAGGGACTGCTGGACATCCAGGGCAAGGTCATCCTAACCAGCTTTGACAGCGGCAGCTATTTCCTGCCGCCTCTGATAGCAATGATAGAACGCACTTCCGGCAAGGTAGACACCCTTTACATGGAGGGACCCACGCTGGAAGTCACCACAATCCCCATCGACACTGCAACATACGTCATCAAGGATATCAAAGGGCAGATCCGCTACCCTCTGACATTCAAGGAAGTGCTGCCGTGGGCAGGGCTGGCGCTGCTGCTTGCCGCAGCTATATATGCGCTTGTCCGCTACATCAGGCTGCGTCGCGAGAACCGCACCTTCTTCGGCAAACCGATAGTGAAGGATCCGCCTCATATCGTGGCGCTGCGCTCGCTTGACAAGATCCGCCGGCAGAAGCTCTGGCAGAACGACAAGCAGAAGCAGTTCTATACAGAGGTGACCGACACCCTGCGTCAGTATGTGGCAGACCGCTACGATATTGTGGCTATGGAAAGGCCTTCGGCCGAGATGCTGGCAGACCTTAAGAAGCAGGATATCGATGCGAAGATGTTTGAGGATATAGAGAAGATGTTCGGCACCGCCGACCTGGTGAAATTCGCTAAGTTCGAGGCATCTGCGGAAGAGAATGAGGAGGTCATCCCCACTGCAGTGCGTTTTGTCAACACCACATATCTTTCAGAGTTGGACAGTGAAGCAGAAGAAAAGGAGGATTAAAGATGTTTTTTGAATACCCGCACCTGTTGTTTCTGGAGTTTCTGCTGCTTCCCTTGATTGCACTTTATGTGTTCAGGGAACTGAAGGGCAGAATACCTGCCATGACGGTGTCTGACGTGCGCCAGTGGAGCGTGAAACCGTCGCGTCTAAAGATCTGGATGCGTCACATCCCCTTCATCCTCAGGATGATTGCGCTGGCGCTGATAATTGTGGCGATTGCACGTCCCCGCAGTTCCAAGAATTTTGAAAAAGTTGATACTGAAGGTATTGACATCGTGCTTGACATGGATGTCTCCACATCCATGCTGGCCCGCGATTTCAAGCCCGACCGCATAGGCGCCGCCAAGGACATCGCCATAGAGTTTCTGGCATCGCGCCCCAGTGACCGCATCGGCATCGTGGTGTTTGCCGGAGAGAGCTACACCCAGTGCCCCGTGACCACCGACCGCGTGAGCCTCATCAACATGATGAAAGAGATTCAGACAGGCCTCATAGATGACGGTACCGCCATCGGCAACGGTCTTGCAACGGCAGTGGCGCGTCTGAAAGATTCCGACGCCAAGAGCAAGGTGGTGATCCTGCTCACCGACGGTGTCAACAACTGCGGTGAGATTGCCCCCGAAACCGCAGCAGACATTGCGCAGACCTACGGCATCAGAGTCTACACCATCGGTGTCGGCGCAATGGGAGAAGCCCCTTACCCTGTGCAGACCCCATGGGGCATAGAGGTTCAGAACGTAAAGGTTGAGATAGATGAGAATCTTCTCAAGAGCATAGCAGACAAGACAGGCGGCAAGTATTTCCGTGCCACCGACAACACCAAGCTGATGGAGATATATTCCGAAATCAACAAGATGGAGAAGAACCGCACCACGGTGGACAGCTTCCCCATCTATTCGGAGCGGTTCATGCCGTTTGCACTGCTGGCACTGCTGGCACTGCTGCTGGAGATGCTTTTCAAATATGTCATAATCAAGAAGATACCTTAGGAGGAAGAGAGCATGATACATATAGCACAACCTGTATTTCTGTTACTGCTGCTGCTTATACCACTCTTTTTCGTGGCATACTGGGGCTATCTCAGGCTCAGCAGAAAAAGACTGGAGAAGATGGGCGACATCGAGCTGGTGAAAAGCCTCATCCCCGATGCCTCATCATCTAAAGGCTGGTTCAAGGTGACTCTTTTTGCAATAGCGTTCTTTTTCTTCACCATTGGTCTTTCACGCCCCCAGCTGGGAGCGCGGCTGCAGGAGAAGGAAAGCTCCGGCGTGGAGATAATGATTGCGCTGGACGTCTCCAACTCGATGCTTGCGAAGGATTATTCCCCCAACCGTCTGGAAAGAGCCAAGCTGGCCATCTCAAGGCTGGTGGAGAAGCTCTCGGGCGACCGAATCGGTCTTGTGATCTTTGCCGGTGAATCTTTCATCCAGCTTCCTATCACAACCGACTATGTCTCGGCCAAAGTGTTCCTGAACAGCATCTCACCCGAATCGGTGGCGGTGCAGGGAACCGACCTGGCAGAGGCGTTGCGCACCAGTGCGCGCAGCTTCAGCAGCCAGAGCGACGGCGAGGACAAGCACAGCCGTGCAATCATTGTGATTTCTGACGGTGAAGACCACGAGGGCGAGGCGGTTGAGGTGGCAAAGGCGATTGCCGAAACAGGAACGATAATCTATACAATCGGCGTGGGCTCGCCTGAGGGTGTGCCGATTGACATGAACGGTGACCTTCTCAAAGACAAGGAGGGCAACATTGTGGTGACCCGTCTCAACGAGCAGATTCTGATGGAGGTGGCCTCTGCGGGCGGGGGCAGCTATGTGCGTGCCGCAGCCGGTGAATTCGGTCTGAACCCGATCATAGAGGATATCCGCAGCATCGAGGACTCGAAGTTCAGGTCGGTGGTTTTTGAAGATTTTGACGAACAGTATATGTATTTCTTTGCAATAGCGCTCTTTTTCCTGCTTCTCGAGATGCTTGTCTCTGACAGGAAGAGCAGAAAGAAACTTTTTGTGCTGGTTGCACTGCTTGTGCTGACATCGGTTCAGAGCTTTGCCCAGACAGACCGTCGCGAGGTGCGCAGCGGCAACCGCGATTTCAAGAAAGAGAAATTCTCTGAGTCTGAAATAGATTACAAGAAAGCCCTGATAAAGGATTCGACATCGGTTGCGGCAAATTTCAATCTTGGCAATGCTATGTACAAGCTTGGCAACTATGCCGAAGCCGACAGATACCTCAAGGCGTCGGCCGACAGCCTTTCGCGCAGCGGCAAGGCGGCCGACATGTATTTCAACACAGCCGACAGCTTCCTGCAGCAGCGCCGCTGGAGCGAGGCGATAGAGGCGCTCAAGGAGTCGCTGCGCCGCAACCCAGGCGATATGGATGCCAAGAGCAATCTGGCATACGCCCAGAAGATGCTGGAAAACGAACAGCAGAACCAGGACCAGAATCAGGATCAGAACAACGACCAGAATCAGGACCAAGATCAAAATCAGGATCAGAACCAGGACCAGGACCAGGACCAGAATGATGATCAGAATCAGGACCAGAACCAGAACAACGATCAGAACAATGACCAGAATCAGGATAACAACCAGCCTGACAACAAGCCTCAGGGCGGTCAGCAGCCCAAGATAAGCCCCGAGGCCGCACAGCAGATGCTGGAAGCCATCCAGGCAGAGGAGAAAGAGACTCAGGACAAGGTCAAGAAAGAGAAGGCGGCAATCCTGAAATCAAAACAAAAAGAGAAGAATTGGTAGTATGAAAAGATATCTCACACTTTTATTCATAATGTTCGCCTCACTTGTGTCGGTGGAGGCGGTGGCGCAGCAGTATCTTGTTGTCCAGGCTCCGAACGTGGTGGCTGTGGGCGAACCTTTCAGGGTGGTGTTTACTGCAAACGGTGCAATCTCTGACTTCGACTGGAGCACAACTGACGATTTCGTGCTGATGTGGGGGCCGCAGAAAGGAACGATGAGCAGCATAAGCATTGTGAACGGCAAGCGTGAGAGCAGCAAGACAGAAACCTACACATACCTTCTCCAGGCTTCGAAGAAGGGCAAGTTCACTCTCCCCGGAGCCTCATGCAAGGTGGACAAGGAGCAGTGCAGCACATCTTCGTTCACAATAGAGGTTGTGGAAGGTGATGATGACGCTGCCGGGCAGCAGAACCAGCAGGGCGGCAGCCAGCAGGGAAGCGGCCAGCAGGCAGGCTCCGCGGCGGGGCAGCAGAGCAACAACGACCCTGCAATCACCGGCACAGTGCCTTCTGAAGACATCTTCCTCCGTCTGAACCTCAGCCAGAGGCAGGCAGTGAAAGGCGAGCCGATAGATGCAGTGCTGAAAATCTACACAAGGGTCGATATCTCAGGTTTCGAGGATTTCAAACTTCCCACTTTCAACGGCTTCTGGAGCAAGGCTACCTATGAGCCGCAGAATCTGGAGTTCCGCAGAGAGAATGTGGGGGGCAAGATATACAACGCCGCAGTAATAAGGAGATACACTCTGATTCCACAGCAGGAGGGAAGCGTGACAATCGACCCATCTGAGGTGGTGTGCCAGATAAGGGTCCGCGCACCGGGCCGCACAGGTTCGATTTTCGACGATTTCTTTGACTCGTACCAGACAGTGCGCAAGAGAATCTCCACAGGTCCTGTGGTGGTGAGGGTGAACCCTCTGCCTTCCGGCGCTCCGGCATCGTTCGGAGGAGGTGTGGGAGAGTTCGGCATCACCGCGAAATTCTCTACAGATTCGATATCTGCAAATGAGGCTGCATCGCTCATTGTCACAGTTTCAGGAAAAGGAAATGTCTCGATGCTGAGTGCTCCAAAGATAGAGTTCCCTTCAGATTTCGAACTTTACGACACAAAGACCACCGACCGCAGCAGCGACTCGGGCACTTCGGGCAGCAAGACATTCGAATATCCATTCATCGCCCGCAGCTACGGCGACTTCACCGTAGGCCCGGTGAACTACAGCTACTACGACATCTCAAAGAAGCAGTATGTCACAATATCAGCACCTGCAGTCACTCTCAAGGTCTCTTCCGACGGAATGACCGACCCGGCTGCCGGCGGCGGGCTGACAGGTGCTGTACGCCAGGCAGTCAAGAACATAGGCAGCGATATCCGCTTCATCGCCACCGACGGTGCGGGACTTCGTCCAAAAGGCAAGTTCCTGGTGACATCGCCTCTTTTCTACATCCTTCTGGCATTGCTGGCAGCGCTCTATTTCATTCTGGTCTCTGTAATCGGCAAGGTGAGGGAGATGAAGGCCGATGTGGTGGGCACGCGCAACCGCAAGGCCAACAAGATGGCCACGGCCCGTCTGCGCCGCAGCAAGGAATATTTTGACAAAGGGCTTGTGGGAGCATATTACGAAGAGCTGCACAAGGCTGTGCTCGGCTATGTGGCCGACAAGCTCAGCATGCCTCAGTCTGACCTCAGCAAAGAGAACATCAGCGGCAGTCTGGCCGCGAAAGGTGTGTCGGAAAAGGTTATCGAAGATTTGATGAACATCATAAACACTTGTGAAATGGCACGTTATGCCCCGGATTACACGCCAGAACAGATGGAAGAGCAGTATAAGGCTGCCACTCAGACAATCATGGCAATCGAAAGCGGTGTGAAGAAAGGAGCGAAGAAGGTGCAGGGTGCTGCAACGGCCCTTGTGCTGCTTCTCGGGCTCGGCTTCAGCGCATGGGCCCAGGAAGATGTGAAGGACATCTGGGAATCTGCAGCCCAGGACTACACTGCAGGTGAATATCAGAGCGCGCTTGAGAAATATCTCTCTATCGAGGCTTCCGGCAAGACATCAGACAAACTCTGCTACAATATAGGCAATGCATATTTCAAGGCAGGCGACCTGGGGCACTCTGTACTCTATTACGAAAAGGCCCTGAAGCTGAATCCCGGCTATGCCGACGCTCAGTTCAATCTTGACATCGCACGTGAATCGGTGCAGGACAAGATAGAGGTGGTGCCTGAATTCATCCTCAAGACGTGGGTGAAGGAGTTTGAGAGTGGCATGGGCAGCGACGGCTGGGCTGTGCTGGCACTTGTGTTCGCATTGGTGGCATTTGCTCTGCTTCTCTGCTTCAAGTTTGCCGGCAGGACAGGCATGCGCCGTCTTTCTTTCATCCTTGCCATGGTGGCGGCGCTGATGTTTGTGATATCAGTGCTGTTTGCATTTGACCTGAGGGGTGATGTCACATCTGAAGAGAGCGGAATCGTGATGCTTCCTGTATCATCGGTGAAGAGCTCTCCCGCCGACAACGGCAAGTCTGTGTTCATTCTCCACGAAGGGACGAAGGTGGAGATACTCGACCGTCTGGGCGACTGGGTCAAGGTTGAGATTGCCGACGGCCGTCAGGGGTGGATGCCCGCCTCCGATATGGAAGTGATATAGCCTGCGTGACAGTTGGAATATAAAAGGTGACCTCGCAGCCATAATGCCGCGGGGTTACTTTTGTATTTTTTTCAATATGGTTGTAACCTTTTGCCAATTTATTCCGTCTAACAATAAAAATTAATAGTCATGAGCAATATCCCAGTTAACACTCTGTTTGAATTTCTGAAGGTACTTATAGTTTGCTGTATGCTTGTAGCCATTGTATGGATTATCATAAGGGCACGCAACAGAAACATCAAGATGAAGTATGACATTATCATCAAGGCATTGGAAAATGGGGTTGAAATTGATCCGCAGAAATTCCTGATGCCGACAGACATGAATGCAGGCAGGCTCAGGCGCGGCTGCATCGAAAGCGGTGTGGGACTGCTTATTGCAACTTTTGGGGTGATTCTCTTCAGGATCGACCCGTATATGATAATGATTTCAAAATATCTTCCTGAGAATAGTACCAGAGCAAGCTTTTTCATCATCTGCCTTACAATTGTGATAGGGGTGGTCCTGATGATTGTCGGGGTCGCCAACATCCTGGGGTATGTGGTGATACGGAAACGCAACAGGAACTGAACTGATTGATGTCGCCCGCGCAGTTCATATCACAGATAAGGGACATTCAGGAGCCGTTGAGACGGTTTCTGTGTGTGCTTTGCAGCGGCGACTCTGCACTGGCCGACGACATCGCGCAGGATGCATTCATGAAAGCGTTCCTTGCTGTTGACTCATTCCGCGAAGATTCATCATTGTTGACATGGATATTCAGGATAGGATACAACTGCTTCGTTGACAAAATGCGCAAGGAAGGAAAGAGTGTGATGGAAAGTATCACTCCCGAGTACCATGATGTACCGTCAGATGTGGCTGCTGACGACTTTTTTAAATATGAGGCACTCTATTCTGCCATCGATGCTCTCTCGGATAATGAAAAAGCAGCACTCCTTCTGTTCTACAAAGAAGATATGCCTGTAAAGGATATTGCGATAATAACCGGGCTCTCTGAGTCTAATGTGAAAGTGACATTGTCAAGAGGCAGAAAACATTTGAAAGACAAATTGGAAAATGGAAACAGATGAAAAGATAAAAGCATTCATGGACAACCACTGTCCAGAAGTGAATGACGGCGACAAGTTTCTTGATGAACTTGAGTCGAAACTTGTCATCATGGATCAGGCAAGGACCATCTATGGAAGAAAAGTCCGTCAATCCAATGGTTGGGTGATAGCTGCATTCTGTGTTGGAGCTTTGTTCGGCGCAGCATATTGCATAACCATGTTGTTGGGTGGCGGAAGATTTGAGTCACTTGGAAGATTTACAGCGGATGCATTCAGATTTGTGACCCGGTTCCGCTTCCTGATAATGGCTGCAGCCATATCTGTGCTCGGTGTAGGTACGTTCGTCCAATATATAAAGAAATGAAAAGAATCATAATTGCATTATTTGTTGCAGCGCTGGCCCATTCAGCGGTTGTGGCACAGGAAACCCCGAAGAGGTACGGTATCAAGTCGGGAATAATCTCCCGTGATATGAAGCATGGCCAGAAAAGTACCTTCTATTTTGATGATTACGGACATAAGACGGCAGAAATCAACACAGCAATGATGAGTGTCGACGATGTTTTCAGGGATACGGTCGGTACTGGAAAAATTATGGTTGACGGGCAGAGATACTGGGTTTCATATGTCTGGAAAACCAAGCAGTTGACTGGGCAGGAATCGAAAATGGTCAATTTTCTGAATCTGACTCAAGATATGGTCAAAAAATACAGAATAAAGAAAGTGGGAACAGAGGAGGTGTGTGGGAGACCATGTGATATATATTTTCTTCATTACAAATATATAGGGTTACCAGTGGTAGAAAAGGTTTGGGTGTGGGAAGGCATCTTCCTGAAAACAGAAACGAAATCGTACGGCTGGTATAAGACGATGGATACCACTGACATCCAGGAGAACGTTCCCATTGACCCTTCGGTTTTCATTGTACCCGACTTTGAGGAAGTTCAGAAATAACGGCAGTACATAGAAATTTTGCGGGAATGGCAAAAGTGGCTAAATTTGCTCTGGTAATAGTGATAATATCAACCAAAAATATCAGAACATCATGAAAAAACTCTTGTCATCAGTGGCTGCTTTCATCATGGTGGCGCTTGTTGCCACTTCATGCGGCCTTCTCGCACCCAAGTCTACAGTTGTCGACCCTGCAACAACAGAGTCTGCAAAAGACGGCAAGCTTGTAGGTACTATCCTCAAGACTATCTACGACCAGTATTCAAAAGACGGTGTCATTGACACAGGCAATGTGAAGAACATCGTGAACATGGCGCAGCTTGCAGGCGTGCTTGCTAAAGTGAAGAACCTTGTGAGCGGCACTTCAGACTATGCCGACTTCGCAAAGGGTATCGTTACCGGTACCAAGAACCAGATCAGCACCGACAAGACAGATGCAGTGATCAAGGCGCTCGGCTCGCTCGCAGGCAATGTGGACCTGAGCCAGCTGGCAGGTCTTGCCACCAAGGCAGGCGCCCAGGCAGCCGTTGCTGCACAGGAGCCTACCAAAGAACTTGTAGAGACAGCAAAGTCAGTTGCTTCTATCATGCAGCTCTTCGGCGAATAATAGTTACTCGATAAATATGTGAAAAAGGCGGCTCCGGCTGCCTTTTTTTGTTATCTTTGTAGGCGTTGCACCATGAGGTTGATTCTTTCCATACTTGCCTTGCTCCTCTCCTGCTTCCTCGGTGGAAGCGGAGTGACCGGCGTGTGTATGGAAAGGGTGCATGATGACATTTCCGAGGTGTGCCAGGACCATGGTCGTTCCGAGTGTGATTTCGGTGCCAACGACCTTGCGGTGCTGCCGGCAGGAACTTCAGCATATTCCGGAACGGGTGGCGGTTCTGCACCGTCTGTCAATCCTGCAAAGGCGGCCAGGCGTTTCCAGATTTTTTCAAAATCCACAGCAGATATATGCAGCCTGCTTGCATTCGGCGCCGGCATTATTGAATACCGGGCCTGCATCCATTCAAACAGGCGGTATATTCATTCAATATGCCATCTCCTGATTTAGTACAGGGTTATTTTCTGTTGAATCTTAATCATTCCGACACAGTCTTTCCACTCTGACACCGGCATACGACTGCCGATGCCGGCTGTCGTGGGCATGGCGCCCATGATGGCGGAATGACGTGCCGCCAGTTAAATAATCCCATAAAAATCGTAATAAATGAAAATCAATATGAAAAGAGTCCATACATTAAAGGACATGGCAATATCATTATCAATAACAATAGCTGGTGCAGGCATTTTCTTCTGCCATAAGGATCTAGGCAGCTGCATTGTGGCCTGCGGGCTGATAATGCTTCTGGTATTCAGAAGCGGATACAGGATAGACGGCAAGGGAGCGGTCCTCAGAAAGAAGTCGGCCGACCTGTGTAAATGCTGCAAGCCGTCCATTCTCGATTATCTGAACGGCATGGACATCACCCCGGTGGTAAAGAAGGGCAACGAGGGCGGTGTGATTCATCTGGAAGTATATTACAATGCCGAAGAAGGAATCGCCTATGCACAGCTGTTTGAGTTTCGTAACTATACCTATGAGCCTGAGACAGAGATGATAGAACTTCATTATCCCAAAGCTGGCAGGCTTGTCTCGCAGCTATGACAGACGCCTTCGGACTCAGTGCCGCACTGTTCCTTTTCGGAATAATAATATTTGTGTGCGTGCTGCTCAACAATGCCTCTTCAAAAAGAGGCATTCCTATGCTGCTGGCATTCATACTGTTCGGCGTGATATGCGGTAATGTCGGCAGTATCCCCATCTACCTGGATGACAACGGGATGGCCGAACGGGTATGCACAGTGGCCCTCATCTTCATAATGTTTTACGGAGGGTTCGGAACAAGTTGGAAAAGCGCAAGGAAGGTAGCGGTGGAGTCCGGCCTGCTGGCCACTGCCGGGGTCATTGTGACTGCACTTCTGACAGGACTGTTCTGCCGGCTTGTCCTGAAGTGGGACTGGGCGGAAAGCCTCCTGCTTGGCGCGGTGCTGAGTTCTACCGACGCAGCATCTGTATTCTCGATACTCCGCTCCAACAGGCTCGGGTTGAAGAACAACACTGCGCCTATACTTGAGGTGGAGAGTGGCTCGAACGACCCTGCCGCATATATGCTTACAGCAGTTATGATTTCTGTTGTCAACGGAGAAGCAAGTGCCGGGAGTGTGGTGTGGATGGTACTGGCTCAGATTGGACTGGGGGCAATCTTCGGGTTGCTGATAGCCCAGGGTGGAGTGGCCATCATGAGAAGGATGTTTTTTGCAACATCTGGTTTTGATTCCCTTACAGTGCTTGCAATAGCGGTTGCTTCGTATGCGTTGCCCGATATGCTTGGTGGAAACGGGTACTTGAGCGCGTATATCGTTGGAATTGCAATGGGAAACAACAGCTTCCCCGGCAGAAAGAAGTTGATTGCATTCTTTGACGGAATCACCGGTCTGATGCAGATGATCATTTTTTTCATGCTCGGGCTGCTTGCCCGCCCATTGCTCCTATGGAAGGCATTTCTGCCGGCTGTTGCCATTGCGGCAGCCCTTCTCCTGATAGCACGTCCGGCAGCGGTGGCATTGCTGCTTACCCCTTTCCGCAGGTATCCGGCCAGCCAGCAGGGACTTGTCTCGTTTGCCGGCCTGAGAGGGGCGTCGTCCATAGTGTTTGCCATTGTTGCCATTACCAGATGCATGAACCTTGAACATGACATCTTCAGTATCGTGTTCTGTGTGGTGCTGGTGTCAATAGGAGTGGAAGGAAGCCTTGTCCCGTGGATGGCCAGAAAACTGGGGATGGTTGATGACAGGAATGATGTCATGAAGACATTCAGTGACTTTGCTGAGGAAACGGCTCTGCATTTCAGCAGGATTGACGTTGAAACAGGTGATTTATGGGATGGTATTGCATTGAAGGATGCCCGTCTGCCAAAAGGAATGCTGGTCTGCAGGATTGCAAGACCTGACCAGGAAGACCCTTCGATCGTGGAAAGGATGACTCCGGATGGAAACACTGTGATACTTGCGGGCGACATAGTGATACTGTGCTCCAAATCTTACAGAAGTGACAGGGAATTGAGGATAAGTGAAACAGAGATAGATGAGGGGGGAGAATTTGACGGCAGGGACCTGGCGTATTACTGCGGAATGGCCGGAGGCCAGGTGCTGATGATACTGCGGGGCGACAGAACCATTGTCCCGAACGGTTCAACTGTTCTGCGGGGAGGGGATATCCTGTACAGCCACTCATAATAATGTGGTGGATTCGGATAGTTTTGGTATATTCGCAGGACATTATTGAAAACGACAGACATGAAAAGACTGACAATGGTTCTGCTGGCGTGCCTCATGGCAATGCCCGCACTCAAGGCTCAGGGGCCGCAACCGGCCTGGGCTCC
>JAZLJK010000014.1:0-21274 GCA_045617865.1 Bacteroidales bacterium | reverse complement strand
GCCCATCAGGAGCGCCCACACATTGCTGCCGTGCTTGCCGTATGAACCTGTCTCGGGATTGTAGAATGTGCGGTGGAACGCAGCTGCCATGGTGTCGCGGATTGCAGTGAACTCGGCCACATCTTTCTGGTTGTTGAAATGCTCCGCAGCCTTTACCACCTTGTCGCTGCAGGCATACAGGAAATATGAGTGTACAAGGGCGTTGCTGGGAAGACCAGTTGCTGGAACCCACTCGCCGAGGTCCTTGAAGTAATGGCCAGTCTTGCTCTCCATTATCTTTGTCTCCGGGTCAACCCACTGTGTCATCCACCTTACGTGAGCTTTCATGGACTCGTAGCACTCCTCGTAGAGGCGCTCGTCGCCGAACTGCCAGTAAAAGTCGGTGGGAATGTATTCCATTGCCGCGCCGAAACCTATTCCACCGCCTGCTTCGGGCTGCCAGGGAGCAGAGTTTGCCACATATCCGTCGGGCTGCTGTGCTTCGCGCAAGTCGTGGATAAACTTGTTGTAGAATGACTGCACACCCATGGTGGTGAGAGTGGTGGGTGCAACTGACTGTGCGTCACCGGTATATCCGATTCTTTCGCGGTGAGGGCAGTCGGTGGGCACTCCTCCGTGCATGTTGTCGAGCATGCTGCGGCGCCAGATCTTGTCGATTGTGTTGAGCAGTTCGTTAGAGCACTCGAAGTGAGATGTCTGCCTGATGTCAGAATTGACAGCGTGAGCCTCTATCTGGTCGGCTGTCAGATTGTCGAGACCTGTTATCTCGACATCAGAGAATACAAACCAGCGGAAACGGGGATGATGGCTCTCATTGCCGCTGCCCTTTGCTGTGTAGATGCTGTTGCACACCAGAGATTCGTTGAGGTATGTCACAGTCACTTCCTGACCTTCTGCAAGGTTGAGGTTCTTGAGGTTGACCCATCCTGATATCTCTTCGGGGAATTTGACGCTTATCACGCCAAGGCTGTCTTTCTCTATGCTGACGGGCTCGTATGTGGCGGTGATGCGGTCGGAGGGGCCGAGCTGGGCTATGAGTTCACCTTCCGGAGCTTCTTTCTCCACGGCATATTCCCATGCGGAATCATCATAGCCGGCGGTGCACCATCCTTCGTGTTCCAGACGGGCGTCATATTTCTCTGCGATGTACATCTGGTCGTATATCAGTGCGCTCTTCTCGATTTTCCAGGTTGTATCGGAAGGAATCACCTCCTTTGTGCCGTCTTCATACTTGATAAGTATCTGTCCGAAGAAACGCGGTGTGCCGTAGCCCATCACGAAACGGCGGAACACGAGGTCGTAGAATCCGTTGCCGAGGATTGCACCCACGGCATTGTTTCCTTCCTTGACCATGTCGGTGAGGTCATAGCTGACATACATCACCGAATATCCGTTGAACGGGTCTTCTACGGGAATCAGACGTTCTCCAAGTTTTTCGCGGAAGCCGTAGTTTGTCTGGTTGGGGACGAGATATTCATCGCCGGCCTTCTCTCCGTTGCAGTAAAGCTCGAAATAGCCGAGACCGGTTCCGTAGAAGCGGACAGACTTCACGGGTTTGGTGATTTCAAACTCTTTGCGGAGGAGCGGGGCGGGGGCTACTTCTGTCTCGAGGTTGTAGTCGTATGATTCCTCTCCCTGCCAAGGCGCACCGATCCAGGTGGCCTTCCACAGAGAAGGAATCAGGATTCCTGTGTGGAAATGTGCTGTCTTGCTCCACTTCGAAGATCTGCTCTTCTCATCATTGACCTGAACCTTCCAGTAATAGTCTGTGCATGAACCCAGGGCATCGCCCTTGTACATTACAAACGCCGACTTGTCGGTTGTGATGAGGCCGCTGTCCCATACAATCTTGTTGAAGTCAGGGTCGGTGGCCACATGAATCCTGTAGGCAGACTGTGCGGCTCCGTTCTTTGTGGATGTGTTTATCCACGAGAAACGGGGCAGCTTCACGTCAGTGAAGGCGTCTTCCTTGTATTCGGTGGTCAGATTTACAGGTGTGATGCTTGATTTTGCATGGCATCCTGCCATAAGGAGGCAGGCCATAAGCAGAAAAGAGAATCTTTGCATGTTGTTATAGATATAAAATTTGCCAAAGGTAATAAAAATGCACTAAATTCGCGCCCCGATTAAACAGCTTGACAATGATTACATTTCTGGTGTCCCTCACTCTGCTTGTGCTGGGGTACTTCACTTACGGCAAATTTATAGAGAAAAAGGTGGCTGTGGCAGACAGCAGTGCTGTTACGCCTGCAGTAAGCAAGGCAGACGGAATTGACTACAAGGAGATCAAGCCGTGGCGGCTTTATGTCATTCAGTTTCTGAACATTGCCGGGCTCGGTCCTATCTTCGGCGCCATCCTCGGCGCAGCATACGGCCCCATGGCGTACCTCTGGATTGTGCTGGGCTGCATCTTCATGGGGGCCTTCCACGATTTTATGTGCGGAGTGATTTCGACACGCTACAATGGCCGCAGCATCCCTGTCATAGTGGGTATCTTCATGGGCAAGTGGATGCGCCGTCTGTTCAACATCTTCATGACTGTGATGCTGATTGCTGTGGGCTGTTCGTTCGTGACCGGTCCGGCCGACCTGCTGCACAGCATGACAAATCTGCCGAGAACCATGTGGATCGTGGCGATATTCGCCTATTACCTGATAGCAACCGTTGTTCCGATTGATAAGATCATCGGCAAGATTTATCCATATATGGGAGCGCTGCTCCTGCTTATGGCTGTCATGGTCGGGGGCGCACTCATATTGAAAGGTGCAGGCGGCTCGCTGCATCTCACCGAACTTTCGCTGGACTCTTTCAGAAATTATCACAGCAATCCGGAGAAGAACATTCTTGTCCCCATGATGTTCGTGGTGATTTCGTGCGGTGCGATATCGGGCTTCCACAGCACGCAGTGCACCATTTCGTCGCGCTGCATAGGCAATGAGAGATACTGCCGTCCCGTCTACTACGGGGCAATGATAAGTGAAGGTATTGTGGCACTGATCTGGGCCACAGCTGCCATTGCATATACAGGCGGTCCTGACGGGCTCAATGCAGCTGCGGCTGCGGGCAAGACACCTGCCATCCTGGTGAATGCAATCTGCAATGACTGGCTTGGGAAAGTGGGTGCCATAATTGCAGTGATGGGAGTCATCTGCTGCCCGATCACTACCGGCGACACTTCTTTCCGTGGTGTCCGCCTGGCGCTTGCCGATGTGCTGAACATCAATCAGCAGCCAATTCTGAACAGAATCCTGACAGCGCTGCCCATCTTCGCCGTGGCAGTGCTTCTCTGCACCCTTGATTTTGCCACACTGTGGAACTATGTCGGCATCAGCAACCAGTTCTTCTCTGTTGTGATGCTCTGGACAATTGCAAAATACCTGTCAATGCGCGGAAAGAGCCACCTCTATGCCTCGATTCCCGGCACATTCATGCTTTTTATTGTAATCAGCTTCTTCATGGTGGCACCGGCAAAGATGGGCGGTCTCTCACTGGACCGCAACATATCATATATTGTGGCAGGCGTGCTGACCCTTGCGTCGGTTCTGTCGTTCAACAGATATATGCGCAAGCGCGGCCGCTTTGTGAAAGAGCGCAGGGCCCTCAAATAAGAGTACGCGCTATTCCTGACCGGGAGTGAATCCGGCAGCCACTCTGCCGGCTGTCTCACTGCCTTTGACAGCGCTGAGTATGTCAAGCGCGAATTCCCTGGCATAACCCGGGCCGCGTCCTGTGATGACGCGTCCGCACACCACGCTGCTCTTTGCCTCACGTGTGATGCCCGCAGCCGCGAAGGGCTCTTCGCATCCGTCATAGCATGTCATTGTGACTCCTTTCAGAAGCGGCTCCCCGTCTTCTTTGAGTGATGCCAGCACGTAAGCCGGCGCCGCACATATAGCGGCAAGTGAACCACCCACCAGATAGTGGGCTGCCGCAAGCTTCATGAGGTCTTCGTGGGCTGCGAGATTGGTTGAGCCGGGCATTCCGCCGGGAAATATCATGAAATCTTCTGCAGCGGTCATGTCCATCATCTTGGAAGTGACTGTGTAGGCAAACTCATCCCAGTTCATGTCTGATATGAGCTGTATGCCGTGTGCTCCCTCCACAAGGTTGTCTTCGTATATTGAAACTGTCTTCACGTCCATGCCGCCGCGGCGCAGGATATCTATGGTGAGAATGGCTTCGACTTCCTCGAAACCGTCTGCAAGAAATACAAATGTTCCTTTCATGTTGATATATTATGATTATTCGTTCCCAAAATTAAGTATAATATATTACTTTTGCACGACCATTTCACCAAAACTATGAATCGCATCGGTTTCGACAACGAAAAATATCTTCAAATCCAGTCAGAAAAAATCAAGGAACGCATCTCGATGTTCGGAGATGTGCTTTATCTGGAGTTCGGCGGCAAAATGTTTGACGACCATCACGCAAGCAGGGTTCTTCCCGGTTTCGCGCCTGACAGCAAGGTGAAGATGCTGATGCAGCTCAAGGATGATGCTGAGATAGTTGTTGCAATCAACTCGAACGACATAGAGAAGAACAAGATACGCGGAGATCTGGGCATCACCTACGATATGGATGTGCTCCGCATGATAGATGCGTTCCGCGGATATGGTCTTTATGTCAGCAGCGTGGTGCTCACTCAGTTCTCAGGTCAGTCGTTTGCAATCGACTACCAGCAGAAACTCGAGAAGATGGGGCTGAGGGTATACCGCCATTATCCCATCCAGGGGTATCCTTCAAACCTGCAGCTGATTCTGAGCGAAGATGGTTTCGGCAAGAATGACTATATCGAGACTTCCCGCAAGCTTGTGTTTGTGACAGCTCCCGGCCCCGGCAGCGGCAAGATGGCCACCTGCCTCAGCCAGCTATATCACGACAACAAGCGCGGCATCAAGGCTGGCTATGCCAAGTTCGAGACATTCCCTGTCTGGGACCTTCCCCTCAAGCATCCGGTGAATCTTGCATACGAATCTGCAACAGTGGATCTGAACGATGTCAATATGATTGACCCGTACCATCTCGAGGCCTACAACAAGATAGCAGTAAGCTACAACCGTGATGTGGAGACATTCCCGGTGCTGAATGAAATGCTCAAGCGCATCAATGGCAGTTCTCTCTACAATTCGCCCACAGACATGGGTGTGAATATGATAGGGCAGTGCATCATCGACAACGACGTGGTCTGCGACGCATCCCGTCGTGAGATTGTACGCCGCTATTACAACACAGCCTGCAATGTGCGCAAGGGAAATGCCGACGAAAGCCAGCTGCCCAAGATAGAGATGATAATGGAGCAGGCAAAGGTGAACCAGTCCAACCGCAAGGTGGCTGTCCTGGCGAAAGAAGTACACGAAGCCACCGGCGCTCCAGCCGCAGCGATCGAGATGAACGATGGCACGCTGATTTCCGGCAAGACATCCAAACTGCTTGGCGCCACATCGGCAATGCTTCTGAATGCGCTCAAATATCTGGCAGGCATTCCAAAGGAGGTCGATCTTATCTCACCGATTGTCATCGAGCCCATCTGTAACATGAAAATCAACCATCTTGGTCATACAAACCCCCGTCTGCATGTGGATGAGGTGCTTATCGCTCTCTCTGTGTGCGCTCTCACCGACATCAATGCGCGCAGGGCTCTCGAGCAGCTTGAGGAGCTCAAGGGGTGTGAGGTGCATACAAGTGTGATTCTTTCAAGCGTGGATGTCTCAACCATGCGCAAGCTTGGAGTCAATCTGACCCACGACCCTCTCTATCAGAGCAAGAAGCTCTATCACGGAGTCAAATAGCCTGTCTCAGTGGCGCGACAGATTGTAGATCACATCCAGAATAAGATGGGTGCGCTTTGCCAGTATGTCATAATCTATGATGTCCGGCTTGTCGGTGGGCTTGTAGGTGTGGTTGTGGAAGCCTGATGTGAAGAAGAGGGCAGGGATGCCCGCCTTGACGAATGAGTCGTGGTCGCCAAGTGTGTACATCATTCTGGTGAAGTCTGTGCTGCCGTAGAATGTGTAGTCGATGTCCAACTTGAATTTCTTCTTGCCGTTGCAGAATCTCACCACATTGCGGTCTTCCGGACGCAGCGAGTTGCAACCCAGCACTATCATGTAGTCCGGGCGGTTTTTGTGCACCGGCACCAGGGTGGAGCCCATGATGTCCAGGTTGAGGTTGCAGCGGATGTGGCTTTTGGACACAGGCAGATGCTTCACGAAGTATTTGCTGCCGCTCATGCTGAACTCCTTGCCGTCGAATGCCACGAAGAGGATGTTGATGTTCGGGCCGTTGCCGTCGCGGTGCATCTGCATGAGGGCTTCTGCAAGCGAAAGCATGGCTGCCACGCCGGAGGCGTTGTCGTCGGCACCGGGATACATGGTGCCTTTTATCGTACCGATATGGTCATAATGAGCCGACACCACCAGATAGTCGTTGCTGCCGCGGCTGGCGGGAATGACTCCCATGATGTTGCGCAGGATGGTGGTGTCGCGGTAACGCAGACTCTGCATCTCTTTCCAGTAGAATGGTTTGAGGCCGATGCTGCGGAATCTGCCCAGTAGGTACTGCTGGGTGGTTACTGCGTCAACTGTGCCTGACGCCCGCCCTCCGAGTGTTTTGCTGGAAAGGTCTTCGACAGTGGATCTCAGACCTTTCGGATTGATGAGCAGCTCGTACTGCGGTGGCACCTGGGCCATTGCCGCACCGAATGTCATCAGCAGAGAACAGAGGAGGACGGAGAGGCGTTTCATTCTTCCGAATTACTTTTTGATGAAGGGGATCACCTGGTCGGCAAACTGCTGCATGCCCTCTTTGTTGGGGTGGTCGTATGTCTTTGCAATGTCGTGGAGCTCAACCACAGGCACTTTGTATTTTTCGCAGACCTTGAGCACAGAGTGGTCTATGTCATACGACAGGTCGTTGTTGAGGATGAAGATTATCTGTGCCTTGCGGTAGTTTTTGCGGAGGTCCTTGAGCAGCTTCGCCATTGCGGGGCGGAAGCATCCGAGCTCCTCGTCGTTCCAGTTGCGGTATTTGTAGTCACCGATCGGAGAGCGTCCCCAGCTGTCGTTTGTGCCGCCGCAGATAAGTATGATGTCGGGATTCCCGAGAAGGTCGGTACGGCCTATGAAGGCGCTTGTGGGGTTGTATGCACCGTAGCCTGTGTTGCAGAGCGCACTGCCGCTCCATGCGTTGACTTTCTCGATCTCGAATCCGCACTTGTCGCAGATTATCTGCCACCACATCTGGCTCTGCTCCATGACTTCGCATGCCTCATTGGGGTAGTAGGGGGCATATCCTTCCGGTATGATGCCTGCCAGCGCAGAATAAGAGTCACCCAATACTGATACTTTCTTCGGCCCCTGAGGGTCTTTTGCCAGCACTGCAACAGAGATTGCAAGCAGCATGACGGCTGTGAGAATACGTTTCATATCATTCAGATTTTAATAATTATACCTTGAAGAATACTTTCTTGTTGTAGAGGTGCTTTATAAGGAGATAGAACAGCACCACGGTGCCCAGACGCACAAGGGCGGGATACCAGGGGCCGACCCACTGCTCGAAACCGTGCAGCAGGTAGGTGGTCACGGCGTCGGTGCGCCTTACCAGCATCGTGCCCACGACATATACGAATATAGAGTTGCAGCCGAGCGGTTTGAGCCAGTTGAGCCCTTTCCATCCCCATACATCCACAATCAGGTAGAAGACGCCCATCAGAATCCAGCAGATGCCGCCTGAAAGAAGGGTCATGCTGCTTGTCCAGAGACGCTTGATGATGGGGTGCCATATACCTATGACTTTCGCCGCGATGATGAGTGCAATGCCTCCCAGGACCAGCGTGAGCCATTTCTTGTGCTGAGTGAGCTTGCCACCCTTGAGTATCAGTCCTGCAAAGTAGCCCAGCATCACAGTGACAGTGAAGTTGATGCTGCTGAAGATCCATGTGTATGTGTAAGACTCCCAGAAGTCCCATGTGCCGGTGGCCTCGTTCCATTTCATGGCATCGCGCCAGTGGCCGAGCAGAAGCATGTCCACCTTGTCGGCGAAGTTGCCGCGGGGTGTGTAGTCGCCGAACAGAGCCATGCACAGCCAGAAGATGCCAAGCAGTGCCACTGTTATGACAACCTGCCATTTGACATTCCGCACGTTCATCACAATTATGGCGGTGAAGAAATATCCTATCGCAATTGCCTGCAGAGTGTTGCTGAAAAGCCTGAGACTGTGCCAGTCAAGGTCAAGCAGGTTGCCCTGCACCAGCATTCCCAGCAGCCAGAGAAGCAGCAGTCGGCGTGTGATGCGCCAGTACATCTGTTTTGCGGGGACTTCGCCGCGTAGATAGGATGCAAAGGCAAACGGGATGCTCACTCCTGCCATGAACATGAAGAGAGGCATCACCATGTCCCATGCGCAGAAGCCCTCCCACACCACATGCTCGAGGTTGTTGGCGCAGAAAGTCTGGAACCAGGGGATGTTGACATTGTCGGCAACCAGCCAGCAGATGCCCTGCACCATGATCAGCATGAAGAGGTCGAAACCTCTCAGGACATCAAGTGAGTCTAGTCTTTTGTAAGACGGTTTTGTTTCAGCCATATTGTTGGAGTATTGATTATCTTTTGTTTGTCAGACCTTGAGGAACACTTTCTTCTTGTAGAGGAAATAGAGGAACAGCCACTGCACTGCAAGATAGCCTGCCTGCAGGAAAGGCCAGCTCCACGCCTCGGGAATCAGACCGGCAGCACCCTTCAGGAAAAAGTCAGAGACTTCGTAGAGGTGCACCATGTGGTTGATCATATAGATGGTGATGGAGTTCATGCCTATCACCTTGAAGAAAAATGCCCATCTGCGGTGCCCCTTCACATCGATAAGCCAGTAGAAAAGCACCAGGTTGAGCAGTGAATATCCGGCCAGCAGGCAGACGAACGAGCTGCTCCAAAGCGCTTTGTTGATGGGCTGCACCTTGTTCCAGAGAAGCCCGAGCACGATGAATGCGGCACCGCTTGCCAGCATGTAGAGGCATTTTTTATTTTCAGATACGGATGTGCTGCGCAGAAGTTCTCCCGTGAACATGCCCAGGCAGGCTGTCACCACTGCGGGCAGTGTGCCCAGAAGACCTTCCGGATCGTAGAGAGGCTGGTAGATGTGGTGAGGGAAGAGTGTGCGGTCTATCCAGCACACGATGTTGCCTTCCTGGGTGGTGAGGGCTGCCCCCGGGAAATCGGGTGCGCCCACAAGGCAGCAGAGGAGGGTGTATCCTATCAGGATGGCAGCGCAGATGCCTATCCGCCATCCACGTGACAGATAGATGTACATCACTGCAGCACCGAACCAGGCCATACCGATGCGGCCCAGCACGCTGAACCAGCGCAGGTTGGCGAAATCAAGCCGGAAGAAGCCGTTTACCGCAAGTCCGAAGAAGATCAGAATCAGGCAGCGCTTGAGAGCGCGCAGGGAAATCTGCTTTCTTGTTGACCCTCTGCCGACCTGTGATGCGTATGAAAAGGGGAACGAACACCCCGCGATGAACAGGAAAAGTGGAAATATCGAGTCGTGGTGGTGGAATCCGTCCCATGGGACGTGGTCCATCTGACTGCCCAGCCAGGCGGCGAATCCGCTGCCCGGGAACTGCTCGCAGACAGCTGCAACGAGGGCTGCGAATCCCATTATGAAGAACATGTCAAAGCCACGGAGGGCATCCAAAGATTCAAGTCGTTTCCCGGTCTGCATCGTCTGCCATTAATTAGAATTTTCAAAAATAGTAATAAATTTGCGAATAATATATTTGCTTCATCGAAAAATACTGGCTTATGAAACGATTGTATTTTGCTGTCATTGCATTAATGCTTGTCTGCTGCACCGATTATCAGTCCAGACTGGACGAGATTAGCGGAAGGATTGCAGAGCTGCAAGCGGCGTGTGCTGCAGGCAACTTGAATGTGGATGCCTTGCAGAAGATGGTGGATGCAATCAAGTCTGGTGACAAGGCTGTCTCATTCATTCCGGTTGAGGAAGACGGTGCCGTGACGGGCTTTATCGTGAACTTTGAAAAAGCTGGTATGGTGACAGTGAACGGCCAGTCCTGCGGCGTTTCTGTAATCAAGGAGAACGGCAGGTATTATTGGGCTGAAAACGGCTCTGTGATGGTCAGGAATGGGGAAAAGGTAGAGATAGCGCCTGAAAACGCCGCACCTGAGTTCAGGATTGAAGACAATGTCATGCAGATTTCTCTTGACGGCGGCGTCACATGGAGCGGAGCGGTTTCTTTTGAAAAAGAGGTGATAAGCGGTGTGAGTGAGAATTCCGACGCCTACGTTATCGAGATGATTTCCGGTGAAAAGATTGAGATAGAGAAGGCAAGGCCTTTCGGCATCACTTTAGGCAGCCAGAATTCTGTGGCTACGAAATTGTCACCGACAGTGTATGTGCCTTATACTCTGACGGGTCGTGTCGCAAATCTGGAGGTGCTTGCAATTGCCGGAAATGGTATGACTGCCAGGGTTGTAACGGCAACTCCTGCATCAGGAACCGTTGAGGTTACGGTTTTTTCTCCAGAATCTGAAAAGAATGTGGTCGTGACGGTGTCTGACGGCGTTGGATCAGTTGTCATGGAAACAGTGATAGTGTCGGTTGAATGGGAGCCGGTGCTGCCTGAGTTGAAACTTGAGGTGGAATTTGAAGATTATGAGATGTGCAACAATCAGAAAGAGGATATTGCATATAGCGTGAAAGGTGCGGTGGACGGTTGCTCCATAGATGTTTTGACCAAGGGCGACTGGACATACAAGATATATCCGAGGACCGATTCCACGGGCTTCGTAAATGTCTGGTGCGCCGGAATCATTTCGTCTGATCCGATTGTGTTGGTAGCATCGGACGGAGCAGGTCGCAGGGATACTGTAGAGGTCTTGTACAGCAACATGGTCAGGAAAGTTTCAATCATGGGCGATTCATATTCTGCGTATGATGGGGCAAGTGTGGTTCCATATTATCCAAGACCAGGACTTGGAGTCAACAGCCAGAAAGATATGTGGTGGTATCTTTTCACTCATCGCGAAGGATACAAACAGGAAAAGGTGGTGGTATGGAGCGGATCCACAATCTGCGGCACCGGCTATGACGGAGCGAACTTCATGGAGAATGCGTTCTGCGGTGCGCGCCTGCTGGCGCTCGGACATCCCGATATCGTGGTTATCTGCGGAGCCACCAACGACTCATGGGCGGGCTCGCCGATGGGCAGTTACAAGTATTCGCAGTGGACAGATCTGGACCTTTTCTATTTCCGTCCGGCACTGGCCTATATGTTTGATACCATGTATGATCTGTATGGTGAGAATCTGGAGATATACTTCCTTCTCAACAACGACCTGAGCAATGACATAGATGTGTCTGTAAGGACTATCTGCCGCCACTACGGCGTGGGCCTGGTGGAGCTTGAGAACATAGAGAAGAAGCCCGACCATCCCACAAAGAAAGGCCAGCAGCAGATGTACGAGCAGCTGATGGCCTTTATCAACAGTCAGAAATAGGACTTATTCAGTCACCCATTTAACCCATTTTGTGCCGTCGTCATAGCCGGCTTTCACCATGGTCTCCACAAACTGGAGACCGCGCACTCCGTCGTCTACGGTGGGGAAGTCGAGCATTTCGGGGGTGGGCTCTTCACCGGCAGCCTTTGCCCTTACAGTTAGAGCGAAGTTGCGGTAGATGTTGGCGAACGCCTCTATGAACCCTTCGGGATGGCCGCCCGGGGTGCGGGTGTTCCATTTTGCAGAGTCTGTCATGTATGCATTTCCAACCCTGACTTCCTCTGCAGGACGGTCTTTCCACTTCATATACAGTGTGTTGGGCTCCATCTGGCGCCATTCCATTCCACCTTTCTCTCCATAGACTCTCAGTCTGATGTTGTTCTCTTCGCCAGTGGCGATCTGTGTGGCCTGGAGCAGCCCTGTGAACCCTTTGTCATAACGGATGAAAGCGCATGCGTCGTCATCCACCGGGCGGCCTGTGGCAATGCGCTGAAGGTCGGCGCACACCTCCACAGCGCGGGCTCCTGTGACATATTCGGTAAGATGCCAGGCGTGAGTGCCGATGTCACCCACGCAGCCACCCTTGCCGGCCTGCCTGGGGTCGTTGCGCCACACGGCGTTGTTGCCACCCTTGAGTTCGATGCGCTCAGTGAGCCATCCCTGCGAATATTCCACGAATACGCGGCGCACAGTGCCGATTTCGCCAAGCTCGATGCGCTTCTTCATTTCCTTTATGCCGGGATATGCGCTGTATACATGTGTCAGGGCAAGTGTGAGACCGGTCTCCCTTACTTTCTTCTGCAGGGAGAGGGCCTCCTCCAGAGAGAATGTCATGGGCTTGTCAACCACCACGTTGAAGCCCTTGTCCAGGGCTGTGACTGCTGGAAGATAGTGGAATTTGTTTGGGGTGACAATGGTTACGAAATCCATCCTTTCGCCCTCCGGCAGCTGTGCCTCTTTCTCAAGCATCTCCTCCCAGGTGGAGTAGATCCTGTCGTCTGGCAGATAGTACGAGCGTCCGCTGCTCAGTGATATTTCGGGGTTGATGCTGAAGCATCCGCATACAAGTTCGATTTCGTTCTCCATAAGGGCGGCGCGGCGGTGGATTGCACCTATGAAGGCATCGCTGCCTCCGCCAATCATACCCATTCTCAGTTTTCTTCCTTTCATGGTTTACAGTTGATGGTTATGGTTACGAAATTAAGGAATAATTGTTATATTTGCAATTACTGACCAACAATCAGCCTATGATCGACTTTAGCAAAATAGAAAAAAACAACTTCTGGTATAACGCCCTTTACGGTTATGTCAGGCTTGTTTACAAATACGTATACTGGCGCCGCTTCCAGGTGGCCGGCCGCGAAAACATCCCGAAAGAGGGTGGAATGATTGTGATATGCAATCATCAGAACGGCCTGATGGATGCCCTGGGCGTGCTTTTCGCCACCCACAACAGAAAGCCCATCTTCATTGCCAGAGCAGATATCTTCAAAAAAGATTTCATCGCCAAGTTGCTGCGTTTCATCCGCATCATGCCGGCCTTCCGCAAGCAGGACACAGGAGTGGAGAGCCTGGGCAACAACCAGGAGATATTCAACCATTCGGCCCGTATCATCAATAATGGAGGCTGTGTGGCACTTTTCCCAGAGGCGGGGCATCAGGGCAGACATTTCCTCGGAACATTCAAGAAAGGCTTCGCCAGAATGGCATTCACCGCAGAAGAGGCCAACGGATTCACGAAAGACATAAAGATCCTGCCGCTGGGCCATCACTACAGCAACTATTTCAGTATGCAGGGTGACCTGCTCATCACCATAGACAAGCCCTTTGACTTCGCAGACCTGTATGAGGAAGGGGAGACTCACCGCGAGCGTGCCCTCCACCTCCTTGCCGAGCGTGCCAGGGGCAAAGTACAGAACCTGATGCTGGACATAGACAGCCTCGACCACTATGAGGAGATAAACCTTCTGTGTAACATGTATGCGGGAAGGTATAAGAAGAACAAGGGTATGGGAAGGCGTTCGCTTACCGACAGCCTTGCCGCACAGCAGGCCATCAACAGCAAAGTCAAGGAGCTCTCGGTGTCCGATCCGGATGCCTTCGAGAATCTTATGGGCAAGACTGCCGCATATCATTCCAATCTTGACGGGCTCAAGCTGCGCGACTGGATACTGTCACATACGCGTGCGGCGGGATTTGTTACCAGAACCATTCTTTGGGCGGCGCTGCTGCCTCTGTTCGTGGCTTCCACCGTGCTCAACATCGTACCATATCTTGTAAGCCTCAGCTTCGGACACAAGACAGATGACCCCATGCTCAAGACATCATTCATCTTTGCTGTGGGCACTCTGATTGTGTTCCCGGTGTGGTACCTTCTGCTGTTCGCGCTGTGCTGGATATTCACGAAGACATTCTGGATTGCACTGGTGTTCCTGCTGCTGCTTCCTGTCACTCTGGTGGTGTTCCAGCGTGTGCTCGTTCTCAGCATCAAGCTTGTGAACCGCGTCCGCAAGGTGTGGTTCAAGGTCACCCGCAACAAGAAATATCGCGACACAGTCAGAATGCGCGGCGATATCATCGGTACTCTTGACGCTCTGATGGCTTAGCGTGAGCAGATCTGCATGCAGATGAGAGAGCGCTCGAAGGTGTTGTGCTCCGATTCGGTGCGGCCGCTCTCTATCATGTCAAGGAACTCCCTGACTTCGTAGTACATATTGTCGGCTATGGTTTCCCGTGAGAGGTCTTCGATGCCCGCCTGTGCGGTGTCGGAGGCGAACTCGTTGTGGAATCCGCTGTCGCCGCGTGTGCCACATCCTTTGCGGTACACTATTCTGGGCGACTTCATCAGTGAGATGTGGTCTATCAGAATTGCCCCATTGTCTCCCTGTATCTCTGCTGGAAGCTGTGAGTCGGTTATCTTCGAGTATGTGAGCACGCACTCCATCCCGGGATAGCGGATTATCATGGATCCCTGGCCGTCAATGCCAAGTTCGGGGTGCGGCGAATTCTCACGGTTGAGGTCACTGCCAGGGTAAACTGTCGTGCTCTGGGCGGTTACGCATTCCTCCAGCTTCTTCCGGCTGAACTCTCCCTGCCACGGCGCTCCGAAAAGATGCACCATGGGCGCTATGCAGTAGATGCCCAGGTCGAGCAGCGCACCGCCTCCCATCCTCGGGTCCATGTTGCTTGCCACCTTGCCCTGCTGATACATTGCCATCTTCGATGAATACTGGCAGTATTGGGCTGTGTATCTGCGGATTGTGCCTATCTTGCCAAGTGATTCGCGCACTGCGCTGAAGTTTGGCAGGAGAGTGGTCTTCATGGCCTCCATGAATGACACTTTGTTGCGCAGCGCGGCCTCTGCCATCCTTTCGAAATCTTCGGGGCAGGTGGCTACGGGCTTTTCACATATCACATGCTTGCCTGCATTCATCAGTGCAACTGCCTGTGGCGCATGGCAGCTGTTGGGGGATGCAATGTACACAGCATCCACGCTGCGGTCGGCGGCAAGGTCTTCCAGTGATGTGTAAAGCTTCTCTACATTGTGCTTTGCGGCGAAAGCGCCTCCTTTCTCTGCTGTGCGTGAGCAGACTGCTTCGTGGATGAACCTTCCGTCGTGGCGCGCACCTGCAAGGAAAGAATCTGTAATGGTGCTGGATCCGATTGTGGCAACTCTGATTTTTGTCATTCTTCTGTCAGTTTTATCTTTTGCAAAGTTAGTCAAAAGGGGCTAACTTTGTAGAAAAGATTTGCCTTATGAGAAGATACGCCATATCCTTGATGATTCTGCTGCTTGCTGTCTGCAGCTTCAGCGCTTCTGCGCAGAAAGAACCGGTGGACTATGTCTCGACCCTGGTGGGGACAATGTCCAAGCCCGAGCTTTCAACCGGCAATACATATCCCGCCACAGGCCTCCCATGGGGCAACCATTACTACACACCGCAGACGGGTGAGATGGGCAGCGGATGGATATATACCTACACGGCCGACAAGATCCGCGGCATAAGGCAGACGCATCAGCCTTCTCCCTGGATCAACGACTACGGCCAGTTCTCTCTGATGCCTGTGACAGGAGCCCTCAAGTTCAGGGAGGATGAGCGCGCCAGCTGGTTCTCTCACAAGAGCGAGGTGGCAAAGCCCTATTATTACAGCGTGTATCTGGCTGATTATGATGTTACTGCAGAGGTCGCCCCCACAAAGACAGGTGCGTGCTTCTGCTTCACATATCCCGAGGCGGAGATGTCGTATCTTATTGTCGATGCCTTTGACGGCGGGTCGTTTGTCAAGATAGACGGCCGCCGCATTTCCGGTTATTCCACGAAGAACAGCGGCGGGGTGGCGGACAACTTCAAGAACTGGTTTGTGATGGAGGCCGACACCGACTTCGACTATGTTGCTGTGGTGGCGGATGGAAAAAGCTTGAAAGACGGCCGCACTGAATGTGAAAGCGCTCATACAATGGCAGTTGTAGGCTTCAAGACAAAGCGTGGCCAGAAGGTGTGCGTTTCGGTAGGATCTTCTTTCATAAGTCTCGAGCAGGCAGAGTTCAACCGTGCGAAAGAGAGCTTTGCGGCCACTGCGGCTGCCGGGCGCGCTGTGTGGAATGAGACACTCGGCCGTATCAGAGTCAATCCGGAAGGTGAAGACCAGGATGTCCTCAAGACATTCTATTCATGCCTTTACCGTTCTCTGCTTTTCCCGAGGGAGATGTCTGAGATGACTCCTGACGGAAAGGTGATGCATTACAGCCCGCATACAGGCGAAGTACGGCCCGGCTGGCTGTTTGTGGACTATGGCTGCTGGGATGTGTTCCGCGCGCAGATGCCGCTCCTCAACCTGGTCTACCCGGAAGTGAGTGAAAAGATTCAGATGGGCTTTGTCAACCATTATCTCGAGAGCGGTTTCCTGCCCGAGTGGTGTTCTCCAGGGCACCGCAACTGCATGGTGGGCAACAACACTGCTTCAATTGTGGCCGATGCCTTCATCAAAGGGGTGAGCGGAGATGCCGATATCGATGTGCTGTGGGAGGCTTTGAAAAAGGATGCCGGCGGCTGCTATGAGGCTGCTCCATCTTCAGGCCGGCTCGGCTGGTCTCTCTACAACAAACTTGGTTACGTTCCATGTGATGCGGGCATCAACGAAAGTGCGGCACGCACCCTTGAATATGCTTACGACGACTGGTGCATATACCAGCTTGGCAAGACTCTGGGCAAGAAGGCCAGGGAGGTCGATGCTTATAAGAAACACAGCGGCAACTGGCGCAACCTGTACGATGCAGAAAGCGGCTGGATGCGCGGCAGAAGGCAGAACGGTGAGTTCGCGCCCGATTTCAATCCTTTCAAATGGGGCGGTGATTTCACCGAAGGCAATGCCCTGCACTATACATGGTCTGTCTTCCACGATCCGGAGGGGCTTGTCAAGATTATGGGGGGCGGCGATGTTTTCGAGCAGAGGCTGGATACTGTCTTTGTGCTGCCACCTGTCTTTGATGAGAGCTACTATGGCTCCGTCATCCACGAGATACGTGAGATGCAGATAATGAACATGGGCAACTACGCCCACGGCAACCAGCCGGTGCAGCACATGATTTATCTCTATAACTATACTGCCAGCCCGTGGAAGGGGCAGGCCCGTGTGCGCGAAGTGATGCGCCGCTTCTACAATGCTTCGCCCGACGGCTACTGCGGCGACGAAGACAACGGCCAGACTTCTGCATGGTATGTTTTCTCGGCGCTCGGCTTCTATCCGATGTGTCCGGGCAGTCCCGATTATGAACTGGGCTCGCCTCTCTTCAAAGAGGTGGTGATATCTCTTCCCAGCGACAAGAAACTCACGGTCAGGGCAAAGGACAATTCACCCGAGAATGTCTATGTGAAGCAGCTTACATTTGACGGAAAGGCCGTGAAAGAGCATACCTTGAACCATTTCAACCTTCTGGACGGAGGCATGCTTGACTTTACAATGGATTCAAATCATTGACGGATATGGTGAAAAGAATGATTGTAGGGGCAGTGGTACTGCTGCTTGTGTATCTGCCGCTGTCGGCTCAGGATGAGCAGTATTGGGGCAGGAAAGAAGCGTATCTCATGCGTCAGGCATCGGAGATGCTGGATATGGTGGACCGCACTCTTGACAGCAACCCTCCGCTGACGGGTAACTGTGACGCACGCAAGGCTGCGCTGTGTAATTTTGACGCTGTGGTTCATGACACCACTTTTGACTTGAGCGGGCCTTTCAACAGTTTTGTGGAATCACGGATGAGCAAGGTCATAGCTGAGCTGGACACTCCGGTGAAAGGGCGCAGGATGGAGATTTTCAAACTGTATGACGAAGGAATGATAGCCAGGACAAAATCTGCTGTGGTGTGCTTTGATTTCTCGCGCTCGTACTGCAACGGGGTGCCGGTGCTGCCTGATTCTCTGGTGGTGGAGATTGCACGCCGCTGCGACTGCCTGCTGCTTACACACAACCATTCCGACCATGTGGACCCGTTTGTGGCAGAGGTGTTCACCGGTCTCGGCAAGCCGGTCATCGCAACCGAAGAGATCCTTGCCGGCAATCCTGCCGTGACACACATATATCCTTCAGAGGAGTTTCAGGATGTGGCCCTGCCTGCACGTAACGGAAAATCACTGAATGTCAGGATATATCCAGGGCATCAGGACCATCTGCAGAACAACATATACTTTGTGACTTTCCCGGAGGGGAAGGTGGCGGGGCATGTGGGTGACCAGTTCCTGGAAGAGGACATGGAGATGCTGTCGCGCATCCGTCTCACAGCACCCAGGGCAGACCTCATGCTGGTGAACTGCTGGGCGATGCACATGCAGGAGATGCTCGAAGGTCTCGATCCTAAATTTGTGATGCCAGCCCACGAGAACGAGATGGGACACACAATAGACCACCGCGAGGCATTCTGGCTCACATACAGGAGAATGTCGGGAACTTCAGGCTATCCTTACTGTGTTGTTGGGTGGTTCGAGTGGTTCACACTCCGCTGACGGCTATTTCTGCTGCAGCGTTATGCTGAACATGTTAGGCCAGTATTTCCCTGTCAGGAAGATTTCCTCCGTGGCTGGGCGGTAGGCTATTCCGTTGAGGACGTCGATTCCGTCTGTCGAATCCAGCATGCCTTCCAGGCAGCTGCAGTCAATCACGCCCTCGACGTTTCCTGTGGACGGGTCAATTATCAGGATGTCGGTCTTGCCGTAGACATTCGCCCACACCTTGCCGTCGATGAACTCAAGCTCGTTGAGGTAGTTCACGCTTTTTCCGTTGAGCCGTACTGTGACGCTGCGCTCGTCAACGAAAGTGTCAGGATTCTTGAAATAGAGCTGGGCTGAACCGTCGCTCATAATGAGGTTTTTCCCGTCAGTTGTCAGACCCCAGCCCTGGCGGCGGTGTTCGAACCTTTTTACGGTCTCGAATGTGTCCGGATCGAAGACAAAGCAGACGCCTTCGAGCCAGGTGAGCATGTAGAGCTTTCCGTTGAGGATGCAGGAGCCCTCGGCGAAATATTTTTCTTCGAAATCAAGGCGTCTTGCCACTTCGCCTGTGTCAAGCGTTACAGTGCGCAGTGAAGACGACCCGTACTGGCCGGCACTCTCGAACAACTGGTCATTCTCAAAGAAAAGTCCCTGTGTATAAGATGATTTGTCGTGTGGCAGAGTCTTTTCCACATTGATGGTGTAATGCGCCACCTGGCTTGCCGAACCGCAGCCTGCAAGTGACATCATCGCCGCGGTTGCGGCCAATATGCTGGCAAGTTTGAATTTCATGACATATTCTTCTTAAAAAGATGTGCGAAGTTAGTAAAATCAATCATATTTATTATCTTTGCGGGATAGAAAAACCAATTAGTCAATAATAAAAATCATGATTTATTCACACGAAGTGCAACAGATGTGTTGCGTAAAGAAAGGCGCCAACCACGCTTCAGCCCCCATCCCCCAGGAGGGTCAGTGGACAGTGGCCAAAGAGGTGGGTGATATCAATGGTTTCACCCATGGTATCGGCTGGTGCGCACCCCAGCAGGGTTGCTGCAAACTCACTTTGAACGTAAAGAACGGTATTATCGAAGAGGCTCTCGTCGAGACACTCGGCTGCTCAGGCATGACTCACTCAGCTGCCATGGCATCAGAGATTCTTCCCGGCAAGACTATCCTTGAGGCTCTCAACACAGACCTTGTCTGCGATGCTATCAACACCGCAATGCGCGAACTCTTCCTCCAGATCGTTTACGGTCGTACTCAGTCTGCTTTCAGCGAGAACGGTCTTCCCGTAGGCGCATCTCTCGAAGATCTCGGCAAGGGTCTCCGCAGCCAGGTCGGCACAATGTTCGGCACCAAGGCCAAAGGTACCCGCTACCTTGAGATGGCTGAGGGTTACTGCCGCAAGATGGCCCTCGATGCAGAAGGTCAGGTGATCGGCTATCAGTTTGTTCATCTGGGCAAATTCATGGACATGGTGAAGAAGGGTATGGATGCAAACGAGGCTCTTGAAAAAGCTACCGGTACATACGGCCGCTTCAAAGAGGCAGCCAAATATATTGATCCACGTCAAGAATAAGGAGGAATAACTATGGCATTGTTTGAAAGTTACGAACGTCGTATTGACAAGGTCAATGCAGTTCTCGCAAAATATGGTATCAACGGCGTGGAGGATGCAAAGGCTATCTGCGACGCTAAAGGTATCGACCCCTACACCACAGTAAAGGAAACTCAGCCTATCTGCTTCGAGAATGCATGCTGGGCATATGTATGCGGTGCAGCCATCGCCATCAAGAAAGGTTGCAAGAACGCAGCTGACGCTGCCGAGGCAATCGGCGAAGGCCTCCAGGCTTTCTGCATCGACGGTTCTGTTGCCGAAGACCGCAAGGTTGGTCTCGGTCACGGTAACCTCGCTGCACGTCTTCTCCGCGAAGAGACTTCATGCTTCGCATTCCTCGCTGGTCACGAATCATTCGCTGCCGCTGAGGGTGCAATCAAGATTGCCGAGATGGCTAACAAGGTTCGCGTAAAACCTCTGCGCGTCATCCTCAACGGTCTCGGTAAGGATGCAGCCATGATCATCAGCCGTATCAATGGTTTCACTTATGTTCAGACAGAGTTTGACTACTTCACAGGTAAGGTTACAATCGTCAAGGAGACTCCTTATTCAGACGGTCTCCGCGCAAAAGTACGCTGCTATGGTGCAAACGATGTACGCGAAGGTGTTGCAATCATGCATATGGAAGGCGTTGACGTATCCATCACAGGTAACTCAACCAACCCCACACGTTTCCAGCACCCCGTTGCAGGAACATACAAGAAAGAGTGCATCGAGCAGGGCAAGAAATACTTCTCTGTTGCATCAGGTGGCGGCACAGGCCGTACACTCCATCCCGACAACATGGCTGCAGGTCCCGCTTCTTACGGTATGACCGACACCATGGGCCGTATGCATTCAGACGCTCAGTTTGCAGGTTCTTCATCAGTTCCCGCACACGTCGAGATGATGGGCTTCCTCGGAATGGGTAACAACCCTATGGTCGGCGCTACTGTAGCAGTTGCAGTTGCAGTTGAGCAGTGCATGAAATAATCGCTCTTATCATAATAGAAAAGCGGCTGTCACATTGTGACATGAACCCCAAAAGTTGGACGGTTTAACATTAAAAGCTTATTGGTAAAGAGTTCGGTATTGCACCGGACTCTTTCCTTTTAGTCTCAACTTTATACGGTCATAATTGTAGTAGTGAATGTAGGAGCGGAGCTCCT
>JAZLJK010000013.1:0-6088 GCA_045617865.1 Bacteroidales bacterium | reverse complement strand
TGAATTCGGGCTTGAGGTAGCCTCCGACTGCCTTGAGGTGTGCGGTGCAGGCTTGTTCCATCTCTATCTGCACGGCGCGGTTCTTCGGGTCGACATAGTCGAAAAGCTTCTCTCCTGTGGTACGGGTGTCAAACTCTATGTCGTAATAGAGATATTCGTTGATATGTTCTATCTTGCCGATGCGGGAAAGGCGCAGCCTGAGGTCATACATTCCAGCATACTGATAGTCTGCATCCATCTCTGCCACAGCCTTTTTCAAGGCATCGGTGCGGAACAGCAGCAGGCTGCCGAAATCGAAGTCGTCGCGCAGCGAACCTTTCTGCAGGTCAATCACGGGAGCTTCTTCTGTCTTGCCGTCAACAATCTTGAAATGGTCGCTGTAAAGCATCACTGCCTGCGTGTCGCGGGCTATCTGTATCATCCGGTCAAGCGCATAATGGATCAGGCCGAGCTCAGAAGCCTTGTTGAAGACCAATGTATATTCTGTATCTGAAAGGGAGGCCATCCACTTTACCGATGCACTTGTGCGGAATTCGTTTCCGCCGTACACCTCACCCACCATCGGGCAGCTCTTCAGCGCGCCGATTGTGGCAGCATTCTCCCCTATTGTAAAGCAAGTTATTACTGACATATCTTTTTTGTGACTATAATTCTTGTAAAGGTAGCGGAAAAATTGTGATTTTACTATTTTTGCAGCATGAAAAAATTGATTTTGTTTGATTTGGACGGCACCCTGCTCAACACTCTCGGAGGAATCGGCAGTGCATGCAACGAGATGCTTGCCAAATACAACTTCCCCACCTGGGACATCCCCGAATATGTCAATTTTGTAGGCTCCGGCGGGCGCGCACTCATCAAAGACAGCCTTCCGCTCATCATGTCGAAGAACGAAGCTTTCGTCGACGAGGCACGTGAGGTATATCTGGGATTCTACAGGGCTAATCTGGCGCGGCTGACCTCTCCTTACGACGGTATTCCCGAGCTGCTTGCAGAGCTGCAGCGCCGCGGTGTGCTGATTGCCCTCACAACCAACAAGTTCCACGACGGAGCGGAATATCTTATGCACCATTTCTTTCCGCAGATCAGGTTCGCCGCCATCCAGGGACATGTTCCCGGATTCGCAGTGAAGCCCGACCCGCAGATTCCGGAAGCCGCGATTGCAAAGATCCGTGAATCACTGCCTGACGGAGAGACCATCTCAAAAGACGAAATGCTCTATATCGGCGACAGCGACATAGACATGCAGACCGCCGCCAATCTCGGTGTGGAGTCGGTTGGAGTCACCTGGGGTTTCCGCAGCCGCGAAATCCTCAAGAAAAACGGCGCATGCCACATAGTCGACAACCCTTCAAACATTCTGGATCTAATATAATATGGCCGATACACTCGACAAATCCGAACTTGAATATCTCGACAGCTTCGAAAAGAGGCTGGAGCAGAACCTGCTCACCGTATGCCGCGGTGTGGGCATGGATGTGGAATCATTCCTTGAAAGCGCAGACATCACCGCATTCTGGACCAGGATCGCCCCGGAATATATGGTCGAGGCTGTGAAATCCATCAATTCATATCCTCAGTTCACGCTGGGATGCGCAGCCTACTGCGGAATGGCCGCCGCGAAGATATGGGACAGAAGCGTCGTGGACTTCAACGCTCTCAAATACTCCGACCTCCTCGGAAAGCGCGGCTTTGATGACATGGACGACCACATCGTGACATCGATTCTGGGCATCGCCCTGTCTGACCCACGTGCCAAGGGGCTGTGCGCAAACCTTTACAGCTGCGCCGAGGCCTGCATGAACGAGATAATGAAGGAGAACATCGAAGGAAGCAGCCTCAGGGCATTCCACATCCTCAGCCGCACCCTCAAGACAATGTTCCGGCTCGGGGCATCGCTCCAGCTCCGCATCATGGGATATAAAATGGAAAAAATCGGTTTGTAATTTTTTTTATATATCTCTATTTTTGTATTTGATTATTACCACACAACCTCAACTATAACCACAATGTCAAAAAAATTCCAGTATAGCATCAACCCTCTGGTGGCGTTTCTGAAAAAAGACACCTCTGAGTTCACAAAAGAAGACATAATCAAATATGTTCTTGAGAACAATATCCGCATCATCAATTTCCGTTATGCGGGCAGCGACTGCCGCCTCAAGACATTGGGTTTCCCGGTATCCAACCTTGAATATCTGGAGAATATCCTCACCTACGGCGAGCGTGTAGACGGATCAAGCCTGTTCCCCTACATTTCTGCAAGCAGCAGTGACCTCTACGTAATCCCCCGCTTCTGCACTGCATACCTTGATCCTTTCGCTGAGATTCCCACTCTCGGTCTGCTCTGCAGCTACTTCACGAAAGACGGCCATCCTCTTGACCTCGCTCCCCAGTACACACTCAAAAAGGCTCATGACGAGTTCAAGCGCTCTACCGGATTCCGCTTCGAGGCCATGGGTGAGCTTGAGTTCTATGTTACAGGCGAGGCTTCTGACAGCTTCCTTGCAGAAGACCAGCGCGGTTACCATGAGTCCACTCCTTTTGCAAAATTCGAAGCTTTCCGCCACGAAGCTATGCATCTTATCGCTCAGGCAGGAGGCGAAATCAAATATGCCCACAGTGAGGTGGGCAACTTCTGCCAGGACGGCATCCTCTATGAGCAGAATGAGATCGAATTCCTTCCCACAGATGTAGAGAAGGCTGCAGACCAGCTGATGATTGCAAAATGGATCCTGCGCACTCTTGCATACAACTGGGGCCTTGACCTCACATTCGCTCCCAAGATCACTGCCGGCAAGGCTGGCAGCGGCCTCCATTTCCACACAAGGATCATGAAGGGCGACAAGAGCGTCATGGTAGAGAACGGTCTGCTTTCCGACACTGCACGCCGCGCAATTGCAGGCTATGTCAAATGTGCTTCTTCACTCACAGCATTCGGCAATACCAACCCCACATCATATTTCCGTCTTGTCCCCCATCAGGAGGCTCCCACAAGCGTATGCTGGGGCGACCGCAACCGCTCTGTCCTCGTAAGAGTTCCTCTAGGCTGGAGTGCATCAAAGGATATGATGTCGCAGGTCAACCCTCTTGAGAAACCCGCAGAAATTCCTGCAGTGAGCAAGCAGACAGTAGAGCTCCGCTCTGCAGACGGCAGCGCCGACATCTATCTGATTCTGGCAGGTCTTGTGACAGCAGCACGCCTGGGACTTGAAGCACCCGACTCTCTTGAAGTTGCAGAAAAGACATACGTCAATGTCAATATCCATGACAAGGCCAACGAGGCTCTTCTGAACTCTCTCGAACAACTTCCCACAAGCTGCGCTGAAAGTGCCGACTGCCTTGCAGCCAAACGTGCCTTCTACGAAGAGAAGGGCATCTTCGCACCCGCCCTCATCGACGGTACCATCACCAAGCTCCGCAGCTATGACGACGGCGACATCCGCACCAAGCTCGACAACCACGAGGTTGCAATGATCGACATCGTCCGCAAGTTCTATCACTGTGGTTAGTACCATGAAAAAACTTATGATTCTTGCAACCGCAGCTGTGCTTTCAGCCTGCACGGCAAACCAGTCCAAAGTGCTGGTGCTCTATTATTCACAGACCGGTGCCACAAAGACAGTGGCCGAAAGGATAGCCTCCGAGCTCGGGGCCGACATCGAGGCATTCGATGTGGAGAATCCTTATGACGGCGATTTCCAGCAGACAATCCAGAGGTGCATTGAAGAGCAGCAGAGCAACGCTCTATCTCCTCTGAAGGCGCTGAAATCCAATATCTCCGACTACGATGTAATCTTTCTCGGCTATCCGGTATGGTTCGGTGTTGCGGCGCGCCCGGTGTTCTCACTTGTAAAGGAAGTGAAATTCGAGGGCAGGAGAATCGTTCCTTTCTGCACTTTCGGCAGCGGCGGTCTTGAAACCAGCACCGACAATCTCAAGGGGATGCTTACCGATGCCGAATTCATTGAAGGATACGGTGTGCGCAATGCCCGCGTTGCGAAGGCACCCGCTGAGATAGAAAAATTCCTCATCAAGGCCGGATTCAAGGAGGGCGAAGTGGAAGAGCTCCCCAAGTTCTCTGAATGCAGAGATGTGGCTGAGTCAGACCAGGCGGTCTTCAATGCCGCATGCGGCTCTTACGAGATGCCTCTCGGAGAACCTGTCGCTGTATCCGAGAGAGCCGTTCCTGGCGGAAAGGAATATCTCTTCACTACTGCAGCCCTAGACATGGCCGGCCAGCCGGTCCAGACCACCATCTATGTGCTCGCCCCTGACGGCGGGACTCCCGAATTCACGAAAGTCGTGAGATAGCCCTGCCCGGCAAGTCGTGAGGTAGCTCTGCCCGGCAAGGTCTTCCTGCACAGGCACTTTGGTGCTCCTAAAAAATGCTGGTTCCGCGGCCGTGAGACGATCAGCGACCGAGAAAACCCGGTATTTTCGGCCGGAAGGACTATTCTAACGCGGAATTCCGAAAAAACTCCATTATTTCGGCAGTTGAGACTGCTGAGGCCGAGAATGCTTGTTTTTTCGGCCAGGTGCTGCCGCACTTCGCGCTGGCAGCAATGGCCGGAGCATTTCCGCTACGCTCCATCCCCCCGCTCGCAGCTTTCATCCCGCTTGGGCTGCGCGGCCAGTGCAGTGCAGGAGGGGGCGCTCTCTTCGCTGACGCTCAGGCGCTAGCTTACCCCCTCCTGCATCTGCACCTGGCACGCTCCGCTGGCGCGGAACTCATCTGCGGCGGTGCCTCCCGTTTGAACGCCACGGGTCGCGAGTGGTTCAAAGCAAGCATGTATGCTTGCGGCCCGAGCAGCAGGGCTTTAGCCCGCCGGGCGATATGCTCCGGCACATTCTACCAGACGCTATTTCATTCGCATTCTTTTACAAGACGGACGGAACACCCCTGACTGCGGCTGCTGATATCCTGGGGCAGAACATATTCAGGACTGAAACACATGTAGTGTGCTTTTTCACTATCAGCTGGAGTGGTGGACCAGTATGCCCCCATATATTTATTTAAGACAACGGACCCGCCACGGATTCCTGCTGCAGGCAGGAAGACTGCTCCTGCGTCCAGAAGTGCATAGAATGTTCTATCATCAACATGCGCCTCAGAGGAAGCCCTGTTGAATATGAATGTTTGAGTGCCAATATCTGACGGCCAGATATAATCATCGGGGAATATCATCAACCCATACACTCCGCGTGTTGCCAAGTACACATAGGTATAGCGTTTGTCCGGGCCGAATGAGGTGGAACGTGTCTCCAGCAGGTACTTCCACTCGTCACTTGTCAAAAGTCTCCAGTTTTCATTGCCATCAATTGTTTTCCCCCAATCGCAGCAATCGTCATCAGATGAAGTGGCATAATCAGAATTATCTTTAGAATCATTTATACCATACCGCCTTGCTCCATCATCATACAGTCCATCCTTGGTCCATCCGAACAGATCCACCCTGGCTCCATCGGTCTGACTGCCGATGGTATTGTTGCCGGTTACTATGTCTGCCAACCTTCCTTGTCCACCCCACACAATATCATACTGGTAATCTGCAATAGCCCAGGAATAGCTGCGGCTGTCTTCGTGGTATGTTGCCTGAAGGTTCCCCCTTGAGAAACGCACTTTCTTTGTATCACTCACGCTGAAAACACCTGGCAGACATTCTTCCTGATGTTTAATAACAACTATAAAAACGGTTACAGTACCTGTCTTGATGGTGGTTTCACCTTCTTTCAGCGCAGTCACAAAACCGTTTTCATCCAATGTTGCCGCTGAAGGGTTATCATTAGTCCATTCAATTGTGTCCGAGGCATCAGGCATAAAGATTCTATACGTACAGCCTTCCTCCAAAACAATTGTACTAGGTGTCCAACGATGTTGATGCTGTTCTCTTTCCAGCTCTTCATTACAAGAATGAAACACAGTCAGACAAAGAAGGAACAGAAATAAAGAGGGCACTGAAAAAGTCCCTTTGAGTCTTCTTAAAAAATCATCGAGGAGATGTTCAATTAATTTGGATATCTCCTCGATTTTTTGTAACTTAACCTTTGTAAATCAATGGTTTATGTTACCAATTCAAGGCACTTTGCA
>JAZLJK010000012.1:0-11551 GCA_045617865.1 Bacteroidales bacterium | reverse complement strand
GCAGCAACCTGCCCGTCGGTGGGGCAGGAGTCCAGCAGATAGTCGCACTTGGACTTCTTGCGCTCGACGTGGGCATTTCTGGACCTGGGACATCCGAACATCCTGACCATGGTCTGGTTGAGGATATGTTCTGCTGAATGGGCAGGCTCCCATTCGGCCTTGTTGTGTGCATTCAAAATAGGTTGTTCCATATTGATGTCAGAATTATTTTTCAGGATTACTTCAAGTTTCTGCAGGCGCTCACCAGCAGGGGGAGGCAGAGCAGGAAAGCGCAGGCGTCTGAGATGGGCTGGGCAACGCAGAGCCCATCAAGCCCTGCAACGGCGTTTCCGATAAGGACGGCGGGAATGAAGAACAGCCCCTGCCGCGCGCTGGCAGCAAGCACTGCCGGCACTGTCCTCTTGATGTTCTGGAGAAACATGTTGGCAAGGATTATTATCCCGCAGAGCGGGAATGAAATGCAGTTCCAGCGCAGCACCTTTGTGCCGATCTCCAGAAGTTCAGTGTCATTGCTGCTGAAAATGCTGATCAGCCCGGGAGCGAATATGAATGCCACCACGGCAAATGCAATGCAGTAGCAAGTGCCCACCGTGCCGGTGAACCTTATGGCTTTGCGCAGCCTGTCGAACTTGCGCGCCCCGAAGTTGAACCCGCAGACTGGCTGGAATCCCTGCCCGAATCCTATCAGCAGCGACGCGGCTATCGCAGTGATTCTGGAAACCACCGAGAAAGCGGCAACCGCAGAGTCTCCGTATCCCGATGCCATATTGTTGAGGCAGATGAGCGATATGAACATCAGCCCCTGGCGCGCCAGCGATGGAAGGCCTCCGGCGGAGATTTCCTTGAAATGGTGCAGAGTGGGGGAGAACTTGCCGGGCTTGATGCTGATGCCGCCCCTGCGTCCGCAGAGGTTGAGCATGAGTATGAAGCAGAGCATCTGTGAGACAGAAGTGGCAAGTCCGGCACCGGCAACCCCCATCCCGAAGGTGAAGATGAAAAGAGGGTCCAGCGCCACATTCAGCAGACCTCCGGAAAGGATTCCTATCATGGAGAGCCGGGCGTTTCCCTGCAGACGCATCTGGTTGTTCAGAACTATGCTTCCCGATATGAACGGGGTTCCGGGAAGGATGAAGTGGAAATACCTTTTAGCATAGGGCATGATGGTGTCTGTCGCCCCGAAGAATTTAAGCAGCGGAACCTGGAACAGAAGGCAGAGCAGCCCGATGGCAGAGCTGACTATGAGTGCGCTGATGAGTCCGGTGCTGGCCATATATTCCGCATCACCGGTGTTCCTTGCGCCAAGCGCTCTGGATATGAAGTTGCCCGAGCCATGGCCGAAGAAGAATGAAACAGCCTGAATCATGCCCATGTAGGAGAACACTATGCCCACAGAGGCCACGGACTGGGTGTTGATGCGGCTCACGAAGAAAGTGTCGGCCATGTTGTAGAAACTGGTCATCAGCATGCAGACTATGGCAGGTATTGCAAAACTGCATACCAGTCTGTCTACCGGCCTGGTGGTCATTTCTATGTATTTCTTCTCCTGAGCGTCCATCGCCGACTGTTCCATACCCGCCTGCAAAGTTAGGAAATAGGAAACCATTTAAAAAACATTCAATTATGCAATAATGGGACCCTGTAGCATAATCGAAAGTTTTGCCTCACCTTTGCCAGTGCATCAAGAGATCACCATCCTGAGGAAACAAAAGGATGGTGGCACCAACCGAGCAGGGATGCCACGGTGGTAAAGTGATGCGGATTAATAAACATCAAAACAACAATCATCAGAAGGCAGCCCTCAAAGGCAGAACTCGAGCAGCTCTGGCAGGAATACCACGACCTGTTCGCCGGTCAGTGCGGGTGAGGAGCCACAAATTACATCTACAGCCACTTCATCACGCGGCGCAGAATCTTCCGCGGTGTGAAGACAAGCATTGTGGCATACATCTGCCCGGAGTGTGGCAGAAGGACCACATTGGGCGCAAATTTCCAGAAAGCTCAGCAAAGGGTTGAGGTGCTGAACCGGCTGGCGCATGACTGAACGAGCAGCCTTACTTCATCGGAGTCAAGCCCGAGGGGCAAATGATGCCTTCGATGCTCCGCAGCAACTGCCAGCCGCGGCCCCAAAAGGCGCGGTCCCGCTAAGTGTACACGCCTGACCGTTGGCATCCAGCAGCGTGAGCGAAACATCCACTCAGTGCTTCCAGATGGCAGTCCGCACCATCAGGCTGGGGCAAAAACACCCCGCCTGTTTACTGTTCCCCGAAAATGCATGCTGGACCAGCTGGAGTATTAAAGACAAATTTGCAGGTATTAAAAATAATACCTATATTCGTGGCAACAATTATGAATTATGCCTGAAATATTCAGATTTTTTGGTTTTTCATTCTTCTTCTACAGCAGGGAGCATGAACCCATTCACGTCCACGTTGAGGGAAATGATGGATACGCGGTGTATGATTTAGTCGGGGCGGATTTCGTTCTTCGCGAAAAGTATGGGATTAAGGCCAATGACATGAAAAAATACAAGGCGTAATTGATGAAAACAAAGACATCATCATCAACAGGTGGAAGGAGCACTTTGAAAAGTAGAATGAAACTTCACGACATCCGGTTTGATTCGGAATACATCTATGCAACAGATGAAAACGGCAGGACTATGAAGCAGTCGCTGCTGTGGTATCCTGCATTGAAGTCTGCGTCAGAAGAAGACCGGCAGAAATACACTGTCGGCTTCGACGGTCTCCATTGGCGGGAGCTGGATGAGGATATCTCGTTCGAGAGCTTTGAGTATGACGATGCCATACCTACTCCGTTACAGGAATTCTTCCTGACTCATAGAGAGATCAACGTGGCGGAGTTCGCCAGACGTATGGGAATCAACGCCACGCTGCTCAGAAACTACATAAACGGCTTCAAAAAACCTTCGAAAGAACGTGAACGCCAGATTGTGGCGGCAATAAACGAACTTGGTAAGGAATATGTTGCCCTGCGTGTGGCGTAGATACTTCCACAGCCATCACGGATATAGAAAACGCCTTAAAAATAGTGATTTCGGGGAATTTATGAGCAGAATCACCCCGCCGCACAAAAGTCATTGACCAAGTGCCAGGAAAGCAGCTCTAGAACGGCACAACCTTGGTGACCCAGAAAAATCCCAGGACAAGGCCTATGACACCCAGCAGAAGCCCGATACGCGCCATGTCACGCGTCTGCACAAGCCCGGTGGAGGAGGCCAGGGCATTGGGCGGAGTGGAGATGGGCAGACACATTGCCAGAGAAGCACACAGAGCTACAAACACCGAGAGCGCCTGCTGACCGCCGAAGGCAGCAAATGATGCCGCGTTGGGAGATGCCAGAAGCCCTCTGCCCATTGCCACCATGATAGGGATGAGCAGCGCCGCAGTGGCCGAGTTGCTTATGAAATTGCTCAGGAAATAGCAGATGAGGCCCGCCACCACAAACACAGCCACCACACTCATGGAGTTGAAGTCGATGCTGTTTACAAGCGCCTTGGCAAGGCCGGTGTCGTTGAGTGCATAACCCAGTGCGAATCCGCCAGCAACCAGCCAGAGCACACTCCAGTTGATCTCCTTGATGTCTTCGGTGGTGAACACTCCGGTGGCAGTGTACACCACAAGAGGAATCAGAGCTACGATATTGGCACTCAGGCCGTGCAGCTGCTCGGTCATCCACAGAATCACCGTGAGCGCGAAAGTGGCCCACGCCACGCTGTCGCGCCAGGTGGTTTTGCGCGTGCTCTTCGGAATCTCTATGCAGATCTCCCTGGTGCTGAAAGGGAAGAAAAGCTGCAGCACCACCCACGCTATAAGAATCATTATGATTACAAAGGGAATCATTCTGAAAGCCCATTGAGAGAAAGAGATGGCAAGTCCGTTGTTTGCAAGGATGCCCACAGCAGTGGCGTTCGGGGGCGTGCCGATAGGAGTGCCTATGCCGCCGATGTTGGCGGCGACAGGAATGGAGAGAGCCAGGCCCGCCTTGCCCTTTTCGTCAGAAGGAAGCCCCGCCAGCACAGGTGCCAGGAAGGTCAGGAACATCGCGGCGGTGGCGGTGTTGCTCATAAACATCGAAAACACCGCAATGGTGATGAGGAAGCCAAGCAGCACAGCCCTCGGCTTCTTGCCGAACGGCTTGAGCAGAGCCCGCGCCATCTTGACGTCCATGCCATATTTCGAAGCCACGATGGCAAGCACGAAGCCACCCAGGAAAAGCATCACCACAGGGTCGGCGAAAGCCCGCATCAGCTCGTTGGAAGACATGAAGATGCTCTGGTCGCCGGTCTGCATGGCAAACCGCAGGCTTTTGTCTGAAATGGTGAGGAGCGAGCCCACAATCACCATGAGCGAAGTGACCCAGTTGGGCACAATCTCAAACACCCACATGAGCGCCGCGAAGGCGAAGATGGCTATGGTGCGCTGCTGAGTGGTGGTGAGCACATCGCCAAGACTGCCGAAGAAAGCTGGCGGGACGCACCAGAGCGCCACTGTCACTGCTATCACAAGCGGCAGCAGAACAAAATATTTGATGTTGAATTTTTTCATGGGTTAAACGAGATTAATACTTTTTGCCTGACGCATGGTCTTTTCGGCCAGAGCTTCGGAAGACTTGTCGCCCCGGCGCAGGCGCGAGAAGAAATCGGCAAGGTCGGCCTCGGCGCCGCCATGCTTCAGAATCCACGCAATGCAGAGATTCTTGAGAGCGATGGAGGCAGTGATGATGTCGTAGTCTGTCTTTCCAAGAGTGTGGACAGCAAGGCGGTAGGCATCGTCGGAACACTCCTTGCGCATGGTTTCGATGTCGCCCAGAGTCCTGAATCCAAGCTTTACAAGCGGTATGAAGAACGGCATCATGGAGTCTTCATACACCTCTGCCTGATTGATGCCAGATATGCGGTCGACAAGCTCCTTGAACGGGTGGATGGCAATATACTTTTCAAAAGAATCCTGAGTCAGGTCAACCTCGTCGAACTCGCCGTCCTTCACCAGCTGGCCCACCTTGCGGCGGTACTCTGTGGTGTCTCTGCGGATCTGGCTGAACAGGCCGTCGGCAATCTCGAGCATGCCTGCAAGGCGCGAGAACTGCCTGCGGTATTTCTGCGGAATCTCTATTGCGGATTTATATCCGATGTCGTGCTCGATGGTGGCCCAGACATGCATCAGGGCAGTCTTTACCTGAACCTCGAATTCAATCTGATTCAGCTCGGGGCAGCCGGGGTCGCTGTAATACGATTCCGGAATCCGGCATATATAATGGATTGAGACATAGCCGAAACTGTCGAAGTTGCGCACCTTGCGCTTGTCCACAGACCTGTTCCAGTCAATGGTCATGCAGCTGGAGAGCATGGATGCGATCTTGTCCATGTCCTCGGCATAGAAAAGCACTATGCGTGCGCCAAGGATGTCTGTTATATCGCTGAGCGAAGAGTATTTGTAACCCTTGACCGCCAGTTTGCCCGCAAGGCTCTCCTCTGTTTTGACGCGTGATTCGAGGCAGTTGACCTCCACGCCCAGATCCTTTGTCTCTTTGGAAAGAATCTCCACCACTTTCTCCTGCAGCCGCCCGTAAGCGGGCCGCATCCTGCGGTATTCATTGATTATGCCCTGGCAGTGCGGGTCAAGACCATACGATTGGTTTTCCATTTCTATTTATTTGACAGTTTCAGTTATCAGATTCCAAATTTAATAAAAACTCAGAAATACTCTCTGAAAAATCTTTCGTGGATGTGGTGAGGAATGAAATAAAAATTCTAAATTTGTTACAAAACTCATATTTTCTAAAATGATGAAACGATTTAGCATGGCTTTTCTGGCTTTGGTTATCAGCCTGGCCACATTCGCTCAGGAAGGGCTAGAACGCCAGTGGACACTCTATCTGGTGCACCATTCACACACTGATATCGGATATACGAAACCCCAGTACGAGATAATCTCAGAGCACATGCGGTATATCGACTATGCCCTGGACTACTGCGACAAGACAAAGGACTATCCCGACGACTGCAAGTTCAAGTGGACATGTGAGTCGGCATGGGTTGCGGCTGAATATCTCAAGACCAGACCCAGAGAGCAGGTGGAGCGTTTCAAGGAGTGCGTCCGCCGCGGGCAGATCGAAGTGACGGCAATGGCTTTCAACATGGCGGATGTGGTTGACGAAAACTCGCTCCGCTACTTCCTGCAGCCCATCAAAACCATCAGAGAACATGGGATTCCTGTGACGCTGGCCATGCAGAACGATGTGAACGGAATAGCATGGTGTCTTGCCGACTATCTTTCAGACCTGGGAGTGAAATATCTCTGGATGGGGGAGAACATCCACAAGTCGCTGGCTCCATTTGACAAACCCACCATCTTCAACTGGGAGTCGCCGTCAGGCAAAAGCCTTATGGCATACCGTTCGGAAATATATGTCACAGGTATCTGGTGGGGCATCCCTTTCTGCGACGAGGCAAAGCTGGAGCAGAGCGCAACCACTTTCCTCAAGTCGCTTGAAAGCCGCGGATATCCTTTCGATGCCTTCGGCGTGCAGTTCGCCGGTGCCGACACCGACAATGCACCTCCCACCGACCGCGTGAGCGATTTTGTGAAGCAGTGGAACGAAACACACGACAACATCAAGCTCAAGTTCGCCCTCCCCAGTGAATTCTTCCATTATATCGAGCAGCAGGACCAGAGCCTGATTGCAACCCATCGCACCGCCTGGCCCGACTGGTGGACCGACGGATTCGGTTCGGCAGCGCGCGAGACGGCTGTGGCCCGCCAGGCCCATGCAGACATCATCGCTGCGGAAGGTCTGCTCTCAATTGCAGAGCTCTGCGGTTCTGACATCCCTCAGGAAACAGAAAATGTCATATCAGAAGTCAATGATAATCTGATACTATACGACGAGCACACTTTCGGGGCTGCCGAGAGCATCTGGGACCCTACCTGTTGGAATTCTCAGATCCAGTTCCAGAGCAAGGGCGCCTTCTCATGGACCGCACAGCGCGACGCGCGACTGCTGATGGAGACCGCGGAGGGCTACCTGCAGTCTTACATCAACCACGGTGATGTTCCCACAATCACGCTTTTCAACCCTCTGGCATGGCAGCGCGACTCATATACAGAAGTCTATATCGATGAGGTCGTGGTGCCGCGCAACCACGATTTCAAGATATGTGACGAAGAGGGGAATGAGGTGCTGCACCAGTATCTGCGCTCGCGCAACGAAGGCTCGTATTACGCACTTTATGCAAAGGATGTCCCGGCACTCGGCTACCGCACATACAGCATCTATGTGGATGAGCCGCAGAGTGCAAGGCCGGCGGTTCCCGAGCCCGACAAGTTTGCAATGGACAACAGATGGTACTCTGTGAAGATTGATCCGGAAAGGGGCTGCATCAGCAGCATTGTAGACAAGTCCACAGGCCGCGAACTGGTAGACAATGCCGCCGACTGGGGGTTCGGAGCACTGCTGTACGAAAGCCTCCAGGACAGATATCAGCTTGTGAAGACCGATTCGCAGGGGCTGGAGCGCTTCGGCCTCACCGACATCACTTACGACGATGTGCGCTACGGCCCGCTCTACCGCATTTTCACTCTGCACGGCAAGATGAAAGGGCTTGACAACAGAGGCGCCTGGATAGAGTTCCGTCTGTACGAAAACAGCCCGCGCATCGAGCTGCTCTACGCGCTGCGCCGCCTTCCCGAAGAGAATCCATCTTCGCTCTATGTGGCAATGCCCTTTGCTGGCGGCAGCGACTGCCTGTCGTTTGACGCTCAGGGCGGCACGGTCCATCCGGGTGTCAATCAGCTGGAAGGTTCATCAAGCGAATGGAACACCCTGCAGAACTTTGTGAAAGTGGACAACGGTGGTTCGCAGACAGTTATGACCAGCGTGCAGATGCCCATCATCATGTTCGGCAAGCTGCTTGACGGTCCGTTCCAATACATCAAGACATACGAGCACCCATATGTCTATTCGTGGGTTATGAATAACTACTGGACCACCAACTTCGTGGCTTCTCAGGGCGGAGAAATCACATTCACTTACGATATCACCACCATGAAGGGCAATTCCGACGCCGACGCGCTGCGTTATGCGGTGGGACGCCGCGTCCCTGTCTGCGCCAGAGTGATGCCTGTGGCAGGAAAGGCCGCTGTCGGGGCGAAGAAGCAGCCTTCGAGCCGCTCGATGCTCAGCTGCACAAACAGCAATGTGGTGCTGCTCAACGTGGCTCCTTCGCAGTATGACAGCCGTCTTGTGATGGAGGTGCGCGAACTGTCCGGCACAGAGCAGAAGTTCAGCATTGTGGGGGCCGGCGGCAGACCTGTCAGGTTCCGCGTGGTGAATGCAATCGAAGAGCCTCTTTCAAAGAGGGTGAAGGAATGTACAATTCCCGCCGGCGGCAACATTTTCGTGAAGCTTTAGTTTTGGCGGTTCGCCGATTTTTGAGGATATTTGCCGGCAGAACTTACGCCCGGCAATATGGAATGGCTTAAAGATTTGTTTTTGAATGACAGCATCGCGCACACCATCCTGGTGCTTGCCGCTGTCATAACTGCTGGTCTGCTGCTGAAACGGATAAAGATCGGCAACATATCACTTGGCAACACATGGATTCTCTTTGCTGGAATCGCGATGTCGCATTTCGGGTTCACAATCAACACACAGATGGCCGAGTTTGTGAAGAACTTCGGCCTTGTGCTTTTTGTGTACTGTATCGGACTTCAGGTGGGGCCGAGCTTCTTTTCGTCGTTCCGCAAAGGGGGCGTGAAGCTGATTGTGGTGGCGGTGGCAACCATCCTGCTGGGCTCGGGGCTCACATTGCTGCTTGCCGGTGTAAGCGGTGAAAAGCTGGCTGTGATGACAGGAGTCCTGTCAGGATCTGTCACAAGCACGCCCGCTCTGGGTGCGGCGCAGCAGATAATGTCTGAGGTAGAGCCGTCTGTGGTGCCCACAATGGCGATGGGCTATGCCATTGCATATCCAGTAGGTGTCATCTGTCTGATTCTCACAATAATGCTTTTCAAGAACATCTTCAAGGTAGATACAGAGAAGGAAGAGCGCCTGGTCATCGAAGCTTCTTCGGCCGACGATGCGGGGTTGCTGAATGTGAAGGTAACCGAGCCGGAGCGCTTCGGCCGCAGCTGTGAGGATGCCGGACATGCGGCGGGCTGCCATTTTGTGATAACACGCATAATGCAGACCTCTGGCAAGGTGGTTCCCGTCCAGCCCAAGAGTGTTCTGAATCAGGGCGATATACTGCGTATTGTGTGCGCCGCATCGGACAAGGGCCGTCTCATTGAGCTTTTTGGCGAGCAGGTGCATATCGATGCAAAGATCTGGGAGACCGAGGTGCAGCAGCTTGTCACGAAGCGAGTTCTGGTGAGCAAGTCTGAAATTAACGGCAGGTCGCTCAGAAGTTTGGATTTCAGGCATCTATATGATGTAAATGTGACCCGCGTGACCCGCATGAGCAAGGATATGGTGCCGTCGGCGGGATTCATTCTGCAGGTGGGTGACCGTGTCACCGTGGTGGGGCGCGAAGAAGCCTGCCAGAAGGTGGCCGATATACTGGGCAACTCAATGAAGAAGCTGGACGTGCCTCATATCATCCCCATCTTTGCCGGTATCTTCCTTGGTGTGATCCTGGGCTCTATCCCTATCTTCATCCCTAACATGCCTTATCCGGTCAAGCTGGGGCTGGCGGGCGGACCGCTTATCGTGGCCATACTGCTGGGGCGCTACGGGCCGTCGCACAAGATGGTCACATTCACCACCAGCAGTGCAAACCTCATGCTGCGCGAGGTGGGCATATCTCTCTTCCTTGCATGCGTGGGACTTCTTTCCGGTGAAAAGTTTGTGGAGACTCTGCTGGGCGGCGGATATGTGTGGTTGCTGTGGGCGCTCATACTCACCATTGTCCCTGCCGCTGTGGCATCGGTGGTGATGTACAGGTGGATGAAACTTGATTTCTTTACCACAATGGGCTGTGTGGCAGGTATCTACACCAATCCTATGGCACTTTCGCAGGTAAATGCGATGTCGGGCATCGAGCATGGCTCGGTGGCATACACAACTGTCTATCCCATAGCTACTTTCCTAAGAATCCTGCTGGCAGAAGTGCTGGTCATGGCTGCTTTGTAACATGAGCTGGAGCTGCTTCATATATTTTGCCGTAACCTCGCTGCTTCTGTGGTGGGGCGGGGCGGTCTGCGCCCTCCGCGGCCGCCGCAGAGCAGCTGTCGCACTTATATCGGCAGGGCTGCTGGTGTTCGGCTCTTTCATCGCGGGAATGTGGGTGGATCTGCAGCGCCCGGTGCTCAGGACGATGGGGGAGACCCGCCTCTGGTATGCTTTTCTGCTCCCCGTAGTTGGGCTTGTGACATATGTCCGTCAGCACTACAGATGGATTCCTACCTTCGCGGCGGTGATGGCAACGGTGTTCACTCTCATAAACATACTCAAGCCTGAGATTCACTCAGCCGCACTTGTGCCGGCTCTGCAGAGTCCGTGGTTCGCTCCGCATGTGATTGTATATATGTTTGCATACGCCACGCTGGGAGCCTCTTTTGTGATGGCTGTGTACCTGCTGTGGATAAAGCGTGATGCTGTGACGCTTGAAGAGATCCGGCTCTGCGACAATCTTGTGCGGGTTGGGGTGTCATTCATGACATTCGGAATGCTTTTCGGCGCCCTGTGGGCCAATCAGGCCTGGGGACATTACTGGAACTGGGACCCGAAGGAGACCTGGGCCGCCGCCACATGGCTTCTATATCTTTGCTATCTGCATTTCAGGCGTGTGCCACGGAAATCGGCATCAGACGGTGAATACGGATATGACTACGAGCTGTTTCTGCTTGTCGTGGCCTTTCTCTGCCTGCAGATATGCTGGTGGGGTATCAACTACCTGCCCTCAACGCAGGGGGCAAGCGTGCATACTTATTAATTGATGCCGATAATTAATAAATTATTTTATTAATTCATATTTATTTTATTAAATCAATATATTTTCCTACTTTTGCTTATACATTAATATAGGCAAGGTGAACAGGAAAAACAGAGCTTATCTTGTGAGCGCGGCAAAGAAATACCGTAGCTGCCTCACTGAAAACATCCTTCCTTTCTGGATGGAGCATGGTGTGGATTATGAAAACGGCGGCATTTATACTTGCCTGGACCGTGACGGTTCGGTCATCGGCACAGAGAATCTACAAGGACAACGTAAGGGAAGGATACTTCGACTGCGCGACCCTGGTTCCCACGACAGAGACAGTGAAAGTGGAGAAGGGATATATCAATATGGCTATCATCCTGGAGTTCAAAGTGAAGAATTCTGACTGATACACACAAGAAAGCGCCGGTCCCTCATGAACCGGCGCTTTCTTGTGTTCGTCTTATGTATTCTGGTGTCTATTCGTGCCAGAACTTCAGACCGTCAAGCTTGTTCCAGTTGCCGCGTGTGAAGTCGGGAACGCGTACGGGCATGCTGCCGTTTGCTTCTGACACTGCAGAAAGCTCGCCCACGCAGCACCATTCGGCTGCGTCA
>JAZLJK010000011.1:0-121266 GCA_045617865.1 Bacteroidales bacterium | reverse complement strand
GCAAAGTGCCTTGAATTGGTAACATAAACCATTGATTTACAAAGGTTAAGTTACAAAAAATCGAGGAGATATCCAAATTAATTGAACATCTCCTCGATGATTTTTTAAGAAGACTCAAAGGGACTTTTTCAGTGCCCTCCTCATCAAGCCACTCTCTCTTATGTGGAAGTGTAAATAAATCCTTATGCCTCAGCGGGCTTGCGGCCACGGCGCTCACCACCGCGACGCTCACCGCCACGACGTTCGCCACCACGGCGGTTGCCACCACGACGCTCACCGTTGCCGGCTGCGTTGGCTGCCTGAACACCTGCATTGGGGTTGAGGTCACGTTTGCCATAAACCTCACCGTTGCAGATCCATACCTTGACACCGAGAACACCAACTTTGGTGTGAGCCTCTGCAAGTGCATAGTCGATATCGGCGCGGAAAGTGTGCAAAGGAGTACGACCCTCTTTGTAGAGTTCGTTGCGGGCCATTTCGGCGCCACCTACACGACCGCTGATGAGGATCTTGATACCCTCGGCACCGGCACGCATTGTAGAAGCGACTGCCATCTTGATAGCACGGCGGTAAGAAACACGGCCTTCGATCTGGCGTGCGATGTTTGTAGCAACGATGTTGGCGTCAGTCTCGGGGTGCTTAACCTCGAATACATTGATCTGAACGTCTTTGCCGCAAATCTTCTTAACCTCTTCTTTGAGTTTCTCGAGTTCTGCGCCACCCTTTCCGACGATGCTGCCGGGACGGGCTGTATGAAGTGAGATAGTGATGACTTTGAGTGTGCGCTCAATCACGATCTTGCTGAGAGAAGCCTTTGCAAGACGGGTGTTGAGGTACTCGCGGATCTGTGCATCATCTTTGATGCGCTCAGGATAATTACCGCACCAGTTAGAGTCCCAGCCGCGGATAATGCCTATACGGTTACTGATAGGGCTAGTTTTCTGTCCCATATTATTCTTCCTCCTTTACTGGTTGATTTTTAACACCGAGAATCACTGTGACATGGTTGCTGCGTTTGCGGATGCGTGCAGCGCGGCCCTGAGGCGCAGTGCGGATGCGTTTCAATGTACGACCTTCGTCAACCATGATGGTCTGAACGTATACATTGCCGTTCTCGAGTTCTTTGCGGTTTTCTTCATTTTTAGCTTCCCAGTTGGCAACTGCGCTGCGAACGAGCTTGCCAAGACGGTTTGAAGCCTCTTTCTTTGAATATTTGAGAATATCCAGAGCGTGGTTCACCTCCTGTCCGCGGATGATGTCTGCAACGAGACGCATCTTGCGGGGAGAGGTAGGAACGTCATTGAGCTTTGCTATAGCTGTCTGTTTCTTTATTGCTTTACGCTTTTCAGCGCTTTCTCTTTTTCGAGCTCCCATAGTAATTATTTATTAACGATTACCACTGTGACCTTTGAATGTACGTGTAGGAGCAAATTCGCCAAGCTTGTGACCCACCATATTCTCGGTAACATATACAGGAATAAATTTATTTCCGTTATGTACAGCGATTGTGTGGCCTACAAAGTCAGGAGAAATCATGCTGGCACGTGACCAGGTCTTGATTACTTCTTTTTTCATTGTGCCATCATTCATGGCAAGGACTCTTTTCTCGAGTGCTTCCTGAATGTACGGACCTTTTCTAAGTGAACGACTCATAATTTCTAAAAATTTATTCCGTTATTTTTTCTTATTGCATCTCTCAATAATGAACTTGTTAGAAGTCTTCTTAGGATTGCGAGTCTTGTAACCTTTAGCAATGAGGCCCTTGCGTGAACGAGGATGTCCACCTGATGCACGGCCTTCACCACCACCCATAGGGTGATCCACAGGGTTCATAACAACACCACGGTTGCGTGGTCTGCGACCCATCCAGCGTACACGACCTGCCTTACCGTCAGACTCCAGGTTGTGGTCTGCGTTAGACACTGTACCTACTGTTGCGCGGCAGTCAGTCAGCACCATTCTTGTCTCACCTGAAGGGAGGCGGAGAATAGCGTGGTTGCCTTCGCGTGCAGTGAGCTGAGCGTATGTGCCGGCTGAACGTGCCATGACGGCGCCCTGACCGGGACGGAGCTCGATGCAGTGAACGAGAGTACCGAGAGGAATTTCTGATAACGGAAGAGTGTTACCTATTTCGGGAGCAACTCCTGAACCGGAAGCGATCACCTGACCTACTTTGATTCCGTTAGGAGCGATGATATAGCGTTTCTCACCATCTTCGTACTGAACCAGCGCGATACGTGCTGTACGGTTGGGGTCGTACTCGATAGTTTTGACTGTTGCTGTATATTTGTCTTTGTTGCGGAGGAAGTCAACAATACGGTACATCTGCTTGTGTCCGCCACCGATGTAGCGTACAGTCATCTTACCCTGATTGTTGCGGCCGCCTGACTTGCGGATAGGCTCGAGCAAAGACTTTTCGGGAGTTGTGCAAGTGATCTCCTCGAATGAGCTTATAGTTTTATTTCTCTGACCGGGAGTTACCGGTTTGAATTTACGTACTGCCATGATCTTCTAACCTTAAATGTTGTTATAGAAATCTATCTTATCATCTTTGGCCAAAGTCACATAAGCTTTCTTATAGTGATTTGCACGACCTGTCAACAAACCTGCTTTTGTGAAGCGGCTTTTCTTTTTACCGTGGTAGTTTACAGTATTGACATCCAATACAGAAACACCGTAAGTCTGCTCGACTGCCTGTTTGATTTCGATCTTGTTGGCAGTGCGGTCGACTATGAAACCGTAACGATTCAACTTATCGCCCTGAATCGTCATTTTTTCAGTTACTACTGGCTTAATAAGTATTCCCATTGCACTAGATTATTTTTGTCTTTCAGCAAGGATATCCTGAACGCCGTCAACCATAACCACACGGTTTGCATTCATGATGGCGTATGTGTTGATTTCGTCTACTGTGATGACTTTAACTTCAGGAAGGTTGCGAGACGATAAGTAAATGTTGTTCGAATTCTCAGGAAGGATGACCAGAGTCTTGCGGCCGTTTGCCTTGAGGTTGTCAAGGATCTGGATGAACTCCTTGGTCTTGGGTGCTTCCATTGCAAAAGGCTCAACCATTGTGATGGCCTCGTCCTTAGCCTTGTAAGTGAGGGCTGAGAAACGTGCGAGCTGTTTGAGCTTCTTGTTGAGTTTGAAACCGTAATCGCGGGGTTTGGGACCGAAGATACGGCCACCACCTACGTATGTACCTGACTTGATGCTACCGTGACGTGCACCGCCGCCGCCTTTCTGGCGACCCATTTTCTTGGTACTGTAAGAGATTTCCCAACGCTCTTTTGCTTTGTGAGTGCCCTGACGCTGGTTAGCGAGATACTGCTTCACGTCAAGATAGATTGCGTGGTCATTAGGCTCGATGCCGAAGATTGCATCGTCGAGGATAGCTTCCTTTCCAGAAGCAGTTCCGTCAATTTTGTAAACAGCTAATTTCATAGGATTAAGCCTCCAGAATTACATAAGAACCTTTAGCTCCGGGGATAGAGCCTTTTACTAAAATAAGATTGTTTTCAGGAATGATCTTGACAACCTTGAGGTTCTGAACGGTAACGCGCTCATTGCCCATGTGGCCACCCATTCTCATACCGGCGAAAACTCGTGAAGGCCATGAAGATGCACCCAGTGAACCGGGCTTGCGCAGTCTGTTGTGCTGGCCGTGAGTCTGTCCGCCTACTCCGGCAAATCCGTGACGTTTCACAACGCCCTGGAAGCCTCTACCTTTAGAGGTACCGGTTACGTCGACCCATTCTGCAGACTCGAGGTCTGAAACGGTGATGGTGTCTCCAAGCTTCATAGCTGTAGAATCAAAAGACTTGAATTCTACGAGTTTGCGTTTTGGAGTGGTTCCTGCCTTTTCAAAATGGCCCTTGAGAGCCTTGCTGGCGTGTTTCTCTGAAATTTCGTCATAGGCAAGCTGTACAGCGGCATAACCATCTTTTTCAACTGTACGGATTTGCGTAACAACACACGGACCAGCCTCAATTACGGTGCAAGGGATGTTGTTTCCGTTTGCATCGAATGTAGAAGTCATTCCGACTTTCTTTCCAATTAATCCAGGCATTGGTAGTTAATTTGGTATAAATTAGTTAATTAAGTGTACTCCGCATTTTTTGCGGGCTGCAAATATACGACTAATTTCCAAATTATCAACAAGTTTTCAGAAATTTCTGCAGAATCACTAGTACAGATTGCTGTTGAAGTCCGCCCAGGTGTCGCTTATGATGGTCCAGTCGGATGATATGCCGTAGATACCTGCGAAACAGCCTATTCCGTTCCTGATATTGCTGTATGCGAATGACGGTGGGCAGAGCCCCAGTTCTGCAAGCGGGTTGTAGCGGGCGTTGTACTGGCTGGCGTAATACCTGAAAAGCTCACGGGTGAGAGAATACACCGTCACCTTGTATTTGAGCACAGTGTGCATTTTCGCAGGCAGGGTCCAGTCATCATCGCCATCACCTTTTGTCTTTGCCTTTTCGTAGTAGTATGGACCCCAGTAGGGACTCCATATACGCTGGTCGTAAGAGATGGTGTTGCGTCCCTCCTTCAGAGAAGAGTCGTCGAACAGATATATCCCGTCGTGCTCGAATACGTGGCTGTCGCCTTCGCCTGCCATTATGTCCTCTATGTCATCACCATTCTCGATGGGCGGATTGGCTGCATATGAGTAGAATGTTCCGTATGACGTATTCACCGACCCGTCTTCGTTGTAATAGACAATCTCTGACGTCACCTCCAGGTTGATGCCGTAGAAGTCATCCTGACCGGGGGTGTTGTCGAAGCTGAACGAAATATGGAAGAGACGGGTGTCCGGTCTCACTACAAAGGGGTTTTCACTCTCTTCCACATCTTCAGGTGCAACTTCGGTTATTTTGTACTCCCAGTTCACATCCTGAGGAATCACAGTTTCTGCGGAAGCCCGCTTCTCCCCGTCCATCTTCACCTTCAGGCTGAGCTTCTCACCGGGCCTGTATCCGCCGACAGTGTAATAGCTGCCCTTCGGCACGCTGCCCACAGCCTCTTCGGCATAATATACCTTCTGCTCGGCACCGTCCTTCAGCAGTTCCAGTTCAGACACCTTTGTCACGTTCAGTGATGCGGAGTCCTCCACATTCTCGGCCACATTGTATGGCAGGGTCTTCACGATACGGATTATGTTTGTGTCTGAGCTGGACGGTCTGCCTTCTATGTAGATCGAGGTCTCTTTCGTAAGTGAGCCGTTGTCAAACTCATATTCGCAGGAGCTCAGCCCCAGGGCAGCGGCTGCCAGCAATACTATATATGTATGATGTCTTTTCATTGTTGTCTAGAATTTGATGCCGTAGCTGAAAGTGGGTATGATGGGGATTATTCCGAGCGCCTGGGTGTAGTAGCCCGAAACCCTCGAGTACCACATGCCGTTTTCGTCAATTCCGTTTTCCCATTCCTGCTCGATGGTGGCCATTATGGCGTTCATGCGGCAGTATACGTTGTAGACACTGAAGTTCCAGATGCGCTCGTGGCCGTTCTTCTTTATCTTGCGGAAGTTGACGCCGAGGTCCAGACGGTGGTATGCAGGCATCCTGATGTTGTTGGGGCGTGAATACACCTCGTTGAGAGAGACATAGTCATATTGCCATTCCGTGCCCACGCCATAGTGCTCTATCTTGTCGAAGATCTTCTGGTTGGCAAGGGTGAACCAGTTGCCGTTGTTGTAGTTCCAGCCTATGTATCCGTCGATGTGGTCGTTGAACTTGTGATTGGCCATGAGTGTGATCTTGTGGCGGTTGTCACAGCGGTCGGGATACCAGTCGTAGTAGAACTCCTCGAAATAGCGTCTGCTCCAGGCGAGTGTGTAGTATGCCGTGAAGTTGGTGTTGGGGCTGGGGTCGTATTCAACACTGAACTCAGAGCCGTATGCCACTCCCTTTCCGTCGATGAAATCGGTCTCCCACTTGTTGATGGGAGGGAAGATGTTGGCGGTGCCGTTGTATTCCCTCAGGTTATGCATCGACTTGTAATATCCTTCGACGCTCCACTTCAGCCTGCCTCCCACTGCTGAAGAATACACTCCCAGCGCGGCCTGGCGCGACTTCATCGGGCCGATGAGGTCGGTGGACGGCATCCAGAGGTTGGTGGGGAGGTCGATGTATGTGGTGGCCACCTGGTGGTCGTACTGGTTCATCACGCTGTATGAGGCGCGCAGCGAGGTGTTGTCGCCCAGCTGGTATTTCACCGAAATGCGCGGGTCAAGCATGTTCCACAGCTTCCCTTTCGACATGAAGCCCATATAGCGGAGTCCCACATTCACTCTGGTCCTCTGCCCGATTGACATCTCATCCTCTGCATAGAGCGACATCTCGCCGGCGTCGTAATGGTTCTTTGCGGTGATGGTGGTGTCCAAGAAATCCTTGAGTTCGGAGTGTATCTCGTTGAGATGCCGGTACTGCTTGGCCTTGATATTTGCTCCGAAGCGGAGGTGGTGGGCGTCGGAGATGATGAAGCTCCAGTCGCTCTGGGCGGCAAGGTCACCGATATGCACGGCATTGGTGGCGTCGGTCGCGTCTTTTGCATCAACTTCATTGTGCCTTATGATCTCATCGCTGTATCCTATCCCGATAGATGAATTGTAGCGGGTGAAATATATCATGTTCCTGCCGAAGAGCCTCTTGCTGAAACTGTTCTTCCACACCAGGCTGGCCAGCAGGTTGCCCCACTTTATTGTGCCGCCTATGTTCATGGTGCTTTTGTAGGTCGGGTCGTAGTCCGGGTTGTCGGGCCAGTCGTATTCCCAGTCCTCGACATTCAGGCGGAACAGGTCCTGACCTGTGTAGAAGTTGAGTGACAGTGTGTTGTAGTCGCTGAACTTATGCGTGACGCTTGCATTGAAGTCGCCGAAGTTGTAGCCTGCACCTATCTTCTGGTTCTCACCCTCCTTCTGCATCCGCTTGTTGACATACATCAGCACGGGAGTGGCCGGGATGTCTATCCAGCTGCGGCGCAGCGAGAGGTTGAACGATGTGGAACCTGGCACGATGGGACCTTCGAACTGCAGGCGGCCGTCCATCAGGCCGATTGAGAACGACCCGTGGTATTTGTAGAAGTCGCCGGCCTTGGTCGACACGTCCACCACTGAAGAGAGCCTGCCGCCGTAGCGTGCCGGGAAGCCGCTCTTGTAGAAGTCGGTGTTTTCCACTATGTCTGCATTGAACGATGAGAAGAGTCCCGCAAGGTGGCTCACCTGGTACATGGGCACACCGTCCAGCAGGAAAAGGTTGTCGTAACCTGTGCCGCCGCGCACATAGAATCCGCTCAGCAGCTCTGTTCCGAATGCCACTCCGGGCAGCATCTGCAGCGTCTTTATCACGTCGGGCGAGTTGAACAGGGCATAACCTTTCTGGAACTTCGAGCCGTCCAGCTTGGTGAGACCTGTCTGTGTGGTATTTTCAAAGTGGTCTTTGGTGGATGTGATGGTGGATGCGTCCAGCGTGTCCAGAAGATTGTCAAAGTCGTCTTCATTCTGGGCCGCCAGAGGCGCAAATGCCACAAACATCAGTGCAAGGGCCAGCAGTATCCTATTCTTTCGTAAAGTCATAAATCATGTCAATTATTGCGCTGTCGGCATCACTGTCAAACTTGCGCGCGAAGCAGGCATCAGAAGCGGTCAGGCTGTCGAAGTCATCCACTGTGAATGTCCTGGGATGGGGAGTGTGCTTCTTCTCCCAAACAATGAGTCTTGTCTTATTGTTGCAAATATAATCTTTAAACTCTGAATTCCAGATGGTTGTCTGTATGAAAAATTCATCGGGTGCGAAGCTTCTCCTGTAAAACTGCACTATGTCGCCTCTGTTCTGCACCAGGTGCTCCGCCAGGCGCGGAGTGATTGAAACCCACTGTGAACCTTTCCTGAAATCGACGTTGCGGCGGTACCACTTGTGCATCAGTATCATCTTCTCAAGTGCGTGGAGCAGCTTGTTGGTGGTCTTGCGGATGCGGTACACCACATAGTTCCTGCCCGGTTTGTAGCCGAAGTCGCGGGTGAAGATGTTCACGCATCTCACGTGGGCGATGGTAAGGTCGTCCACCATCTCGGGGAACTCCTGTCCGTCGTGGGCGTTGAAGAACTCCACTATCTGCGTGTTGCTCTTTATGGGAAGGTCCTGCCCGCTCAGCAGATGGATGTGGCTGTATACGCGGCCTGATGCCAGCACCTGCGCAAAGCAGCATATCTCGGCGTCAACGATAGACACGTCGCCCCAGTACAGGGTGTGACGCTGCAGCAGGGTGAGGTTTGAAAAGCCGCTCTCCAACTTCTGCATCACATCTTCCGGCACCACAGAATCCGCATCTATGTGCAGATATACGTCAAACCTGCTGTCGTCCAGCCTCTCAAGTAGCCTGAACAGCATCTCCCACCTGTTGTGGGCAATCACCACAAATGCCTGACGTTTCATCTAAACAGTCTCCCTGAATCTTGAAGGAATCTTCACCACCACGAGCCGTCCCAGCATGGAAGGCTTGTTCCAGGCATATACGGGCCTGAACAACGACTGGATGCGGCGTGCATAAGAGATGGTTTTCTCCCAGTCATGCACCTTCGCCGTGGATACTATGTTGATTGTGAAAGCTCTTTTGTGCAGATGCCTTTCGCTGCTGTTGAGCACTTTGCCGCCTATGTCCAGACGGATTTTTGTGCGGCGCAGCGAGCAGCTGCCGAAATGGAAGAGGTAGAGATCCGGGACAATCTTGTAGTTATGCCCCTTGACCCTGTGGAATCCGCGCCCCCAACGCACCGGAGCCGTTATGACAGAGGGCTTTGTATAGCGTGTGCAGAGAAGTGCGTAGCTGCGCTGCTCAAGGATTGGCTTGTCTTCCAGAAGGTCGGTCTCGCAGCGGAGGTTCTCGCCGACATCGATCCCAAGGCCGCTGAGGCACACACTTGTGCCGGCATTGCGGCTCAAAAATTCCACAAGGCCCGTTCCGCACTGCGGGTCCGGTATCAGGAATTCATCTACATCCACACCTATCACCATGTCATATCCAGAAGCGAGCAGTTCCGCGGCACGGTTTGAGAGAAAGGAAAGGCGCGCCTTCTCAAGCTGCACTACATTGGAGGCCTTGATCTTCGGCTGCAGAGATGTCATGCATCCTTCGCAGAAAGCCGGAATCTCCTGGTCGTCTCCGTCAAAGTAGATGTAGAGATTCTCTCGGCCGAGTTCGCCGCCGTAGTATGTGACCCACTTCTCCAGGAAGAAATCGTCCTTCCGGAGCATCGTGACGGCGCATATTCTCTTGTTTTCCATTCTTCTCAGTACAAAAAAGGGCCGCAAAAATACACAAGCGGCACTATATAAATGCAAAATCCTGCGAATTATTACACATTTTCCATATAAATTATAGGTAAAGTGCACAAAATTTCAAATCTTTGCGGTTTGGAATAAATTAGCCAAAGTAGCATCATGAATACATTGTTTGACAAAATCTGGGACAGCCATCTGGTGCAGAAGGTCGAGGACGGCCCTCAGCAGCTCTACATCGACCGTCTCTACTGTCACGAAGTGACAACCCCGCAGGCATTCGACGGCCTCCGCAACCGCGGCATCAAATGCCTCCGCCCCGAAAAGATTGTATGTATGCCCGATCACAACACCCCCACACACGATCAGGACAAACCTATTGAGGATCCCGTTTCCAAGAAGCAGGTTGACACACTTGCCCGCAATGCAGAGGAGTTCGGCCTCACACATTTCGGAATGCTTGACAAGCGCAACGGCATCATCCACGTGGTGGGTCCCGAGCGCGGCCTTTCACTCCCCGGAATGACCATTGTGTGCGGTGATTCGCATACCTCCACCCATGGTGCAATGGGCGCAGTTGCGTTCGGTATCGGCACCTCTGAGGTAGAGATGGTGATGGCATCGCAGTGCATCCTGCAGCAGAAGCCCAAGTCTATGCGTATCAATGTGGAAGGCACTCTGGCAAAGGGTGTTACTGCAAAGGATGTGGCTCTCTATATCATGAGTAAGATGACCACAAGCGGCGCAACCGGCTACTTTGTGGAGTACGCCGGCAGTGTGGTGCGCAACCTCACCATGGAGGGGCGTCTCACTCTCTGCAACCTCTCTATTGAGATGGGTGCGCGCGGCGGATTCGTCGCTCCCGACGAGACTACGTTCGAATATATCAAAGGCCGTGAGAATGCCCCGAAAGGCGAAGAGTGGGAAAAGGCCGTGGCATACTGGCGCACTCTCAAGAGCGGTGACGATGCAGTGTTTGACCGCGAGGTGACCTACAATGCCGCTGACATCGAGCCTATGGTGACATACGGCACCAACCCGGGAATGGGCATGGGCATCAGCCAGTCTATCCCCACCGAAGATACAATGCCTGAAAGCAGCCGCGCCTCATTCGGCCGCAGCCTCAACTATATGGGCTTCCAGCCCGGAGAGAAGCTGCTCGGCAAAAAGGTCGACTATGTGTTCTGCGGATCGTGCACCAACGGCCGTATTGAGGATTTCCGTGCCTTCGCATCGGTTGCGGCGGGCCGCCACATCGCTCCCGGTGTCACCTGCTGGCTGGTTCCCGGCTCATGGATGGTGAAAAGCCAGATAGAGGAGGAGGGGCTCGACAAAGTGCTGGAAGCAGCAGGCTTTGAAATCCGCCAGCCCGGCTGCAGCGCCTGCCTGGCAATGAACGACGACAAGATTCCCGCAGGGAAGCTGTCGGTTTCCACTTCAAACCGCAACTTCGAGGGGCGTCAGGGCCCCGGAGCCCGCACTGTGCTGGCCAGTCCCCTTGTGGCTGCCGCCGCTGCCGTGACAGGAGTAATCACCGATCCCAGAGAATTCATCTAACCGATTCCGACCATGAAACAGAAATTCAACATCATAAAAAGCACCTGTGTCCCTCTTCCTCTGGAGAATGTGGACACCGACCAGATAATCCCCGCACGCTTCCTCAAGGCCACCACACGCGACGAGAAGTTTTTCGGAGACAACCTTTTCTGCGACTGGAGATACCGCGCCGACGGTACGCCTAACCCCGATTTCGTCCTCAACAATCCCGCCTACAGCGGAGAGATTCTTGTGGCAGGCAAAAACTTCGGCAGCGGCAGCAGCCGTGAGCATGCGGCATGGGCCATTGCCGGCTACGGATTCCGCGTGGTGATATCAAGCTTCTTCGCCGACATCCATAAGAACAACGAACTCAACAACTTCGTGCTGCCGGTAGTGGTGAGCGAAGATTTCCTGGCAGAGCTTTTTTCAACCATCTCCGCCAATCCCGCAGCAGAGGTCGAGGTGGATGTGCCGCAGCAGAAAGTCACAAACCTGGCTACGGGCCGCAGCGAACACTTCGAGATCAACGGCTATAAGAAATATTGCCTGATGAATGCTCTCGACGACATCGATTTCCTTCTTGAAAACAAAGCAAAAATAGAAGAATATGAGAATCGAGATTCTCGATACCACACTGCGTGACGGTGAGCAGACCAATGGTGTGAGCTTCGTGCCACACGAGAAGATGCTTATCGTGCGTTCTCTGCTCCAGACCCTCAGGGTCGACAGGGTGGAGGTGGCATCGGCACGCGTATCCGCCGGCGAAAAGAATTCGGTGAGCGAGATTTGCAGCTGGGCGGCGCGCAACAACTGCCTGGAGCGGGTCGAGGTGCTGGGATTTGTGGACGGAGACGTTTCTGCCGACTGGATTGCCGGCTGCGGCGGAAAAGTTATGAACCTGCTGTGCAAGGGTTCGCTCAAGCACTGCACGCTGCAGTTGGGGAAGAGTCCCGAGCAGCACATATCTGAAATCATAAGCACCATAGAATATGCGCATGGCAAAGGTCTGGAGGTGAATGTCTACCTTGAAGACTGGAGCAACGGAATGAAAGACAGCCCCGAATATGTGATGGGGCTTGTGAGCGCCCTTCAGGGGTGCGGCATCCGCCGTTTCATGCTTCCCGACACGCTGGGCGTGCTGAGTCCGGCACTGGTTTCAGACTATGTGGGGAAGATGGTGCAGGCATTTCCGGCACTGCATTTTGATTTCCACGCACACAACGACTACGACCTTGCAGCAGCCAATGTGCTTGCAGCTGTCAAGGCGGGCTGCCGTGGTGTGCATACATGTGTGAACGGTCTTGGAGAGCGTGCCGGAAATGCACCTCTTGCCAGCGTGCAGGCCATTCTGAAAGACATGCTGCAGGCAGAGACCGGTATTGACGAGAGCCGCCTCCACGAGGTTAGCCGCCTGGTGTCAAGCTATTCCGGCATTCCCATCCCCGCCAACCGTCCTGTTGTGGGAGAGAATGTGTTCACACAGGTTGCGGGCGTGCATGCCGACGGCGACAACAAGAGCAATCTCTACTGCAACGACCTTATTCCCGAACGTTTCGGACGCAAGAGAGAATATGCCCTGGGCAAGAACAGCGGCCGGGCCAATATCCTCAAGAACCTTGAGAACATGGGGCTGGAGCTCACTCCGGAGCAGACGAAGCGCGTTACAGAGCGTATCATAGAGCTTGGCGACAAGAAAGAAGTTGTGACGTCAGACGATCTGCCCTATATCGTGAGCGATGTGCTTAAACACGATATGGTTGAAGACAAGGTGAAGCTTCTGAGCTATATGGTGACCACCGCCTACGGTCTGAAGCCCATTGCAAGCGTACGTCTGGAGATCTGCGGCAAGACCTACGAGGGCCAGGCCAGCGGAGACGGTCAGTACGATGCATTTGTGCGTGCCGTCCGCCACATCTACAAAGACAACCTCCACACTTCATTTCCGTGGCTGGCCGACTATGCCGTGTCAATCCCTCCAGGAGGACGCACCGATGCCCTGGTGCAGACCCGCATCGACTGGGACTGGAACGGCCGTACCATACACACGCGCGGCCTTGACGCCGACCAGGTCGAAGCCGCCATCAAAGCCACCATGAAGATGCTGAACGTAATCGCTTCAGAACTATAAAATGATAATTGTAACAAACTGAAATAAAAATAAACAACTACAGATATGGATTTTAAAATAGCAGTATTGGCCGGTGACGGAATCGGTCCCGAAATATCAAAGCAGGGTGTGGACGTGATGAGCGCAGTGTGCGCAAAGTTCGGCCACAAGGTGACATACAAAGAGGCTCTCTGCGGAGCACATGCAATCGATGAGGTGGGCGACCCATTCCCCGAGGAGACTTTCCAGACCTGTATGTGGGCCGATGCAGTGCTTTTCTCTGCAGTGGGCGACCCCAAGTTTGACAACAACCCTTCTGCCAAGGTGCGTCCCGAGCAGGGGCTCCTTGCAATGCGCAAGAAGCTCGGCCTCTATGCCAATGTCCGCCCCGTTGAGACATTCGACTGCCTGGTGCACAAGTCACCCCTCAAGGAAGAACTGGTGCGCGGCGCCGATTTCATCTGTATCCGCGAGCTCACCGGAGGAATGTATTTCGGAGAGAAATATCAGGATGATGAGAAAGCCTATGATACAAACTATTACACCCGCAAAGAGATCGAGCGCATCCTGAAGGTGGGTTACGAATATGCTATGCGCCGCAACCGCCATCTGACAGTGGTTGACAAGGCGAATGTGCTGGCTTCCAGCCGTCTGTGGCGCAAGGTGGCACAGGAGATGGCACCGCAGTATCCCGATGTGAAGACAGACTTCATGTATGTAGACAACGCTGCGATGCGCATGATTCAGGAGCCTAAGTTCTTTGACGTGATGGTTACCGAAAACACCTTCGGTGACATTCTCACCGATGAGGGCAGCTGCATCACCGGCAGCATGGGGCTGCTTCCTTCAGCTTCGACCGGCGAGCATACTCCCGTTTTCGAGCCCATCCATGGCTCATGGCCCCAGGCAAAGGGTCTTGACATTGCCAACCCTCTGGCCCAGATTCTCTCGGTGGCAATGCTTTTCGAGTATTTCGGATGCAAGGAAGAGGGTGCTCTGATCCGCAAGGCTGTGGTGGCTTCGCTTGACGCCAACGTCCGCACACCGGAGATTCAGGTTGAGGGAGGTGCCAAGTATGGCACAAAAGATGTGGGTGCCTGGATCGTTAAATATATCACAGAAGCTTAATTTGAAATGAAAAGAACCCTTTCTATCATTCTTGTCTCCCTTTGCAGCATAGCTGCCTCTGCACAGTCTAAATATTTCGAGCTGGGCAAGGCGATGGACATCCAGAATACAATTCTCAAACAGCTTGCAGTAAGCTATGTAGACACGCTGCAGTTTGACAAGCTTGTGATGACCGGCATCGATGCTATGCTGGAATCGCTTGACCCTTATACTGTTTATTTCCCTGAAGAAGAGGAGGATAACGTTGAAATGATGACCACCGGCAACTATGGCGGTGTGGGATCTCTCATCAAGAAGAGACCTGGCTGCGGAGTTGTCATCACAGAGCCCTATCCGAACAGCCCCGCCGTCAAGGCAGGACTTGCTCCGGGCGACACCATCATCTCGATTGACGGCAGGGATGTGTTTGACGAGACTTCGGAGCAGAGCTCCAACAGGATGAAGGGCCAGCCCGGCACCGATGTCAGGTTCAAGGTGATAAAGGGCCGCACAAAAGACACGGTTGACGTGGTGGTCCGCCGCGAGAAAATCCATGTCCCCAATGTGGAGAATGTGCAGATGATAAAGGATTCCATAGGTTATATCCTGCTTTCCGGCTTCACCCAGGGGGCTGCCCAGGAGGTGAAGGAGGCTGTTCAGCAGATGAAACAGCAGGGGGCGGAACGTCTGGTTCTGGACCTTCGCGGCAACGGCGGCGGACTGATGTCAGAAGCCATCGAGATAGTTTCGCTGTTTGTTCCGAAAGGAACGCTTGTGGTTTCTTCAAAAGGACGTGCACAGGGCATGAATGTGGATTACCGCACTCAGAAAGAACCTGTTGACACAGAGATTCCCCTTATGGTGATGATAAACAGCAGCAGTGCATCCGCTTCAGAGATTGTGGCAGGCGCGCTGCAGGATCTTGACCGGGCATTCATTGCCGGCACCCGCAGCTTCGGCAAGGGACTTATCCAGACAGTAAGGCCCACCAGCTACAACGGTGCGGTGAAAATCACCACAGGAAAATATTACACACCTTCAGGACGCTGCGTACAGGCCATCGACTACAGCCACCGCAACGAAGACGGAAGTGTGGGCACGATTCCCGACTCCCTCACCCACGAGTTCAAGACTGCCGGGGGCCGCACGGTGCGTGACGGTGGCGGAATCACTCCCGACTGTGTGGTTGAAGGCTACAGGTACAGCCGTCCCACAGTGTCGGTTGTGCTCAACGACATCACGGGTGACTTTGCAACCAACTATTACAAGACTCACGCAGAAATTGCACCTGCATCTGAATTCACCCTTACCGATGCCGAGTATGAGGATTTCATCGCCTTCAGCGAAACTCAGGAGTTTGACTTCCGGAGCGGTGCCGATGCAGAGATGACCAAGCTGATAGAGGCTGCCAAGTACGACGGGCTGTATGACAGCTGCAAGGCCGAGCTGGATGCCCTCAAGGCAAAGCTTGACATCACCAAGGCCGAGGCCCTGCGCCTTGCGAAAGACGAGATCAAGCCGCTTCTGGAGGCAGACATAGCAGTCAGGTATTATTTCCAGACAGCAAATTCAATAATAAGCCTCAGAGGTGACAACCAGCTTCTCGAGTGCATAAGCAAGTGGCAGTGATGAAGTGCTCCGACTACATATTATTCCGCAATTCCCTCACAGAGCTCAAATCCATCCTACAGGACGAGAAGGTGATTGTGATCATCGACCGGAAGGTGGAGGCTCTCTATGGGTTTGAATTTCCCTACCGCAAGGTTTATGTGGATGCGGGAGAAGAGAGCAAGAATCTGGAGACAGTGTCGTATATTGTTTCCGAGCTGCTCAAGATGGGTGCCGACCGCAACTGCCTGCTGCTTGGAATAGGCGGTGGCACAGTTACCGACATCACAGGCTTTGTGGCGGCGATCTACAAGCGCGGAGTGCGCTACGCACTGATTCCCACATCGCTGCTGGCCATGGTGGATGCAGCGATAGGAGGCAAGACAGGCATAAACTTCAACAGTTACAAAAACATTCTGGGAGTGTTCAACACACCCGAATTTGTGTATGACTGTTCGTATTTTCTGAAGACTCTGCCCGAGCGTGAATTCCTCTGCGGGGCAGCGGAGATGCTTAAGATATTTCTGATAACATCCGGAGCACAGTTCCGCCGCGCTGTGAAGTTCTTCGCGGCAAACAAACAGTTCACCGTTGAAAATCAGGAAGATCTCGAATCTATGGTCCTGAAGGCCGTGAAGGCAAAATGCAAGATTGTCGACGCCGACTTCAAGGAGAAGGGGTCGCGCCGCGTCCTCAACCTGGGGCACACCTTCGCCCATGGTATCGAGCATGCGGGAGTCGAAGGCATATCTCACGGCGAGGCTGTGAGCATCGGCACCGTGATGGCGGCAAAGATTGCCTGCAGGCTGGACTACTGCAGCGAAAGGCTGGTGAAGCAGATAACGTCATCGTTTGAGAAAGTGGGGCTCCCCACCTCTGCAGATGTCAATGTCAACCTCCTTTTCGAAGCCATAGAAAAAGACAAGAAGCGTGAAGACGACACAATTCATTTCGTGATGCCCACCTCTCTGGGCAAAGTGCGCGTGGAGCAGATTTCAATCACACAGCTTAAAGGGCTGGCGCAGGGACTGTAGAATTTTTTCGTGACCATGGGAAAACTCTGCTACTCACTCAGCCAGATGGATGTGGAATATTGCCTCAGCTGGGCTCTGGCCCCGTTTGAGGACCACATGGTGGAGCTGAGGCTCGACGAGCTGATATTTGATGCAGATGACATCAAGTTCTTCATGGAGCACAAAGGTAAGTGCGAAGTGATTGCCACCTACCGGCTGCACGACCCCCAGGAAGTGGATCCGCTCGATCTCACACAGGCCGAACCGGAAACTGACGAAGACGAGCTGACTATGGCTGTGCAGCTGCTGAGCCGTGCCATCATTGCCGGAGCTGATTATATCGACCTTGATCTGGACTTTCCGGGAAAGGAGCAGCAATGGCTTGTGCACCTAGCACTCAACTATGGCTGCAAGATAATAGTATCGTATCATAATGCATACGGCACCGAGTCCACAGAGGCACTTCGGGCCATTGCATCACGCTGTTTCGCCCGTGGTGCCGATATTGCCAAGGTTGTGACCACGGCCCATCACAGTGGTGAATGCGACCGTGTGCTGGCTCTCTATGATTTCTTCCCGCCCGAGCAGCTGCTGGCCTTTGCAATGGGGCGCGAGGGGAGCCAGTCCCGCTTCGATTCATACGACAAAGGGGCGCCTTTCATGTATATTGCACCGCGCAGGTGTGCCACCACCGCCCCGGGGCAGCCGCTTTTCTTTGACTTTCTGCCTGATGACCAAACCCGCTGCCTGGGTGATATAGAGCCACCCTGCTCGAAGAGCATGGCCATCCGTGCCATCCTTGCCGCTGCGCTGTGTGACGGCACGTCCACTCTTACCAATGTCACCATGTGTGACGATATCAAGGCCGCCGTCGAGGTGGCGCGCCAGATGGGGGCAGGGGTGAGATACAACAAGAAAGAGCGCAAGATGACTGTGACTGGACATCACAAACCCCGTCATTCATTGAAAATCAAGGATTTTGAATTCTTTACGGGCGAGTCGGCGCTGCTTGCCAGAATGTGCATGGCGCTTTCGATGCTGACCTGGGGAGTGACCTTCATATATGGTTCCGGCACTCTGAAGGGGCGCCGTATCGAACCCGGCCGCAAGCCGTTGCTGCGCCAGGGAATCAATATACACAGCATGGATGGTAACGGTGCGGTTCCTTTTGCCGTTTCTTCGGATTTCCGTGGAGGTGTGCTGGATATCGACGGCTCTGAAAGTTCGCAGTTCATCTCTGGGCTGCTGATGGCCCTGCCGCTGTGCTCCTGGATAGATGATGTTGTCATTCGCGTGAAAAATCCTGTGAGCCAGCCATATATTGCAATGACCATGGACATGTGCCGCCGTTTCGGCATTGAATATGACGACCCTTCGGTGGATGGTCAGGGCAGAGTGATTTACTCATTCAGGTCAGGACAGCATATGCGTCCTTCAGAGATCAGGATAGAGAATGACTGGAGTGCCGCGGCTCTCTGGCTGGTGCTGGGAGTGATTGCCGGTGAGAGCGGAGTTGACAACCTTCCTGTCAACTGCAACCAGGCCGACAGCTATATCATGGATGTGCTTGAGATGGCCGGTGCCGATGTTGAGAAATACAGCGACCCGGAATTCGGCGACGGGGTGGTGGTGTACCATTCCGCCTTCCATTCGCTCACAGCTGCCTTTGAATGCGACATCACCGACTGTCCCGACCTCATAGGACCTCTGATGCTGCTTGCCATGCGCAGCGAGGGCACGAGCCGCATCTACGGGCTCCACCGCCTCTGCAACAAAGAGAGCAACCGGGCCGCTACGTTCTGCGAAGAATTTGTCAAGCTTGGAGCCGATATCCGCATCGAGGGCGACTGCATGGTCATAAACGGCTGTTTTGAGTTTATGCTGAAAGGAGGAATAGCCTCGTCTCACGGCGACCACCGTCTGGCAATGGCATTGATAGCGGCCAACTATATCAGTGAAAGCGACATCTTCATCGATGACGCAGACTGCATCAGCAAGTCGTGGCCAGACTTCCCCCTCATCTGAAAACCGTTGTTTTGCAAATAAAAAAAATTGTCTACATTTGCAGTCCCATGCACAATGGGACGTTTACCAATGCATTACGCATGCCCGGATGGCGGAATCGGTAGACGCTCTGGTCTCAAACACCAGTGGGGTAACACCTGTGCCGGTTCGACCCCGGCTCCGGGTACAATAATGAAAATGCCTCCCTGCGGAGGCATTTTTTGTGTCAGTGCAGTTTGTCAAGGTATTCACCGATACGGTTGCGGTATTCAAGCAGCAGCTGCGGGTCTTTGGTGAATGTGTATTCATTCCGGTAGATTTCCGGAGGAATCCGCAGCAGCTCGGCAGCTTCGGCCGCGAGTGCCTCCTTGCCGGCGGGAGTATTTGCCACCGCCTCTTTGAGCATCATGAAATAGTCGTAGTCGTCAAAGCCGTCTCTCAGGATTTCCATGCGCAGCGATGGTATCGGCTCACAGATGTACATGGGGCGGAACGGATCGTTCGGGTCGGTGTTGTGCGGATAGTAGAGCACTCCGTCGCCGAAATCTCCTCTGGGCACTCCGTATTGAAGCACCTGGCTGAAATCAGGCTTGACAGGTCCGTCATGCGGAATGTATGGTTTTGCATGGTGCCCGCGCGGCTCACTGTACCAGTAATCGGTGAGCCAGAGCAGGCTGCCTGTGATCTTCTTGGCATAGTTGCCCCACTGCCACATGCGCATATTTATGGCTTCGCAGTCTATCATCTGGCAGATATATGGCGGTTTGGGCTCGTTGCAGATGTATGACCACACCTCTCCGCCGCCGGCCAGCACCTTGTCTATCTTCTGCTGTGGTGCATAGTTCCACTTGAGGCACGATACATCACAGATGGCAGGCTGGTCTTCAAGATAGAGATGCTCTGCTATGAGAGTGTGCAGTTTCGGGGCATATCTGTGTATCAGGGCGTCTGTCTCGAGCACGAAAGGATACTGCTCTTCACGCGGCTCGTCAAACCAGTAAATGACTTCCCTGCCCAGCACTCCCGCCGCCTCGAACCCATCCTGCAACTGGCGGAGATACTGGCCGATAAGCTGTTCATACTCAGGAGTCCCCTGCTTGAAACACTTGTATATGCCGCGCAGAGTGAACCTGGTGTTGCCGGTGCCGATGCCCTCGGGATGGAAGTTGAAGGCATTGAAGCCATGATCGTCAAGCTGCTTTGCCGCTGTGGCGATAAAGTCAGTGAAATCGTATTCTATGGATACTTTGTCAAGGTCTATTTCAAAATCACCGATGCCGCCAAGTATGTCATTGCCGTCAGCATCCAGGATATGAAGATTGTCGTACCATGCATAGCCCGTGCGCTGAAGGTCCCTGCCATTTTCAAACGGGTAGAGCTTCAGCCCCAGATAGGCGGCTTCCTGAGGAAATTCCGGCAGCGTCACTTCCGCTCTGCTCCATTGCCCGCCGTCTGCAAGAGAGTCGCGCAGGCACACGAATCCGTCGTAGTTGATGTGGCGGTGCGCCGCATCTGAGAGCACTATCTCGAACGCAGCGCCATTACATTCGGATGTAGAGCGGTAATTGCACTCGACAGTGAACTTGCGGCATTCGTCCAGCTTGACGTCCCTGAGAGTGCGCGCATTGAATACGCCACTGTCCCACTCATCCTCCACGCGGAAAGAATAGCGGCCGCTGTGTCTGCATCCGCTGTCGTAGCAGCCGGTACCATCCCACGAGAATCCCTTGCTGCGGTCGTGAATGGGCGGTTGAAGGCTGTTATGAGGAGTGAGCCTGTAACGGGACATGAAATCCATGTAGATGTCGTATACCTCGCCCATGCGGCCTCCCGGGACATTCTCGAAGCGGGCTATGTCAGACAGCCCCACAGCCATGGAAGAACGCATGTATGGAGTATCCGGCAGGGTAAAGTTCCACACTTTGTGGTTGAGCCTGAACTTTTTGCAGAAACCATCGGCAGTGACTGCTATCCTGCTCCTGTAAGTGCCCGGCTCTGCTGTACGCGGAGTCTCCACCGTAATCCAGAAAGCATAGTTGCGGCCGGCCTCCAGCCTCATTCCCTTTTCAAACAGCGGGAGCGGGTCGGGCCACTCGCCAGCAAAGGTGTATTCGTTGAGGGGTGTGGCGACATCCACATATTCCACCAGGCGCACCCAGACGTGGTTGTCAGCCTCAATGACATTGCTGCCGCACCGCAGGTCAGAAACAGAGATGTCAAGGTTCGTGACATCTCTGTCAGGATGCAGCACCAGTATGAATGATTCGCACTCCCCCCTGGCAGACTTCAAAGTCACCGATTTGTCTTCTGCGGATGGCAGAGGAGTGTCCTGCATCACCTTGTAGAGCCCTTCCGCCCACCAGACAGAGATATCTGCGCCAGCATGCATCAGGTATCCATAACCACCTGTGGCCTCGTGATTTATATCTATCCTGCCTGTTGGTTTCTCATATTGCGCACTGGCAGGCTGCATTCCTGCCGCCAGCATGATAATGGCGCCTGAAACAATCCGGAGTATCCTGTTCATGTGGTGGTTGTGTGGCTACTTGATCTCGCGGATCCAGATGTTGCGGAAGCTTACGGGGTTTTCGTGGTCCTGAAGAATGATGGGGCCGTCGCCGTGGGGCCTTACCTTAGGCAGGCCTATCCATTCGGTGGTGCCGTTGATGCGGGTGTTGTTCTGCACAAGCACACCATTGAAAAGCACTGTTACAGTGGGATATACACGGTAGGTGCCATCTTCGTAGAACTCGGGGGCGTTGTAGATTATGTCATACACGTTCCATTCTCCGGGCTTGCGTGTGGGGTTTGCCATGGGAGCTGACTGCTTGTAGATGCTGCCCGCTCCACCGCTGTTGTAAGTGGGGTTGTTGTATGAATCCAGCACCTGCACCTCATAGATGCCCTGCAGGAACACACCCGAGTTGCCGCGCTCCTGGCTGCTGCCCTTCAGATTCTTGGGCTCGCGCCATTCGATATGAAGCTGGAAGCTGCCGAAGTTCTGCTTTGTGCTGATGTCTCCGGTGCCTTTCACCACTGTCATCGCGCCGTTCTTCACCTCCCATTTCGCCTCGCTGCCGTCGTATGACTGCCAGGCGTCCAGATTTGTGCCGTCAAACAGCACTATGGCATCGCTGGGAGCAGGGTTTCCCACATACTCACCGGGCTCCACAACCTTGGGCTGGGGGTTCCAGAATTCTGTCATCGCATGTTCCATCTCCTGAGGGAGCGGGAATCCTGTTTCAGGGTCAGTCTTTGTCTTGTTCTGTCCGAAGACAGCTGCTGAAGCGGCCAGAAAGGCCAGTGTAACCAATATTTTCTTCATGATAAAGTTATTTCCTAAGTGTATAAGTTCCTGCTGAATAATCCTTTGCTTCGGTTTCTCCGGGCAGTGTCACGCTTGCTGAGGCGCCGTCGGGAATGGTGAAATTCCATACCCATTCGTCGCCGTCATACTTCCATTCGCTTTTGATGACACCCGCTGCAGACTTGTATTCTGCGCAGAGCGAGCCGAGACGTCTGTCAGGCACCGGTTTCATGATGATATGCTTGAATCCGGGCTCTGCAGGGTCTGATGCAATTCCGGCTGCTGTCTCCCAGATCCACTCGCAGACGCATCCGTATGCATAATGGTTGAAACTGTTCATTCCGGCGGGGCCCATGCCGCTTTCTATCATATAGCTGTTCCAGCGTTCCCAGATTGTGGTGGCGCCGTTGTCGATTGAATAGAGCCAGCTGGGGTTCCTGCGCTGCAGAAGCAGTTCGTATGCAATGTCGGACATACCGTTGTCGGTGAGGGTTGCCATAAGGATGGATGTGCCCAGGAATCCTGTCTGGAGGCAGTTGTCGTGCTCTTCAAAGTTCCTGCGCAGGCGCGCGATCATATCCTCCTTTGCCTGGCCTTCCACAAGATTGTTCCTGAGGGCGAAGAGGGCAGGAGTCTGCATTGTATTAAGGATTTCGGTCTTGAATGTGCCGTCAGGATTGAGGAAAGTGGCTGTGATGTAAGCCTTTGCATCCTGCACCATAGCATCATATCTGGCTGCGTCGCGGCCCGTTGCTGCAGCCATGTCGCGCATCATTGCGGCATCGGAGAGCCAGTAGCAGGCGCTGAGATAGCTCCAGTAGCTGATTGCCTCGGGAAGCGGAGCCCCGTTTGCAAAAGCTTTCTGACCGCAGCTCTCAAGCGGCTCGTAGCTGAGCCAGTCGGCCCACTGGTAGTTGCCGTTTTCGGCGCTCAACAGCACGTGGTCGTATTTTGTGTCGTTGATATGGTTGATGAAACGTTCCATCGACTCCCAGCTCTCATCTACTATTCCAGTGTCACCGAACTGTTTCCAAACTGTCCAGGGGACGATGATTCCTGCATCGGCCCAGCCCAGGCGCATCATTGATGTCGGTTCGCTGCCGTACTGAGCGAAGGGTGCGACACCCGGATATCCTCCGAGAGGGCTCTGTGTATCGCGCATATCCTGCAGCCATTTATGGAAGAAGCTGCTGGTGTTTGCGAAGAATGAACCGGTTTCGGCGAACACCTGAGTATCTGCTGTCCAGCCGAGGCGCTCGTTACGCTGCGGGCAGTCTGTGGTGACAGAGAGATAGTTGGAGCGCTGGCCCCATATCGTATTGGAAATGAGCTTGTTGACAAGTTCATTCCCGGTGGTGATGGTGCCGGTCTCCATCTCTTCTGTGATAGAAGTGACGGGGATGGTCTTGATGCTTTTTATCACAACTTCGTCGGTTGCTGTGATTGACACCAGGCGGTAGCCGAAGAATGTGTTCCGGGGGGTGAATTCAACGGGCTTGCCGGAGTCTGCGAAGGTATATTCCAGCCTCATGCCTGTCTCGGGACAGCGGAGGTTGCGGCGGTGGATACTTCCTTCAGGACCGTCCATGCCGCGGCTGTGTGCGCCGTTGCCGTCGTTGAGAAGCTCTGAAGGGAGGCAGGTGAGTGTGGTTCCCTCCTTTGCGCTGAATACAAACGAAGGTACGCCAGAGCAGTTCTGGCCGAAATCAATCACCAGATTCTCACCGGGACAAACCACAAGGTCTTCTCCCTCTGCAAATTCCTTCTTGACCACAACTTTGCCGTACTCGGTATCTGAAGCACCCTCTGCCTCAGACCAGATATATGCTTTTACAGGGCTGAGTGCCAGGTCTTTGCGGAAGTATATCTCTGCACCGTTGCTGGGGAGTATCACACCCCTGAATTCGGGGTTGACCTCAGGTGCGGCAAGAGCGTCAGGATTCTCATATCCCATGGGTTCGCGTGCGTCATAAACCTCTCCGTCGAATATTGCGGCGTGTTTCACAGGACCCGCTATTCCGGCCTTCCAGTTATCAGTGTCAGTGCCGTAGAGCTTTTTGCTTCCGTCGGCGAAAGTGAGCTCAAGAACACCTCTGAAGGCGCATTTGCGTCCTATCATTCCGTTGTGCCCGGCAGGGGTTACGATTTTGTCGCCCCACCATCCGGGAGTGACCTGCGCTGCAAACACGTTCTCGGCTCCTTTTGCAGTGGCCAGAGCACCGGTAATATCGTAGGTGAATGACCTTTTGGTCTTGAAAGGATGAGTGAAGCCGGGTTTGAGAATCTCTGCTCCAATCTGCTTTCCGTTTACATAAATGTCATATACACCAAGTGCGGTGGTCATCCATTTTGCAGCCACCACTTTCTGCTCGTTGCAGATTGCTGTCACAAACCAGCTTGCACCGTCGGCTGCACGCGAACCGTCGGGAATGATTCCTTCCACAACAGGTGCGTCAACCACAGAAATCCACTGTGAGGCATCCCAGGCGGCATTGTCGAGTGCTTCGGCCAGTGTTTCCTGTGCGGCGGATGAGTCTGACTGGCATGCCGTAAGTGAAGCGATGCATGCAAGCAGCGTCACCAGAGCGGTTTTGAATGATAAAGATTTCATAGTCTATCTTTTCTTTTGGATTACAGGCAGGATGAGTGACTCCATTACTTCATATCCGGCGGCATTGGGATGGACACCGGGATAGTCCAGCGCGTATTCGGCCTTCATTCCGGTTCCATCTTCATTCAGCAGGGCGCTGAAATAGTCCACATAAGGAATCTTGTTCGCTTTCGCATAGGCCTTTACACGTGCGTTGAGGCTGATGATCTTCTGCATCGAATCGGTTATTCCAGGATTCCATCTGAAACCTTCGGCAGGAAGGCAGCTTGTCAGGATGACCTTTATCTTGTTTGCGCGCGCGATGTCCACCAGGGTGCATACATTGCCGAATGTAAGGTCCTCATTGTATGCTCCAGTGTTCTCGGCTATGTCGTTTGTTCCGTAGTTGATCACAACAAGCGTGGGCTTGAGGTTTACGACATCCTCCCTGAAGCGGAGAAGGAACTGATAACTGGTCTGTCCGCTTATGCCACGTCCTACAAGGCCGTTGGTCTTGAAGAAATCGGGGCGCATGGTTGCCCAGCTGTCTGTGATGCTGTTGCCGAGCAATACAACTCTTTTCTCTCCTTTTGCGGGAGCGCCAAGCTCTACATTGGCATCATGGTAACGGCCCCATTGTGCGAAATCGTGCCTCTGGGCAAATGTGAGCGTTGATATAAGAGACAACGCCGCTAGAAGTAACAGTCTTTTTTTCATCAGTTTTTCGGTTTAATTAACTACAAATCTAATAAATTATTATCCAATCAGCATTATCTTTGCTGCCATGAATTCAAAGATTAAAGGATATCTGCTGGGCGCTGCGGCAGCAGCAAGCTACGGTCTGAACCCCACGTTCGCTCTGCCTCTGTATGCCGACGGAATGAATCCGGATTCGGTGCTGCTTCTGCGATATGGCTTCGCCATGATGATTGTTGCGGTGATGATTGTGATGCGCGGGCGCAGCTTCAAGGTGCCGAAAGGCAGCATAGTGGCGCTGATAGTGCTTGGCATAATGATGACAATGTCTTCGCTGACACTGTTTGAGAGCTATCAGTATATGGCGGCCGGCATTGCTTCCACCATATTGTTCGTATATCCCATAATGGTGGCGGTGATAATGGCGGTGTTCTTCAAGGAGAAGCTCAAGTTTACCACGGTGGTGTGCATCCTTACTGCGGCGTGCGGCATATTGCTGCTCTATAACACAGGAGGTGGCGCCACATTGAGCCTGGTGGGCACTGTGCTTGTCATTGTATCAGCGCTTTCCTATGCTTTGTATCTGGTAGGTGTGAACAGCAAGAGGATAGCCGGTATCGCAACTCTTACCGTGACTTTCTATGTGTTGTGCACAGGAGCCGCGCTGTTTGCCGGCAAGATTGCCGTTGCGGGTGAGCTCACTCTGCCCACAAAATGGTATATGTGGCTTGATGCGCTGGCTCTTGCGGCCATCCCCACCACAGTCTCGCTTTTCTGCACAACTGCTGCGATACAGCTTGTGGGTTCCACTCCAACAGCCATTCTGGGTGCGCTGGAGCCGCTTACGGCAGTGATAATGGGTATATTGCTGTTCGGTGAGTCAATGACAGGACGTGAGGTGGCAGGAATTGTTCTGATTCTGCTGGCTGTGACTTTTGTTATTGCTGGTGGAGCGGGTGCAGGCTCGTCTCTGTCAAGGCATCTCACACGCATCAGACACATGTTCCCGAAATTGAAGAGGAAATAGGGGAGCGGCGGGGTCGCTCGTGCGAATCTCATTCTCCTGAAAAAATAAAAGGCACCCAGAAGGATGCCTTTCATTTTTAGAGCGGAAAACGAGACTCGAGCCCGCTGGCGCGGGCCTTTTCGCGCCTGTTTATGACCCCTCAGTCTTCGCTTCGCTCAGCCAGCTCCCCTATTACAGGGGAGCAATGGGGTCGCTCGTGCGAATCTCATTCTCCTGAAAAAAAAAAGGCACCCAGAAGGATGCCTTTCATTTTTAGAGCGGAAAACGAGACTCGAACTCGCGACCCCGACCTTGGCAAGGTCGTGCTCTACCAACTGAGCTATTTCCGCGTAACGGGACTGCAAATGTAGATATTAATTTTTAATCTGCAAATTTTCCCGCAATTTTTTTATCAATTTTAGATGACAGTTTCAAATTCTTTCAGGAAACGGGCGTCATTCTCAAAGTAATGGCGGAGGTCCTTCACCTGCCATTTGAGCATTGCGATACGCTCAACACCCATTCCGAATGCGAATCCTGAATACTTCTTGCTGTCTATGCCGTTTGCCTCAAGCACATTGGGGTCAACCATTCCGCAGCCCATGATCTCAAGCCAGCCGGTGCCCTTGCAGACATTGCATCCCTTGCCCTTGCAGAGGTTGCAGCTTACGTCCACCTCGGCGCTGGGCTCTGTGAAGGGGAAGTATGAGGGACGCAGACGGATCTGAGTCTCGGGGCCGAACATCTCCTGTGCAAACAGCAGCACTGCCTGCTTGAGGTCGGCGAAAGATACGTTCTTATCGATATAAAGACCTTCAACCTGATGGAAGATGCAGTGAGCGCGTGCCGAGATGGCCTCGTTGCGGAATACGCGGCCGGGGCAGATCACTCTCAGAGGAAGTCCGAGAGTCTCCATGCTGTGTACCTGTATAGATGAGGTGTGTGTGCGCAGCAGGATGTTGTTGGCAGTCTCATTGTTGATGAAGAATGTGTCCTGCATGTCGCGTGCGGGGTGCTCGGGAGGGAAGTTGAGCGCGCCGAAAACGTGCCAGTCATCTTCGATTTCAGGGCCTTCTGCCACAGAGTATCCGAATTTCTTGAAGATGGAAAGGATCTCTTCGCGTGTGATTGAGATGGGGTGGCGTGCGCCAAGCTCCATTCTGTCGCCGGGCTTGGTAAGGTCGAATGATGCCTGACCTGATTCTGAGGCACTCAGGCTCTCTTTAAGCGATTCTATCTTCGAGAGTGCTTCGTTCTTCAGAACGTTGAGCCTCTGGCCGAACAGCTTCTTCTGGTCTGCGGGGACCTCGCGGAACTCTTCGAAAAGGCGTGTGATCTCACCTTTCTTGCCGAGAAGCTTGACTCTGATATCTTCAATTTCCTGCTCCTTCGAGGCTTTGAGCTCTTTTATGCGGGCAGACAGTTCTTCAATAGTTTGTGCGTTCATCTTGCTTTGTTGGATAATAGGCGGCAAAGATAAAAATTTTTAGAGATATTTTCCCTTATCCTGTGCCGTGAGTTCCACAAGTATCTCTTTGATTGCGGCATCGTCGCGCGGACATACCATGAGGACATCATCGGTGTCTATCACCATAAAGTCCTTCAGACCTTTGACAACCACCAGCTTTTCCTTGTTCTTTTCCAGAATCATGCTTCCTTCATCATCGTCTATGATGTTCTGGGGAGCTGTGACGGCATTTCCGGAAGAATCCTTCAGACCTATGTATTCGTAGAGTGATTCCCATGTACCGATGTCAGACCAGCCGAAGTCAGCGGGGAACACCCACGCCTTGCGGGTCTTCTCCATCACACCGTAGTCAATTGAGATTGAAGGTGAATTTTCGTAGCTGTGAAGAATGAAGTCGTTTTCCCTGTCGGTGAAATAAACTTTCTCACCCTGCTCGGAGAAGAGCTCGGTGATCTCCGGCAGATAGTGCTCCAGCTCTTCCTTGATGGTCTTGAGGTTCCAGATGAACATACCGGAGTTCCAGAGGAATTCGCCGCTCTCCACAAATATCTTTGCAAGGTCCAGGTTGGGTTTTTCGGTGAAAGTCTTGACCTGATAGCCCTCTTTCTGACTGTCTTCAGCCTTCATTTCCTTGTTGAACTGGATATATCCGTAGTTTGTGTTGGGGAAAGTGGGCTTGATGCCGATTGTAAACAGGCGGTCGTGGCTTGACGCATAATCCATCACCGCACTGATGGTCTCGACGAAGTTGTCTTCGCCAATGATCACGTGGTCTGAGGGAGTCACCACCACAGTTGCGTCAGGATTCTTGCCAAGAAGCTTGTATGTGGCGTAGGCTATGCAGGGGGCAGTGTTGCGCTTGAAAGGTTCGTACAGGATGTTGTCTGAAGGGATTCCCTCCGCCTGGCCGGGCATGATGTCACGATACTTTTCCGCTGTGACGATGAAGATGTTTTCTTTAGGGACAATCTTGCTGAATCGATCGATTGTCATCTGGAGCATTGACTTCCCGGTGCCGAGAATATCAAGGAACTGTTTGGGCATGTTGCCACGGCTCATGGGCCAGAAGCGGCTTCCAACGCCGCCTGCCATAATGATACAATATTTATTATCCGCCATAAAATACTTATACATCCATATGGAGATGTGAACTATCAAAGATAGCAAAAATCGGGCTAAAAAACAAGAGGGTCCCGAATTTTTCAGGACCCTCTTGTATTATATGATGAGTGTGAAAAGCAGTTATTCAGTCTTGACTGCCCAGAAGATTGCGCGGCCGTTGCTGCTCTGGGTAGACTCGACAGTGACCTCCATGTCAGCGGGAAGTGAAGTGCCGAGATCTATCGTGTAGTAGTCTCCGGCTGCAGGGGTGATATTGAACGGACCGTTGCCTGAAGCTCCTGAATTCGCAGTGAGCTCGAGGGTCTTCTCGATTCCGGTTGCAGTGATCTTGAGTGTGCATTTCTTGCCTGACCATGCAACTGCGTAGAAAGAAACCTTAGAAGTGCCTTTGGGAACAGTCAGAGTATATGAACCAGTCTTGCTTCCGGTTCCGATCTTGACCTCTTTGTAGTACTTTTCGTTGACAATCACGAAGCTGTCGTCATATGAGCTTGATCCAAGCTTGTAATTGATGCCGAACACATAGGGGTCATCCTGTGTACCTGAACCTGAAAGGACGGGCTCTTCGGGCTGCTCCGGTTCTTCGGGCTGCTCGGGCTCTTCTGGAGCTGCTTTCTCGTGTGACACGTACATGCTGTTGACAGCCTGTGCGCTGCCGTTGTATGCGCCTCTCTGGCCGATTACCACGATCTTGTCGCCATTGGCAATATCAAGAACCTGGAGAATCTTGGTGTTGATGCCATCAACATAAGTCTTTGAAGCGAAGTCAGTATATCCGCCGAAGATCTTGTAGACGTATGCAGAACCGCTTTCGTCAACAATGTCGAATGTGCCGTAGGTGTCGGCTTTGGCAACGTTGGCAACAGTTCCTTCGAGACGGTACCATTTGTCGGTTGAAACCTCCTTGGCGTTGAACTCGGCTGCAGTCACAGCTTCGGTCTCGACACGGCTTTCGAGGTAGCCGTTGATCATCTCGATAGTTGTGTTGTATACTCCGCGTTCACCCACTACGGTAACAATATCACCTACGTTGAGTTTGTCCTTGACATTGTATGTGGTGTTGTCTGCTGCAAGGCCGAGGTGGTATGCATATACTTCACCGGTTGCATCCTTGACATAGTACTGGCCTTTCTCTGCGTTGGTGATTCTTGATACGACACCTGTAACCTTATAGAGGGTTGTACCCACTTCTGCGTCGTTGAATTCCTTTGCTGTTACAGCGAAGATAGAACCTTCCTGGTTTACGGTGAACTCGTCAACTGTAGTGACAGTGCCGTCGGTGCATGTTACAACAACTGTTGCAGCACGTTTGCCGCCCTTGTTCTCCTCGCAGGTGAAATAGAGAGCTGTGCCGTCGTTGTCCTTCACACCTGAATAGTGGATCCAGGGAGCGTCGCATTCCACAGAAAGGATTGCGCTGCCGACCGTTGCGGGAACTACAAGGTCACCGCCGGGGATCTCCATGTCGAATGATTCGGCCTCGATCACGATAAGCTCGGGAGCGGGGTCCTGAGCCTTCACGACGAGAGGGTAGATACCTCTCTGTGAGTCGTAGATACCGATCGATGAATAGTTGGGGTCGAACTGCATCTTCTTCGACTTGGCAGCGTTGGTGATGTAGAACTGGTCATCGGCGAACTGCTCGACGGTCCAGATGTCACCGTCTGTTCTTGTTGCGGAAGTGTTGACAGAGTCGTAAGTACCTGTCATGTAGTAGTATTTACCCTCTGAGTCCTGCATTGTGAAACCACCGTCCACTGCCTTGAAAGTGTAGACATTGGCCGCAATGCTTGAAAGTGAACCGTCTGCATTGACAACAGCTGAAGAAGTGTAGATGTAGCCATAGGCGCCGCCCACGAACTGAGCCACCTGCCAGCCGTCATCGGTGTTGAACATAAGCCAGTATTCACCCTCCTCGAATGCATCGAACTGAGGCTTGAGGCTGGGGTCACCGGGCTGTGTGAATGTGAAATACTGGGTCTTGCCACCGCAATTCACTTTGATTTCTGCGCTGCGTGTGTCAACTGCACCGTCAGCTACTGAGAAAGTTACGGCAGTTTCGCCGGCACCACCCTGTGCGGGAGAGATGGAAAGCCACTCGGGAACGGTCTTCTCGTCGAATGCCCAGGTTTCGGTGGCATTGAAGGTTGTGGTGACTTGGCCGCCCGTCATCGGAACGGTAAGAATTGATTCAGAGACCTGAAGTTCTTTGAGATCGCCACCCACTATGTCTGCGGTACATCCTGCAGCAAGGGCGAGGCATGCAACTGCGGCAATAAATAAATATCTAAGTTTCATATATTTATCGGGTGTTTGGATTAGTTGAAGATATATTTGATACCAACCTGGGCTGACCAGCACTGGCCTACAGTATGGTAAGGTTTCCAGGTCTGAGTGTCACCGCTTACTGCAGGGATAGTAGAGAATACGGGAACTCCGTCGGCAGCGATTTCCTCAACTTTGAGGATACGGCCGTCGTTGAGGTCGGGATTCATGTATTTGACAACTCCCCATGATGAGTTGAAGAGGTTGAGGATGTTCCTGATGTCGCAGTTGAGCTGGAGGACATTGGTGGTCTTGCCGATGTTCACCTTGAAGTCATGTGCGAAATGGAAGTCGAGCTTGTGCACGAAAGGTGAGTAGATGCTGTAAGCCTCGGCATAGCTGCCTGCGTGCTTTGTCAGATAAGGATCTTTCTTTGCGAACGCCCAGTAGCGGTCTGCATCGTCCTGGGTCTTGAATCTGATTTCAGAATCATCCTTGGGAATGTAGATAGCATCGTAGTTGTAGTTGTCGTTGTTGAGGTCGTTTGCATACATGTAGCTGTAGTAGTAGCTGCCTCTGATTGCCTCATAGAAGAGGCTGTAGTGGTTGTTGGCCTTGTCATCGAGAGTCACGCTTACGAATGCACGGTCAGGAGTCACATACTGTGAGTTGTGCAGAGGGAGGTTGTTGGGACCCTCTGTAGAAGGAACGTATGTGAATGCTGAAGAAGCGTTGCTGCCGGGCATGCCGGTGAGTTCCTTCGATACAGTGTGAGTGTATGCTGCGTTGATGTGGAGGTTGCTCATGGGATCCATCTTGAATCCGAATGTTGCTATGTAGCCGTAACCCTTGTTTGTGTTCTGGAGCACATACGCAGAAGTCTTGGTGTATGTGTAGTCAGTGGGGAAGATGTGACGGTTGTCAGCACCGTTGAGGCGGGTGAAGCCCTCTACGTCCTTGAGATTGAAGTCTGTCAGGTATGTAGCGTTGATTGTTTTCCTGAAGATGAATTCGCCTGTGAGGGTGAAGGGGAATGAAACGGGTACATTGTAGTCAGCAGCGATGGATGACTTCCAGTCCATAGGCATCTTGAACTTGGGATCGACTGCCTGTATGTCACTTCCGAGAACACCCTTTGAAGGTGAGATGGTGTTGGGGAATCTTGAAGGGTCGACTTCCTGGAACTTCTTGATGAGCTCGTTGCGGTCTGTGATGAGGCCGCCTGCGAACTGTGCGAGCTCCCTGGTGTCAGATGTCTTCTCGTTGACACTGCCGCTTGAGTATCTTGTGGTGAGGATTGCTTTCTTCTGGAACATGTCTGAGTTGGTGGGCATGTTGGTGAAGAATACGAGGGGAACACGTCCTGCGAAGAGGCCTGTGCCGCCGCGTACCTTGAGAGAGCGGTCACCGAATACGTCCCATGTGAAACCGATACGGGGTGAAATCTGAAGCTTCGGAGTGGGCCATGTGCCTGTGTCGATGTGACGGCCGTTGTAGTCAACGTCGTAAACTGCCTGGTTGGTCATCACGTCACGGTTGTCGAATGTGATGCACTCGAGACGGACACCTGCTGTGAGCTTGAGGTTGTCGGTTGCATTGAACTCGTCCTGGATATAGGCGTCTGTCTTGTGGTAGCGGATCTTGGCTGCAGGGTTCTGTTCGCCGTTGTATCCATAAGTGATACATACAGACTCGGGAGCGACACCTTCGTAGAAATCCTCCAGAGAGTTGTAGCGGTAATAACCTGTACCGTTACGCATGTAGCGGTTGAGCGCCATCATATACCCGTAGGTGTAACCTGCAGTGATCTTGTGATTGCCTGCGAAATATGTGAGGTCGTCCTTGATGGTGAGAGAACGGTTAGATACGGCGTTCTTGTATGTGAAGAGCTCGTAACCGAATGACATGTAAGGAGTGAATGAACCCGTTCCGTCGAGGATATCCACCATGGGGAATTCCTCAGACATGGGGATACGTATGTCGTCGATAAGTGAGTATGTTGCAAGGAACTGGTTGCTGAGCTGGTCGGTGAGACGGCTGTTGAAGTCAACAGACACTGTCTTCACATCCTTGTTTGTGCCGTAGAATGAATTTGCGAAAGCCATCGAGTATTTGGAGATACGGTTCTGTGTGGCTTTTTGTCCTACATCTGATGAACTGCCGTTGGTGGGAGTCCAGGTGACATTGGATGTTCTGTTGAAACGTACTGCGAGATGGTTGTTCCGGTTGATGTTCCAGTCGAGGCGGGCCAGATATTTCATTGTGTGCTCGTCTGCGGGGAAGTCTGAGTAAGAACCTGTGTCATATCCGTATTTGGTCATCAAGTAGTCTTTCATTTCCTGCATGTCCTTCACGGTTGTGCGTGACAGGTAGTTGTCGGGGTCTGCAACACCATCCTCAGAGGGTTTCCATCTGTTTACGACAGTAGGAACCTGTGAGTACTCGAAGTTGACGAAGAAGAAGAGTTTGTTCTTGATGATGGGACCGCCCAGTGTGAAGCCGTAGGTGGTGTTGCGGTCGACGTCACGTGCACCGAGCTCCTCGCCGCAGATAGAGTTGCCGCGCATGTTTTCGTTGCGGTGGTAAACGTATGCTGTTCCGCGCAGGGTGTTGGTACCTGACTTGGTGATGGCGTTCACGCCACCGCCCACGAAATTGGCCTGACGTACGTCATAGGGTGAAACCACAACCTGCAGCTCTTCGATTGCATCGATGGAGATAGGGCTGCCGCCACCGGGGAGTGCAGAGCTCAGACCGAAGTTCTGGTTGAAGTCGGCACCGTCGACTGTGAAGTTGCTGTTACGTCCGTCTGATCCTGCGAATGACATACCGTTGCCTCCGAAAGGAGAGAGCTTGGTGATTTCAGTGATGGAACGTGAAACAGTGGGCAGAGATGTGATCTGGTTCTTTGTGATGTTTGTCACCGCGCCGGTCTTCTCCTGTGAGAATTTGCTGTTTGCTGAAGAGACAACCATCGCTGCTTCAAGCATCTCCTTGTCATCTTTCAGAGTCTGGTTGATGCTGAAGTTCTCTGCGAGTGAAATAGTGACATCGGTAACGGTGACGGTCTGGTAGCCGAGGCTTGAGAACTCGACAGTGTAGGGGCCGCCGGCACGCATACCGGTGATGATGTAACGGCCGTTTGAGTTAGTGGCCGCACCATAGACGGTACCTGAAGGAACGTGAGTGGCAATCACGGCCGCACCGATGACGGGCTCGCCCTGGCTGTCAGTCACAAGACCTCCAAGCTGTGATGTGGTAATCTGCGCGAATGCAGACACCCCGATCAGAATTACTGCCAATGAGGCAATAACGCGCTTAAGGAGTTGATTCATAGAATATTGTTTTTGTAAGAAAAATAATATCAAAATCCACAGCTTATAACTGCATAAGCTAACAAACAAAAGTAACAAAAATATGCAAGCTAATCAAGGGTTTTTTTGTAAAATATCTTGAAATAGTTACTTTTGCGCGCATATTTGAAATATCATTATTACACTTAATTAATAACTTTTTATGAAACAAGCTCTTAAATGCTTAGTTGTCATTGCGATGACAATGCTTGCTGGTCTTTCTGCAAACGCGCAGGTGACCACATCATCAATCGGTGGTAGAATCACCGACGCCCAGGGCCCCGTTCCCGGAGCAGTCGTAACAGCCACCTACACTCCTACAGGAGCGAAGTACTACACTGTATCTGATACAGATGGTTCTTACCGCATCCTCAACATCATCCCCGGCGGCCCCTACACAGTGGCAGTTGAGATTCTCGGTTATGCAACAGCAACCACTACTGACATCCAGACAGTTCTTGCAGAGAACTATGTTCACAATGTGGTTCTCGAGGAGCAGACACTCACTCTGAACGAGGTTGTGGTTTCTGCAGACGGCAAGACTTCAAATATGCGTACAGACCGTGCCGGCGCCCTTACTTCAGTAAGCAGCAAGGAGATCAACATGATTCCTACAGTAAGCCGCAGCATGAACGACATCATGAAGCTCACCCCTCAGGCTTCATACACCACAAACGGTGTGGCTATCGGTGGCGGTAACTACCGCAGCTCATACGTGACTGTCGACGGTGCTTCATTCAACAATATGTTCGGTATCGGTTCCAACCTCCCCGCAGGCGGTGCGCCCATCTCATTCGACGCACTCGACCAGATGGCAATCAGCATCACTCCTTTCGATGTACGCCATTCAGGCTTCACAGGCGGTTCAATCCAGACCACTACCAAGAGCGGTACAAACGAGTTCCACGTATCTGTATATGACTATTTCACAAACCAGGATCTCAAAGGTGTGAAATATGGCACAGAAGGCAATGAGCTCACTCTTACCAACTCACTCGCAAACACAACAGGTGTGAGCGTTTCAGGTCCCATCATCAAGAACAAACTCTTCTTCTTCGTAAACTTCGAGTATGATGCAGACGTCCTCCCCGGTGTTGACCGTCTCGCACGTCCCGATGCAAACGCAGAGTGGGGCAAGGGCACACAGTACAACCAGCCTACAGTAGACTTCATGGAAGGCGTCAAGAAGCACCTTGCAGATAAATATAACTACGATCCCGGCCGCTATGCAGACTACACTGCAAGCACCCCCGACTGGAAGCTCTTCACCCGTATCGACTGGAACATCAACAACAACAACCGTTTGACAGCACGTTTCAGCCACACTGCAAACAAATATTCTTCTGATCCTTCAAGCTCTGTTTCAGGCCTGACTATCGCTAACTCAAACTACAAGAATACAAGAAGCACACAGGGTAGAACAAGCAACAACGCCCTCTATTTCGAGAGTAACCGTTACTACCAGGAGCAGAACTACACTTCAGTTGCAGTCGAGCTCAACAGCCGCCTCTTCGAAGGCAAGGGCAACAACCTGTTCCGTGTTACATACGCAAAACAGTATGAGCCCCGCAGCTTCGTAGGCAACCTCTTCCCTACAGTTGATATCTTCGACGGCACCACAGGTGACGACGCAAACACAGTAGTTCTCACTTCATTCGGTCTCGACCCCTTCACTTACGGTAACCTCCGTGACGTGGCTAACTTCGTGGCTACAGACGAGTTCTCATATCAGACAGGCATTCACACTCTCCTCGCAGGTCTTTCATTCGAAAGCAACGTTGCCAAGAACGGTTACATGCAGGGTGGTGCAGGTTACTACAGCTTCTCTTCATGGGAGGATTTCGTTGCAGAGAAACCCGCTTCATTCTCTATCATGTATGGTAATAACGAAGACCAGCATCAGGAGTTCCCTACTCTGAAGTCTTATCAGGCATCTCTCTATCTCCAGGACGAGATGAACGTGTCTGACAACTTCAAGCTCACAGCAGGTGTCCGTTTCGAACTTCCTTTCTATCCTGACATGAGCTGGAACGAGAACAAGAAATTCACTGAGCTCTGGAGTGCAGAAGGCTACAAGACTTCTGATGTTCCTGCAGCAAGAGTAAGCATCTCTCCCCGCGTAGGTTTCAACTGGGATATCACAGGTGACCGCAAGGTTGTCCTCCGTGGTGGTACCGGTATCTTCACAGGCCGTCTCCCTCTTGTATGGCTCGTATCAGCAGTGGGTAACTCAAACGTTCTCCAGAACAACTGGGGTACAACTGACCCTGCCAAGATGCCTGCATTCAAGACTTCTCCCGCAGACATCATCAGCGCAGTTCACGCTGCCAACCCCGATCTCGTGATGCAGGGCGACCTCGCAGCTCCCAACGGTGCAACAATTCTTGCAAAAGACCTCAAGATGCCCCAGACTTGGAAGTCATCACTCGCTCTCGATGTCGAACTCCCCGGTGCAATCAAGGCATCTGTGGAAGGTATCTACAATAAAGACCTCCAGACAGTTGCAGTAAGCAAGATCGGTCTTGACCAGACTGCAGCGGGCGTCGAGCTCCCCGGCGAGCCTGAGGCACGTAACGGTTACGCACAGGCAGACAAGAACAAAGCTTCTTATATGATTGCCAACACTGACGGCGTCAACGGTTACTACTACTCAATCACTGCAAGCTTGAGAAAAGACTTTGATTTCGGCCTCTATGCAAGCGCAGCATACACACGCAGCAACGGCAAGAGCATCAGCGAAGGTATCGGCGACCAGGTTTCATCTGCTTGGAACACCAACACTTATGCAGTGAACGGTTCTAACTCAGCAGAACTCGGTTACGGTTCATACGTAACTCCCAACCGTGTTGTTGCAAACATCGGTTACCGCATCGACGAAGGCAAGGGCTTTGCTACCAACCTCGCACTCTTCTATGAGGGTCAGAACCTTGGTTATGTAGGTTCAAGCTACTCATACACAAGATATTCTTACACTATGAATGATGTTACCGGAACATCCGGCGCAAACATCCTCATGTACATCCCCACTGATTCTGACCTCAACGCAATGGAGTTTGCAGATGATGCCAACAAAGCAGCGTTCAAGTCATTCATCGAGGGTGACAAGTATCTCTCTGCACACAGAGGTGAGTACTCAGTACGCGGTTGCGGTGTGATGCCTTGGCACAGCTCAATCAACTTCAAGATCTCTCAGGATCTTGCGTTCCGTGCAGGCAACAGAATCCACAGATTCCAGGTTGGTGCAGATGTAAACAACATCGGCAACCTCCTCAATCCCAAATGGGGCAACTTCAAGTACAGCTCATCAGAGCAGGTTCTCAAGTTTGCTGATGGTAAATACACCTTCACAGAGCCCACTTGGAACACTCTTGCAGCAACAGCTTCAACTTGGTCAGCTGTTCTCAACGTAAGATACATCTTCTAATCTGAAAGGATAAAATGCAAATGATCGGGCGTCCGTTTTGGATGCCCGATTTTTTTTATACCTTTGCGCCGCCTTCGGGCATAGATTATTATTAACATACGGGGTGGACAGATTTGACATTGATTGCAACCACCGTTAAAAAATGCTAAAATTATGAGTAAGACTTATCTTTTTACCTCGGAATCAGTAAGCGAGGGGCATCCCGACAAGGTTGCCGACCAGATTTCAGATGCAGTATTGGACGAATTCCTGCGCCGTGACTCTTCAAGCCATGTGGCGTGTGAGACTTTTGTAAGCACAGGCCTTGTGGTGGTGGGCGGTGAGGCCACATCCAGCGCGTATGTGGACATCCAGAAGGTTGCCCGCGAAACCATCAACAAGATAGGCTATACAAAGAGCGAATATTGCTTCGACGGCAACTCATGCGCCGTGATATCGGCGCTCCACGAGCAGAGCGGTGACATCGCCCGCGGCGTGAACCGTGAGAACCCTCTGGACCAGGGAGCCGGCGACCAGGGCATAATGTTCGGTTATGCATGCAATGAAGGGGAGGAGTATATGCCGCTTCCCGTGATGCTCTCCCACATGCTGCTTCAGGAGCTTGCGGCAGTGCGCCGTGAGAATCCGTCTCCGATGCCTTATCTGCGCCCCGACGCAAAGAGCCAGTTCACGATTGAATATAACGTTGAAGACGGTTCGGTTGTAAGAGTCCACACCATTGTGCTTTCAACCCAGCACGACGAGTTTCTCGACGACGACAAGGCAATGCAGGACAAGATTACAGAGGATGTGAGGAACATTCTCATCCCGCGTCTTCTGAAAAGGCTTAAACCCGAAACAGCCGCTCTCTTCGATACAGAATATAACCTTTATGTGAATCCCACCGGCAAGTTCGTCATAGGCGGCCCTCACGGTGACACAGGCCTTACCGGCCGCAAGATTGTGGTTGACACCTACGGCGGGCGCAGCGCCCACGGTGGCGGAGCCTTCAGCGGCAAGGATCCCAGCAAGGTAGACCGCAGTGCTACATACGCAGCGCGTTATATCGCCAAGAATATGGTCGCGGCAGGTGTGGCAGACGAAATGATGGTGCAGATCTCATACGCAATTGGTATGGCACAGCCCTGCAGCATATTTGTAAACACTTTTGGAAAGAGCCATACAAGCTTGAGTGACAGCGATATAGCTGATGCTATCAAGAGTAACTTCGACCTTCGTCCCGCCGCCATCATCAAGAAATTCGCACTCAAGAACCCCATTTACCTCAAGACAGCGGCATACGGCCATTTCGGCCGCAGGCCTTTCACCGAGAAGGTGACTTTCTACAATGGGGATGAGCCTTACGAGAAAGAGGTTGAATTCTTTACTTGGGAGAAACTTGACAGCACTGACCTCTGCAGAAGAATCTGCGGAATCAATTAGTCCAGCTCCACGACAGTTATACCGGCACCGCCGAACTGAATATCTTCATCCCGGACGTTCCTGACGTTCGGGATTGTTTTCAGGTATTTGCGTATCTCTTCCCTGAGCACACCGGTGCCTTTTCCGTGCAGGATCTTCACAGTGCCGATACCTATCATTATCGCGTCATCTATGAAGTGCGTCACGATGTTGAGCGCATCTTCCAGATGCTCGCCGCGGATGTCGATGGAAGGCGAGAAATTGAGGGTGCGCTGTGATATCGCCTCCTGCCCCTTTACGGCAATTGTGCCGCTGGTGCTCTTTGAGGAGGTATTCTTTGCGAGTGTCTTGAACTGTGACGCGCTTATGCGCTCCACCTTGTCGGGGTCCACACGGCTGGTGATGGATCCTACCGCCACAGACACTTTCTTTGCTGTTATCTGGATTATCTCCCCCACCATGTCGCTCTCCTTGATGCGCACTTTGTCTCCCACTTTGAGAGGGTCGGGAGTGTTGTCTTTCTCAATCTTCGGACGTGGCAGCTCGATGCCCTGCCTGCGGGCTCTCTCTTCCTTGCGCTTCGCCTCTCTCTCCTTGCGGGCCAGAATCTGCTCCATCTTCTTCTCTATCAGGCGGTCGCTCTCGCTCTGAGCCTCCTTGTCGGCCAGGCTCTTCTGCAGCTCTGTAACCTTGGCGCGCGCCTCTTTTGTCTTCTCCTTTTCTGCCTGTGCCTCGCGTATCTCACGGATCGTCTGTTCGATGCGTTTGTTGGCTCCTGCCACTATCTCCTTTGCCTCTGCCTTGGCTTCGTTTATGATGTTCCTGCGCAGTTCCTTGATCTCTGCCAGCTCTTTCTCGTAGCGGTCTGTAAGGCTTTCAAGGGTTTTGTCGGCATGTTTGACGCGTGTAAGCTTTTCATCCAGAGCGCGGCGGTTGCGGGCAATCTTGCGCAGCTGCCGCTCCATGTCCACGAAGTCGGTGCCTGCCTTCTCCTCCGCCGATTTGATGATATCTTCGCTCAGACCTATCTTGCGGGCCAGCTCGAATGCGAAGGAGTTGCCCGGCAGCCCCTGTTCCAGCGAGAAGAGGGGGGTGATGGCGGCAGCATCGAACTGCATGGCACCGTTGATGACGCGGCTGCTGTTGCTTGCATAGAGCTTGAGGTTGGTGTAGTGGGTTGTAATCACGCCGTACACCTCTTTTTCTGCAAGGCAGTCCAGCACGGCCTCTGCAATCGCGCCGCCGGCTGCGGGCTCTGTGCCGCTTCCAAACTCATCAATAAGCACCAGCGTGCGGCTGTCTGCCTGCTCGGTTATGTCGCGCATGTCGGTGAGGTGCGAGCTGTAGGTGCTGAGGTCGTTCTCAAGCGACTGGTTGTCTCCTATGTCCACGAAAATCTTGTCGAAGACCACCATCTCGGAGATTTCTGAGGTGGGGATGAGCATACCCCACTGGAACATATACTGCAGCAGCCCCACTGTCTTGAGGCACACTGATTTGCCTCCTGCATTGGGACCGGATATCAATATTATCCGCTTGTCATTCGTGAGACTGAGGTTTAGAGGCACAATCTCCTTTCCTTCGCGGTGCAGGCTCTTCTCCAGCAGCGGATGGCGTGCCTTGCGCAGGTTCAGCCCGCCGTTTTCAGAGATCAGAGGCATCCCGGCGGCCATGTCAAGCGCCACCATGGCCTTTGCCTTGATGAAGTCAATCTTTATGAGGAAGTCGGCGCTGTCAAGGATCTCCGGAAGATACGGGCGCAGGAAATCTGTAAAATCAAACAGGATGCGCTGTATCTCGCGCTGCTCCTCGAACTGCAGCTCGCGGATGGCGTTGTTGGCTGCAACCACCTCGAGAGGCTCTATGAATGAGGTCTTTCCGCTTGCCGATTCGTCGTAGACAATGCCCTGGATCCTGTGCTTGTCGGCGGCGCTTACAGGAATAAGTGTCTTGCCTTCGCGCACCACCACGCTGGCATCCAGGTCCACGATGCCGTCGGCCTGGGCCTTCTTCATCACAGACGAGATGATTCTGGCCACAGATTTTTCCTTTTCGTGCAGCCTGCGGCGGATTTCATGAAGCTCTTCAGATGCAGTGTCGCGCACAGCTCCGAATTTGTCAAGGATAGAATCTGTCTTGCGTGTCACTTCAGGAAAATATGCCACTGCCGCAGCCATTTTCTTGAGGTTCGGATAGACTCCGTCACGGCTCGAGCGGAAGAAGCCCACCACGCGGCGGATGGTGCCCAGGCCTTTCTGGAGCAGCACCAGATGCGGAAGGGAGATGCAGGAACTGTCACCTTCCAGAGGCATCAGGAAGTCGCGCATGTCCACATAATCCTCCATCGGGAAGGTATCCTCGAACATGCAGATGAGCCTCATCTCGTCGGTGAGTTTCAGAGCCCGGGAGATTTCCCCGGCATCGGTCATCATTTCAAGTGATTCTGCGTGAGAAGCGGCTCCGCGGGTGGAACACTTGCCAACCACCATTCCGCGGACTTTGTCAAAACCTATCTTCGTCTCTGTCCGCTGCATCACACTTCAAAGGATTTTTCTATTGCCAGCCTGAGTTCGGTGATGCTGCCCATTGTCTTTATCACACCGTCTGTGACATACGATATTCCGCCCGTTTCCTCCGACACTACAATTGCGTGGGCGTCAGTGGCTTCCGTGATTCCGACGGCCGCTCTGTGACGCATTCCGTAGCGTGGTGGAATGTCCTGGCTGTCACTTATGGGAAGAGTGCACCGCGCGGCAATCACACGGTCGCTTGAAAGAATCACAGCACCGTCGTGCAGAGGTGAATTCTTGAAGAATATGCTTTCCAGCAGGCGGCATGAAATCGTGCCGTTTATTGTGTCGCCTGTTTCGATGAAACTGTTGAGTGACGAAACATGCTGCAGAACTATCAGTGCGCCGGTCTTTGTCTGTGACATCTGGCTGCATGCCAGTGTGATTTCATCAAGTGCGGCGGAGTCCATCGAAGAGTTCTCCTTGTACTTCCTGAAGAAGGACCTTATCTTGCCGCTCCCTTTTTTGCGGGCCGAGAAAATCTCAGAGCCCATCCTTATCAGAAAACGCCTGATTTCAGGCTGGAATATCACAATCAGGGCTATCAGGCCCACTCCCAGCACCTGTTCCATGATGGTTGACAGCAGAGTCATGTTCAGAGCCTCCACCACAGCCCAGACCACATAAAGCAGAACGATGCCGATGAAGATGTTGATGGCTGTGGTGCCGCGTATGAGACGGTAGATCTCATATATCAGCACCGCTACCAGAAGAATATCCAGTACATCCGCTATGGTTATATTCAGGAAATCGAACATTTGGTGCAAATATAATCAAATATCAGTATATTTGAAGTGAAATTTTCTGTGATTATGAAGGGAAGGATCTATGACATGCTGAAAACGTCCCTGGCTTCGCTGAGGGACATTTTTTTTACAAGGGAATGTGTGGTGTGCGGCCGCGTGCTGGTTTTTGACGAGCAGCATCTCTGCCGTGACTGTCTGGACGACATGCCGCTTACATATTTCTGGGGAAGGCGGGACAATCCGGCAATGGAGCGGCTGGCCGGGCGGTGCCGGCTGCAGGATGCCGCATCGCTCTTTTTCTATCGACAGGAAGGTGGATATGCAGGCTGTGTGCGGCAGTTCAAATATAAGTCGGACCTTGAGCTCGGAGCGTATATGTCGCAGCTGCTTGGAGGATATCTCGCCTCTGGTGCGTGGTTCCGGGGGGTCCAGATTGTGGTGCCGGTGCCGCTCCATCCGCTGAAGAGGCTGAAGCGCGGGTTCAACCAGTCTGAGGTCATTGCAGAGAAAGTGGCGGGCTGTCTGGCAGGATGCAGGGTGGAGAAGCACCTGCTGAGACGCCGGAGGTATACGTCCACACAGACCAGAAAGGGAATTGATGAGAGAAAGTCCAATGTCAGCGGTGCATTCGCTCTCAACCGAAGGGTTGCGTCGCGCCTCATTGCGGAAGGGGTGAGAAGCATCCTGATTGTGGATGATGTGCTCACCACCGGATCGACGCTTGCCGCCTGCATCCGTCTGATTGAAGGTGATTTCGAGGTGCGTGCCGCCACTCTCGGCTTTGTTGAATGATTTTTTTACATATCTTTGCGTATCATGAAAAAGGCAATCCTCATCCCGGCCGTACTGATAGTTGCGGCAGCAGTAGTTTTCGGTGCAGTGAAGATCTTCGGTGGCAATTCCACAGTGAAGGCGGGCGCTGTTGCCGACAGTTTCCTTACATCTTTCTTTGAGATGGACTATGAATCGGCTGCGGCCTGCTGCAGCGAAGAGATCGGCAGCATGCTGCTCGCTTCTGTCGCAGACCAGAAGTATCCGTCGGAGTCCATAGGCGAAAAGGTGGCGGAGGCTTCGAAAGGCACTGCCTTCAAGGTACATTCCTGTGAGAAGACAGATGTGAAGAATACTGTGGAGGTGAAGTATACCGTCTCTCCGTTCGGCGGCGGTGCAGAGATAGAGCGCAGCATGACACTCGTAAAGAGTGACGGCGAGTGGAAGATATCGAAGCTTGAGTAGCGCTATTTCAATCTTATGAGAATGGGCAGGTGGTCGCTGTAGCCGCCTGAGAAGACATTTCCGTTGTAGCTGCGGAAAGGCTTGCCGTTTTTCATCATGAAGCTGCGCTGGAACACGTGGGCCCAGTAATGTTTGTCGAACTTTGACAGTGTAAGTCCCTTTGCATCACCATAGCCGGCATCCACCGGCAGCAGGTTCTGGCTTACAATGATGTTGTCGAACATGGTCCATTCGTGATTGTGGATACTTGTGCCGAGGCCGTCTTCCATCATTGCCCACATCGGGTTGAAATATTCAAGCGGATCCACGTTCTGCACCCCTCCTCTTGCGCGCAGCAGCACGCTCAGCGACGCTTCGTCGGGTGTGTCGTTCATGTCACCCATCACAACTATCTTGATTCCGGGATATTTCTGGCGCATCATCAGCGCATGGTCGCGCACCGTCTCGGCCCCGGCGCGGCGGAACCCCTCGCTTGAAGAGACACCGGCGCGGCGCGAAAGGAAGTGGCACACATAGAAGCAGAACATCTCGTCGCAGAGCCTGCCCCACACGCACAGCACATCGCGTCCTATGTATTCCCTGCCGCTGCGCAGCACCAGCTTCACGGGTTCGCTGCCCAGCAGCTTGAATTTGTCGGTGCGGAAAAACAGGGCCACATCCACACCGCGGGCATCCTTGGAGTCGTAATGCACATAACGGTAGTTTGCCGGTTCCATACGCTTCTGGGAGAGAAGGTCCTCGAGCACCGTGTCGTTCTCAATCTCAGAGACTCCCACTATCGCGGGAAAACCTCCGGGCAGCCCTGCAACGGCTGCGAACACATTGCTGAGGTTGGCCAGCTTTGTCTGGTATTTGATGGTATTCCATCTCTTGATGCCGGTGGGGGTGAATTCCTCATCATCCGCCACTTCATCCTTAGATGTGTCGTAGAGGTTCTCGAGATTGTAGAACATTATGTTGAGTGCCATCGAAATTGAGTTTTATGTGCCCGAAAAGTTATATCTTTGCAAAATTAAAACATAATTAGAAAAGAGTCAACACCAATGAGCGACATCAAAGACATCAACCTGTACGAAAGCGGTCTCCGCAAAATCGAATGGGTAAGAAACCACATGCCTCTTCTGAACGACATAGAGGAGCAGTTCACCGAAACAAAACCTCTGGCAGGGGTGAAGGTGGCCATCTCGTGCCACCTGGAGGCCAAGACGGCATACCTGTGCCAGGTGCTTGCAGCAGGTGGCGCCGAGGTATATTCAACAGGCTGCAATGTACTTTCCACCCAGGACGATGTTGCCGCCGCCCTTGTGAAAAGCGGTGTGAATGTCTTTGCTGTCCACGGAGAGACAATGGAGTCTTACTACGAGCATCTGCGCTGCGTACTCCGTCCGGGGCCGAATGTGATAATCGATGACGGCGGCGACCTGCTGCACATCATCAACAACGAGATGCCGGAACTCATAGACAATATCTGGGGCGGCTGCGAGGAGACCACCACAGGCATCCACCGCCTTATCTCGCTGGCAAGCCGCGGTGAACTCCATTTCCCCATGGTGATGGTGAACAATGCCAACTGCAAGTATCTTTTCGACAACCGTTACGGCACCGGCCAGTCTGTATGGGACGGCATTATGCGCACCACCAACCTTATCGTGGCCTCCAAGACCGTTGTGGTTGCAGGCTATGGCTGGTGTGCCAAGGGCATCAGCATGAGGGCCAAGGGGCTGGGTGCCAAGGTGATAGTCACAGAGGTGGATCCTGTCCGCGCCATGGAGGCGAAGATGGACGGCTTCGAGGTGATGTCAATGTCTCAGGCCGCAGAGTACGGTGACTTGTTCATCACATCCACTGGATGCTGCGATGTCATCGTTGAGGAGCACTTCTACAGGATGAAGGATGGTGCAATCCTCTGCAATGCCGGTCACTTTGACGTTGAGGTGGATGTTGCCGCCCTGCGCAGGATTGCCGTGGAAGCATTCCCCGCAAGAAACAATATCGAAGGCTTCAGGCTGCAGAACGGCAGGACTCTGTACCTGCTTGCCGAGGGGCGTCTAGTGAACCTGGCCTCCGGCGACGGACATCCCGCCGAGATCATGGACATGAGCTTTGCCATCCAGAGCCTCTGTGTGGCATATATCGTACGCAACAAGAAGATGCTTCCCGCCACAGTGCTTGTGGTCCCCGAGGATATCGACAACTTTGTGGCAAGGAAGAAGCTGGAGAGCTGGGGTGTGACCATCGATACACTCACAGAAAAGCAGCGCGAATATCTGGAGCAGTAGATTATGCGCTATACACACATTGCACTGGATGTCGACGGTACGATAATAGACACCCGCGACACTTTCACATATTCTCTGTCGAAATGCATCCGAGACCTCCGCGGCGAAGAGATTTCTCCGGCGGAACTGGTGAAATATTTCGGTGTCACCAGCATGGGCACCATAGAGATGATCGGGTTTGACGACCCGGAAGGCGCACTGAACCTCTGGGAGAAGTATTATTGCGAGATGTATCCTGAAAAGAGCAGGGTCTTTGACGGTATGGACGATGTGATCCGACGTCTGTCTGCATCCGGTGTCACACTTGGTCTTGTGACCTCCCGCAACCGCGAAGAGATAGAGCGTGATCCGAATCTTGCCCGCTGGAACGATATCCTGAAGATAAAAGTCTCGTCTGAGGATACAGCCAATCCCAAGCCTGCGGCCGATCCTGCGCTGGAGTTTGTACGTCAGGCAGGTGTCTCCGCTTCGCAGTGCCTCTATATCGGCGACACGATGTACGACGCCCTCTGTGCGAAAAATGCCGGTGTGACGTTCGGACTTGCCGATTGGGACGGCATCGCAGAGGCAGACATCCCCGCCGGTTTCCATTTCCGCAATCCTGTTGAAATTCTGGATTTGTTTCTTTAAATTTGTTGGTTGTTATCCATTGACGGCCGGCATTTTATGAATTTTCTACAAAATATGATACGAACTGTGGCAGCGGCTGCCACAGCGGGATTCCTCATGGCGGTGAGCTGCAATCCCATCACCCCACCGGATCCCGGTCCGACACCCGGTCCCGGTCCGGAGCAGCCACAGGACACCACAAAGCCTGTGACACCCGCAGAGCCGTCTGTTCTGATAGACACCACCTACGCAGTGGGAGTGTCGGGAGTTGATATTTCCCTGACTCTCACAAGTTCGGGCGAATGGAGTGCAAAGGTTCTGGAGAATGATGCCGGATGGTGCACAGTCAGCCCGCAGAGCGGTGGAAAAGGTGAGGTGACCGTCACCATAACGGTTGATGCCAACACAACCTATGACCCGCGCAGTGCCACAGTGGAGCTGAAGGTGGGGGACTCAACGGGCAGGATAGGTATTGCCCAGGATTGTCTGAAGGGCTTTGAAATCAATCTGCAGGATTATGTAATGCCTCCTCTCGGCGGCAGTTTCTCAATTGACCTCCAGACCAATATGGATTATTCCTGCAGGATAGAGGGAGGTGACTGGGTGAGTCAGAAAGAAGCAGGTGCCACCAAGGGCATGGTGCCGCACACACACATCTTCGAAGTGGCGCGCAACACCACCGGTGCGGTGCATTCATGCAGCATTGTGTTCGAGGGGGACGGGTTCAGCAAGACTTTCAGCGTACTGCAGCACCCTGCATATCTGATACTTTCAAAGAAAGAGGTGCCATTTGGCAAAGATGCCGGTTCGGAGCAGGTTGAAGTCAGCACAAATGTGGAGTGCGAGCTGGTGATGCCGCAGGAGGAATGGCTCTGGAAAGAGGGTGATATGGTTGCAGAGGAGGGAAAGGAGACAGTGAGCCTGCTTACATTCAACGCGGTGGAGAATCCTTTCTCTGTAGGGCGTGACGCAGTGGTAATATTCAGGAATGCAGATTATCAGCTTTGCGACACACTGTACATCAGCCAGGGTTTTGAGTCATATTTTTCAATTTCAGAAGAGCAGTTCAGCTTTGGTCCTGAAGGTGGTGCCTCGGAGGTGCGAGTCACCACAAATGTGGATTATTCCTGCATTGTGCCAGAAAGTGCCGGATGGATCAGAGAGGAGAAGAGCGGCTGTGTGCATGTATTCACTGTGGAAGCCAACAGAGGTCCGAAGGCGCGCTCTGTCGAAATAGTGTTCAAGGGAGGGGAATATTCAGAAACGCTTCTGGTGAGCCAGGCTGGTGCATGCCTGAAGGCAGACCGCCATGAAGCCGAATTCGGCATAAGCGGCGGCGAAGTGACAGTGAAGGTGGAACATAACATCCCTTATGAGGTGGTTGTTCCATCAGTGGGCTGGCTGAGCAGAACAGGCTCGGCTTCAGACGAATACACCTTTGAAGTGGCAGAGAATGATACTTCCGTGGTGCGTGAATGTGACGTAGTGTTCTACTCTGCAGATTTCGGGATGAGCGACACGCTGCATATCAGCCAGGAGCGCTGTGTGCTTTTTGAGATAGCTCAGAAACAGTACAATGTGGGCGATGCGGGGGGCAGAATAACTGTCAGAGTCAATTCAAATGTTGAATATGGATATGCACTGGATGGCGCCCCGGGATGGATTTCCGAAGTTGAGCCGCTGGTATTCCAGATAGAGCCCAACACTTCTTCAGAGAGCCGTGAGGCTGTGCTGAGGTTCAACTCCGATGCGGAGGGCATTTCTGAGGTGGTGACAATAATCCAGAAGCAGAAAGATGTGTTCTCGCTGTCGGATTATGAGTTTGAACTTGATCCGGAGGGCGGTGAAATCGCAATAGAGGTGAGCTCGAATGTGGAATACAGCTACTATGTGGAGGACGCTCCGGGCTGGATCACTGAATCTGGTCGGAAGCTGACATTTGATGTGGACCGGAACACAGGCATCACTTCGCGGCAGTGCAGCATAGTCTTCACGTGCGGGGCTTCAGTGCAGAAAGTGACTGTGCGCCAGAAGGCGCCCTCGCTTTCTGTGAGTCCGTCTTCTGTATCAATGTTCCCCATAGAGGGGGGAGATGCCGCCTTCACGATAGTCTCAAATGTTCCATATATTGTTGAAATGCCTGATGTCCAGTGGGTTGAAAGACTGCGTGAGGAGCAGCAGGGCATGCTGAACATACGTGTGCACTCCAATGACGGTGAAAAGCGCGAGTGCAGCATAGTTGTGAGCTGCCCTGACTACAATCTGAGCCGGACAATCAGGATTTCGCAGGATCAGAAAGACAGACTGGCAGTTTCGCCTGCTTCCATGACCTTCAGCCCCGAAGGAGGCGATATGGTGATAGATGTCCAGTCCAATATCAATTATACTGCAGCCCCGAGGGTGTCGTGGATTACGGAGGCTTCAGGCAGCACGGCATCAAGAAAAGTTTATAAGGTGGGGAGGAACACTTCAGCGGAAAACCGCACAGGCAGTGTGGTCTTTTCCGGCAACGGCCTTTCTGCCACTACAACGGTGACACAGGCCGCTCCGGTGCTCACTCTTTCGCTGAGCGAGGCTGCCGTGGATGCCGCCGGAGGAACAGTAGAGGTGGATGTTGACGCCAACATCAGCTACACCTGCTCTGCCGACAAGAACTGGGTGGCATGTACTGCCAGCTCAGGCAGGCTGCAGCTGAATGTGTCTGCAAACACCACAGGTGCTGCCAGAACCTGCGTCATTACCTTGAAAAACACAGACTTCTCGATAATTCGTACCATGACTATATGCCAGGCTCAGAACAATGTGCTGAGTGTGGACAACTCTTCTTATGAATTCACTTCGGACGGAGGCGGCTTCACCCCGAAAGTCACGGCAAACGTGGAGTATACAGTCGATGTCCCAGTAAGTTGGATCACGTATGACGGCGGCAAGTTCACGGTGGCCGCCAATGAAGAGACCACATCGCGCTCCGCTACAATCACTTACTCAGGCGCAGGGCTTACTGCCACAATCAATGTGGATCAAGCGGCATATGTCGAGCCGGAACCGGTACCCCTGGACGGACGCGTGACCAGGCTGCAGACACACACAGAAGGCAACGGAGTGAACATAGTGATCATGGGAGATGCCTATACCGAGGCGCAGAATCTCGACGGCACATACGATGGTATGATGAAGAAGGCCATGGAGGCATTCTTCAGTGTTGAGCCCTACACCACCTTCCGCAATCTGTTTGATGTATATATGGTGAACGTGGTATCGCAGAGTGACAGCTACGAAAGTGATGTGTCGCAGCGGAGGCTGGCCACATGGTTCGGTACCGGCACCTCCGTCGGCGGAGATGATGTGATGTGCAAGAGATACGCTCTTCACGCCGTAAGGCCGGAGCGGGATGACTGGCAGACCGTCCGCTGGGACAATGACAATCTGGTTAACACAGAACTGTCACTCGGCAACACTCTGGTGATAGTGATGATGAACCGCGAATACTACGCCGGCACGTGCTACATGGGAGTATACTGGGTCAACGACCCTCTGCTTGATTTCACCCAGGGCAATTCTGTTGCCTATTTCTCACTTGGTTCGAATGAAGATGAATTCGAGGCTCTGCTTCACCACGAGGCGGGAGGCCATGGGTTCGGATATCTTGCAGACGAGTACTGTTATTCAGGTACGGGCACAATCCCACAGGAAGAGATAGATTACTACAGGAACTGGCAGGATAATTTCCACGCTTTCAACAATATGGACTTTACCTCTGACCCGGCACTGGTCAAGTGGACCCGATTCCTTACCGACGAGCGGTACGGTGGAGAGGGATTGGGCGTCTTCGAAGGTGCTGGAGGATACTATGAGTCCGGAGTGTTCAAGCCCACTGAACTGAGCATCATGTGTGATAACGTGGGTTGCTTCAACGCCCCTTCAAGAGAGCAGATATACAAGCGTCTCCACAAGCTTGCGTACGGCAAATCATGGACTTACGATTATGAAGAGTTTGTGGCCTATGATGCAGTCAATCTCGTGCCGGCTACAAAGGCGCGCAGACGGCCCGCACCGCTGCCGCATACCGGCCGGTCGGTGCTCAGGATATATGGCGGGAAATAACGGTTATTTCTTCGAGGTGCCAGCGGCGGCTTCGGCCATGCGGATGTCTCTTTTCTTCTTCTCCTTGCCGGCAGCCGACTTGAGATAGCGTTTCCACTGCTCCGGAGTGAAGATCTTTTCGTATGAACGGTCGAAGAAATCGGCCCATCTGTCAAGCATGGGCTGGAATGATTCCATCATGGATATGCCGGAAGCCTTCAGCTTGTCAACTTCTTCGGTGTAGATGGGCAGATAATGCTGGAGCAGGGTGTCCAGGCGGAAAGCCTGGATGTCGTCCAGGTGGTAAGTCTCTATGAAATAGTCGACCTGCTGTTTGATCTGTTTCTCAAAATCAGGGTCGGCCTGCGACTGCCCGCTGTTCTGTGCACCTGCCGTGAAAGTGGCTGCTGCGGCAAAAAGCAGCACCACAGATATGTATTTTGCCAAAGATTTCATAACTTAGCGCTTTATTTTCAATGTTAATTTCCGACAAAGTTAGAAAAACACACGATATGAAAAAAATTTATGCAATAGCGGCCCTCATTGTTGCAGGTGCGCTCTTTACAACTTATTCATGGGCGTGCAGCAATGTCATAGTCACAAAAGGTGCCTCTGCCGACGGCTCAGTGATGGTGACATATTCGGCCGACAGCCACCAGCTCTACGGCGAGCTGTATTTCCACCCTGCAGGCAACTTCAAGGAAGGTGACATGTTCAAGGTATATGGCTGGGATGAAGGACGTTATATGGGATATATCCCTCAGATCCCTCAGACAATCCAGACTGTGGGCAATATGAATGCCCGTCAGGTCACCATCACCGAAACCACTTTCGGCGGCCGTGCCGAGCTTGAAGGAGGCAGCGGTATAATGGAATACGGTGCGCTCATCTACACTACTCTTCAGAGAGCATCCAGCGCACGTGAGGCGATTCAGATCATGGACGAACTCTGCCAGACCTACGGATATGTATCTCCCGGAGAATCATTCTCTGTGGCAGACCCCAACGAGGCCTGGATCATGGAAATCGTAAGCAAGGGCGACGGCACAGGTGCGGTATGGGTTGCCCGCCGCGTTCCCGACGGTTATATCTGCTCTCACGCCAACCAGGCGCGTATCAGCACTTTCCCTCTGAATGACCCGGAAAACTGCCTCTATTCAAAGGATGTCATCACATTCGCCCGCGAAAAAGGATATTTTGACGGCCCGGACGAGGAGTTCAGCTTCTGCGATGCTTACTGCCCCATAGATTTCTCAGGTGCAAGAGCCTGTGAGGCACGCGTATGGGCGGCATACAATATCCTTGGCGAAGGCACTTTCGTGTGGGAGGATGAAGAGGGTGAGCACAGCGCTCCCGCTTCCGACTGGCTTGACTTTGCAATGGGGCACAACCTCGGTCACAAGATGCCGCTTTTCATCAAACCTGCAAAGAAGGTTGAGCTGAGCGCACTTGCCGATGTGATGCGCGACCATTTTGAGGATACACCCATGGACATGACCCAGGATGTGGGAGCAGGCAACAACGCATGCCCCTACAGATGGCGCCCCATGGACTTCGAGCTGGACGGTCAGACTTATGTCCACGAGCGTGCCCTGGCCACCCAGCAGACTGGATTCTGGATTCTCTGCCAGAGCCGCGGCTGGCTTCCCGACGAGCTTGGCGGCATCCTCTGGTTCGGTGTGGACGATGCTGCAACTTCCGCCCTCACACCGGTTTACACCAACATCCTTGCTTCTCCGGAGCCTTTCAGAGAGGGCAACGGCAGCATGACGGAATACTCTGCGACTTCTGCATTCTGGCAGGTCAACAAAGTCGCTCACTTCGCATATCTTTTCTATGACCGTGTGGCTCCTGTTGTAACAAAGGAGATAAAGGATTTCGAGGCTGTCTGCTTCGAGAAGGTCGCTGAAACTGATGAACAGGCGCTGAGACTTGTGGAGAAGGGTAAAGTGAAGAAGGCCAAGAAACTCATGACTGAGACCACAGAATGTCTTGCAGACGATATGATGGCGCGCTGGCACCGCCTGGAAAATGCCCTTCTGGTGAAATATCTCGACGGCAACGTGAAGGTGCAGGATGAGAATGGTGAATATGTGAAACTCCATCCCGACACAGACATTCCTGCTTCTCCCGAGCATCCCGCACAGCGTGAGCACTGGCTTCGTGCCATTGTCAGAGATCATGGGGATGTGCTGATGGTAAAGTAGTTCTGCTTTGATGAAAGGGGTGCGGACGATGTTGTTGCTGCCGGCAGTGATGCTGCTGGTGCTTGCGGCGTGCAGGGAGAAGGTGGATCCCACTCCCGTGCAGCCCGAGAGCAATGTCTACATCGACACAGTCCTTGTGGTTGGCGGTGAAGCCAACACATACCGGTTCAATTTCTTTTCGCGGAACCTGTGGAAGGCGACTGTTGAGGAAGGCGGCGGATGGTGCACAGTCACCCCGAAGGACGGAGGTTCGGGAGGTGCCACACTGGGTGTGAAACTCTCCGACAACTACGACTCGTATACACGTACGGCCACCATCAGAATCACTTCCGCCACACATACAGGCACCATCGTAATAAAGCAGGAACAGCTTGACATTCTTGACCTTACTTCAATTGACCGGGCGGTTTTCGAAGCACCGGGAGGAAGTTTCGTGATTAATGTAGATGCCAATATCAGCTATTCATTCAAGATAGACAGTCCCTGGATAGAGTGTGTGCAGACAAAGGCCCTGAACCACGACAAATTACATTTCACTGTAGGCAAGAACAACGAGGGGGTGGACCGTACCGCAGGAATCAAGTTCAGCGGCAACGGTCTCGAACGCGAGGTCACAATCACGCAGCATCCGGCTTTTCTTGACTGTGAAACGCGCGACACCATCGTGCCGCAGGGAGGCAGGACCACGCCCGTCCGTGTCGGCAGCAATGTCAGCTACGACATTGTGATGCCTCAGCTTGAGTATCTGAGACTGGCTGAAAGTGCATTCACGGAAGTGACTGCCGACGGCGTCGAGACATACAATCTGTATAAGTTCGTGATGGATGCCAATCCGGAGTACTATGCCCGCGAATGTTCTGTAATATTCTGTAACAGTGAATATAACGTAAGTGACACACTCACTTTGGTCCAGGAGCGCACCGACCTTTTTGCCGAAACCTCAGAACCGAGGTTCGAGCTCAGTCCCGATTCGGTGTCGTTCATCATAGATTTCGACGCCGGCAGGCAGTTTGACTGCGACGCGGGCTGCAGCTGGGTCACTCTTGTGACACCTCCCGACAAACCTTTCCGCAGGATAATACAGGTGAGCCAGAACCACTCCGGCTCTGACCGCAGCTGCCGCATAGCCCTGCATGATGCTGGGCGTGCCGAGGCGGTTGAGATATTCCAGGAAAGGCTGGTGATGGATTACTCCCGCATGCGCTTCGACTATTCGATAGGCGGTGGAAGGGATACGCTCTTTTTTGAGCATAATATTGATTATGAGCTTGTTATTCCAGACGAAGAGTGGTGCAGGATAAAAGAAGAAGAGCCCGGCGTATTTGTTCTGAGAGTGGCGGAGACGGCAGAGGAGCAGCCGCGCGGGTGCAGGATGATTTTCTCAAACGACCACTTCCAGATAGCCGATACCGTGGTGATCCATCAGGACCAGAAAGATGTGATGGAGGTGACTCCGCAGAAGTTGGAAGTGCTTTCGGCAGGAGAGGAGGTTGAGGTGCACATCCATGCCAATATTCCGTATGACTACGTGATAGAGGGCAATCCCGACTGGGTGAGGGAAACGATAGACAAGTCTTCAGACAGCTTGAAGGTGTTCTTTGTGCGCCGCAATTCTGAAGACTTTGACAGAAAGGCGAATATCGTGTTCACCGGCAAGGCGTTCAAGGCGGTGGTCACACTGTCTCAGCGGCATCCCACGCTGGCTGTGGCGGATTCACTTGTGAGCTTCACAGATGACGGAGGGCAGGTGACGCTTGCAGTAGATGCCAATGTGGACTGTGAGGCAGTTGCTCTGCCGGCAGACTGGCTGAGTGCCAGCATTAAAGATAATATCCTGCAAATCAAGGCTATGCCTAACGAAGGCATGGATGCCAGAAAAGGCAAGGTAGTAATAACGAACGACTTTTACGGACTCTCCGACACGGTAGCTGTGACCCAGAGTGCAAAAGATGTCTTCAGCCTGTCGCAGAAGCAGTTCCAGTTTGACCCGTACGGAGGGTCATGCCAGATAAAAGTACTTGCAAATGTTCCTTATTCATACAGTGTGGAGGAGGGATGTGACTGGATAAGGGAGGGGTCAAAGCCTCTCTCCTTTGACGTGGGCAGGAATACATCGGGCGGGCCGCGAGTGGGGCATATTCTCTTCACGGACGGCAAGTCAACTACGGAAGTCACTGTGTCACAGGAAACTGCATATCTCAGGCTTTCTGAAACAGAACTGGAGTTCGACACTGCGGGGGGGTCTTCCGGAATATCTGTTGAAAGCAATGTGAAATACATTGTGGGACTGCCTGACTGCTTCTGGCTTAACGTTGCTGAAGTTGCCGGCGGGCTGAATGTGACTGCTCTGGAGAACGCATCTGAGGCCTGGCGGGAGGCCGCCCTGTCTGTTACGTCGCCGGATTTCGGCCTCAAGGTGAGCGTGCCGGTGAGACAGCGGCAGAAAGATATCTTCACAATATCAGCGAAAGAGTTTGCTTTTGCACCGAAGGGCGGCGGATTCACGATAGATCTGCATACAAACCTCGACTACACATGCACCGTGGAGGACCAGCCGGTGTGGCTGAAATCCAACGGCAACCTTAATTATACTGTGGGTAAGAATACCTCCGAGAAGGCGCGTGAGGCTGTTATCCTGGTAGATGCGCCAGGCTTCAGCGAAAGGGTTAAAGTGATGCAGGAGGCACCGGTTCTGCTGGTTTCGGCAGACAGCTGTGTGGTGGCGGCAGATGGCGGCACTGCACATTTCACCGTTTCTTCCAACATCGATTATACAGAAGATCTGCCGTCGGAGAGCTGGATTGCCAGAGAAGATTCGGCAGAATGTGAATATTCCTTTGTACTCTCTGAAAATCAGGCTTATAGGCGAAGAGAGACATACGTAATACTCATCACTGACTATGGTCTGGAGCATACTGTACGGATTGTGCAGGAGGCGGCTGAGGAACCGGAAGTACCCGAGGAACCTGAGGATCCTGAGGACCCTGATGATCCTGATGATCCGGTGGAGCCTGTGGATCCGTTCATCACGATAGAGGAGACAGAATTCTCGTTCGGGCCTGACGGTGGTCTTATGACGCTTCATGTCGAGTCAAACATAGAGTATACGCATATAATTGACCAGTCGGCCGGCTGGCTGGAGGAGGGGAGTGAACCTGACACGTTTGTCATAGAAAGAAACACATCAGGAGAAGGACGCACGGCTTCGATAGTCTTTGCCGGAGAAGGGGTGAGGAGTGTTGTGAATGTGGTTCAGAACGCTGCCTGGATAAATGTCTCCAAGACAGAGCTTTTCCTTGCCGGGTCGGGCGGAAGCGCTGAGCTTGAGGTAGATGCAAATATTCCTTTCGTAACATCACTGCCCGATGTGGCGTGGCTCAGTCACAGGATGGGCGATGACGGCAGGCTTGAAGTCACAGCCGCGGCAAATCCCTCTGGTGAAGCGCGCCGCGGAGGCTTTTCAATAACCAATACCGACTATGGCATCTCTTATGACATAGTTGTTACGCAGTCACCTGGAAGAAGCATGCTTGACATCACCCGTGCCGACTTCGGTCCGGAGGGGGGAGAGACTTTGGTGAAGGTGTACGCCGAAGATTACAAATATGTCATTGACAGTGATTGGATACATGATATCGGTAATCAGACATTTGCAATTGATACAAACTTCACCGGCGCCGCCCGTGGGTGCCTGATACGGTTTATTGCGGAGGATGTCGTGGATACGTTGGAAGTTGTCCAGTCTGCGGCATATCTGGATGTTACCCCTGATCGTTTTGACGATATTGATTCGTACGGGGGCAGGCGGACATTCACAGTGAAGGGCAATGTGGATTATGAGGTTTCCGCATCTGATTGGATGACAGTTACTTCCAGCGGTGGAACGGTAATGCTTGATATTCCGGAAAACGCAGGTGACAGCAGCCGTCTGTGCGAAGTGGATGTCATGTCCGATTTCGGCCTGCACCACTCATTCAGTTTTGTGCAGGATTTCCATGCTCCGCTGCCGCCGTTCCGTGCAAGGCAGGATAAGTTTGACGTATCTCCGGTCGGAGGAGAGGTCATAGTTGAGATAACGCCGTCAGAGGGAGCATTCTATAACGAAATACGTCTGCCTTCATATGTTGTGGAGGATAAGGAGAGGCACACCGACTCAACATTTGTCTTTGTAGTGGCGCCTGCTGACACTTATCGTCAGTGGAAGATAGATCTGAAAGATGTGAATGGCCAGACCATCAGCCTGCAGTTCGAGCAGGAGGCGGCTTTTGTCAAGCTCTCGTCAAGCAGCCGTCTGTTCAAGGCAGCCGGTGGAGAATCGCTTATCTCAGTGAGCTCAAATATTGATTATCAGATATATATGCCTGAAGATCAACCATGGGTGTCGTACAGAAAGGGTGCTGGAGAGCATGACTATTATTTCGCCGCGGCTCCCAACGACACAGGCCTTGAACGCACTGCGTCGGTAACCATCGGAGATACGCTTCTCGGCGTGTCCAGGACTCTCAAGATAGTGCAGAGCGAGAACATATACCTGAATGTCGACCCTCCCGTGCTGAGATGCGACTGCAACGGAGGTGAGTTTTTCCTTGATGTGGAGTCCAATGCCGACATCTCTATAAAGTCAGACATTCAGTGGAATGCAGACAAATGGTTTGAAGTGTCTGAAACTGAGGTTCAAGGCCGTTATATGGTGACCGTGGACACCAACCGGCAGTTCCTGCCCCGTTCGTCTACAATCACAGTGGGAGCAAGCAATCTGACCAGGACCATCGATGTAACACAGTTCGGGTTCCGCAAGGAGGGGCTGTATTATTCAGAGGATTTCTCGGCCGACAGGACGGTGAGAACCATCCAGACCGCCACGGAAGGTGCAGGCATCGACCTCATCTTAATGGGCGACGGATTCACCGACAGGCAGATTGCTGATGGTACGTACGATTCTCTGATAGATCAGGCTGTGGAGAGCCTGTTTGAGGTTGAACCATACAGAAGCTTCAGGAATCTGTTCAATATCTGGTCTGTGACTGCAGTCTCGCCGAATGATGTCTACGAGGACGGAGCGGTCACTGCCATGTCTACGTATTTCATCACCGGTTCGTTTGTGGGAGGTGATGAAAATATGGTGAAATATTACGCCCAGGCGGCCGTTTCTGAGGAAAGGGTGCAGAATGCGGCGATGGTTGTGCTGATGAACAAGGAGGTGTATGGCGGAACCACATATATGAAATTCAGCAGGGAAAAGATTACAGATTATGGATGTGGTTATGCAGTTGCGTATCTCCCGCTGTGCACCAGCCGGGAAGAATTCGGGCAGGTGATTCAGCACGAGGTTGGCGGACATGCGATCGGCAAGCTGGAGGACGAGTATTCTTATCAGCGCAACGGAGAGATACCTTACGAAGAAATCCTCAACTATCGTGGAAACCAGCGTAGAGGTCATCACAAGAATGTGGATTTTGTGTCTGACAGCGCCTCAGTGCTGTGGAGCAGATTCCTCACGGATGAACGCTATAAAGACGAAGGTCTGGGTGTGTTTGAGGGGGCATGCACATACTGGACAGGTGCCTTCAGATCATCTGAATACAGCATAATGCGTTACAATACAGGAGGTTTCAATGCTCCTTCGCGTGAAATCATCTACTACAGGCTGTTCCGTCTTGCCTACGGAGATGATGCAGAATATGATTTCGAGGACTTTGTGAAGTATGATGAGATAAACCGTGTTCCGCCCACCAAGTCGGGCCAGCCGCGGAGCGGGCTGATCGCTCCGCCTCCCGGATTTGTTCCCCTTCCCAGACCAGTTATCTTAGAAAATTAGCCAACTATTTTGCAATATGGAAAATTTTATTTTCCTTTGCACACACAAACCACGGGGGACTAGCTCAGTTGGCTAGAGCACCTGCTTTGCAAGCAGGGGGTCAAGGGTTCGACTCCCTTGTTCTCCACAGAATAAAGCCAGTTACAGCACAGTAACTGGCTTTTTTTATGCTTTTCTGCGCGAAATGAGTATAATTACTCATGATTTCAGGTGTCTGAACCGTATTAAACGGGTATTTTATTCCGTAATTTTGCAGTCTGAGTTGGAATGTATACGGCCGGAGGCGTGGATGCGCCTGCCGGTGCTTGGTTTTGTATGAAAATTTATTTATATTTGCGCGCTATTATAGCCGTATGCGCCCATGTGCGTGCGTACGCGAGAGGAAATAATTAACAACTAATTAATAATCAACAACAAAACAAACAAACAAAGGAAAATGAAAAAGCTCAAATTCTCCATTTTTCTTGCGTTTCTGATGTTCATGGCTCCGGTTGCTGCCAATGCACAGCATTTCGGAATCAACACCAATGTTCTTGGATGGGCTTATGCTTCACCCAACCTTGGCGTGGATGTCGGTCTCAGCAAGCATTTTGCCTTGACTGCGGACGCTCTCTGGAGTCCGTTCGAGTTCGAAGGCAAGAGCCACAAATTCTGGGCTGTTCAACCTGAGTTGCGTTTCTATCCCCGTTACAGGTTTGCCGGTCATTTCATCGGCGCCGAGGGCCACTTCGGCAACTATAACTTCGGAATGGGGCAGTACCGCTATCTGGGTAACTTCATGGCTGGTGGTGGCATCACTTATGGCTACAACTGGATCCTTGGAGACAGATGGAACCTCGAGGCATCGGTAGGTCTCGGCTACACTTGTCTTAATGACAAGGAAGTCATCGCCTACAATCCCGTTGGGGAGAAATCCTACTTCAGTGACGAGTACCGTCAGTACGTATTCGGTGGTTGGCAGTATCAAGGCTTCGGTTATACCTTCGGCAACGGGCTCACCCGTCAGTACCTGGGTATCAGCCGTGTCGGTTTAACATTTACTTATTTTATTTTCTAACCCATGGCGAAGATTATGAAAAAGTTCTACATTTTATCGGCACTCCTGATCGCAGCCCTGTCATTCAGCTCATGCGTGAATCTCAAGAAGCTCAGTACATATGAGCCCGCCACCATCACTCTCAATCAGGTTGCAATGATGAACAACCACGGTGTTGTTGCCGCTGACCTCACATACTTCCTGACAGACGAGTACTACAACAGACACACAGGTGTCGAGTTCCGTCCCTACATCCTCAACGAAGAGAGCGGCGACAGAGTCGAGCTCAATCCCGTCGTTTTCGAGGGTAAGGTCCATAAGAAATTCAACTCAAGGATGAAAGAGCTGGAGCCTGCTCACCAGGATGGTATCCATCGCCGCATCCAGTATGTCAAGGAAGGTGAGAACACTTACCGCTACACTCTCGAGACTCCGTTCAACGAGTGGATGGAAGGTGGCTGCCTCTATGTTGACGTGATCGGCAATGCCTACACCAGCAACCGCTACCTCATCGAGACAGTTCCCGTTTACTGCGGAATCTTCAATCTCGCATCAAGAGTGGTTATGGAGCCCATCGAGCACTACTTCTACATGGTTAAACGTGACTGCAACGAATGTCTCGCAACTCAGATCCCCTTCAAGGTTGATTCTTACATAATTGAGAACCAGTTCTACGAGAATGCGTTCGCAGACAACTTCAAGAACATCGTCTTCAACGAGAACGTTCCTTCATACACACTCAAGGTTGTCATCGGTGATTCACCCGAAGCCAATTACGAGCACAACAAGGAACTTGGTGAAAACCGCAAGCAGGCTGTCATCAACTATTTCGAGAGCATCGGAATTCCTTATGACAACTGCGAGTTCGACATCAGAACTGAAGACTGGAGTGTCGTAAGCGAGAAGGTTGCCGCTTCAGGTCTGCCTCACGCAGCTGAAATCTGCAACATGATTGCCGAAGGTTCTTCAGACTCAGACAGGCTCGAGCAGAAGATCCGTGCAAAATATCCTTCAGAGTACAACACAATCTACAAGGAGATCTATCCTCAGTGCCGTCGCGCCGAGATTGACCTCTGCCCTGTACTCACAGACGGAAACGGTCTTGTATACAACTATGTATGCGACCTTGACGAGTGCGTGACCGTTCACACCCTTGTTGAGAAGCCCAATGAAGAGGTATTCGACCTGAACCAGCAGATGATAGACAAGGCTGTTGCCAAAGATTACGAAGGCGCAGCTGAAATCGCTGACCAGATCAAGTTCAAGGATGCCAACATCTACGTAAATGCAAACCGCGCTTTGGTTTATTTCAAAGTTGGCCGTTACAACGATTCAAAGGCTATCTATGAAAATATCGCCGGCAACATCCCCGAAGCTGACCACAACCTCGGTATCCTCTGCATCAAGAATGAGGAATACGAAAGAGGTGTTGAGCTGCTCAAGGGTTCTGCAGACATCAACGAGGCTATTGCCAGGATGGGTGTGGGCAGATACGCTGAGGCAGAGTCAATTCTCGTCCTCCTTCCTCAGAGCGCCGAGCGTGATGAACTCATGGCTATCGACAACAAATGCAAAAACAACTAATTAAATATTCTATGAAAAAATTATTCAGAAACCTTTCGGTTCTTCTCTTGGCTACTGTGGCAGTGCTGGCAACAGGCTGCTACGAGCAGGACGTTCCCTTCCTGACAGTCGATCACGAAGTGGTTCTCGTTGGTCCTGCCACTGACAAGGGCACCGTTGAAGTTGAATCCAACTTGGAGTGGACAGCATCAAGCGACTGTGAGTGGATTGCAATCGACAACGGTTATGGTAATCACAAAGGAACATTCGAGTTCTTTGTTGAGGCAAACACTACCCCGTACGAACGTTCGGGTAAGATCAAACTTGAAGGTGCCGGCTGTGCTGTCACCATCCTTGTCCGCCAGCAGTCTGAGGGTACACTCCTCACTCTTGCAGCAGACGAAATCGCATTCACCAAGCTCGCAGGCGAGTATCTTATGTCAATCTGCTGCAACAACGGCTGGACAGCTTCTTCATCAGCAGACTGGTGCAAGGTAGATCCCACCAGCGGCACAGGCAACGGTTCATTCAAGATTTCAGTTGACGAAAACGCTACAGGTTCAGACCGCGTGGCTACCATCAGCATCGTTACTGAGGCTGACGGCAAGACTCAGGTAAGCAAGGTCAACGTATTCCAGTCAGCAAGCAACGACGCAATGGTCGTTTCTCCTGAGAGCAAACAGCTCACAGAAGCTGCAGAGGACTTCGTTATCGACCTCGTTACTGTAGGCAACTGGTCAGCATCTGTTGACAGCGACTGGTTGACTCTCGGCCAGACCAGCGGCAAGGGTGACGCAAAGGTAGTTGTTTCTGCATCTGCCAATGAGACTGGCGCAGTACGTCAGGCTGTCATCACCTTCGCAACAGGCAAAGAGAACGAAAACCGCGTTATCCGTCAGGTTGTCGTAACTCAGGAAGCATTTGACTTCTATCTCGAACTCCCCATCCAGGACTTCCCGTTGAGCCTCGCAGCTCAGGACATCGAGATCCCCTACAACCTCGCAGGCAGCAACGTAACTGTAAGCGCTTCTTCTAACGTAGATTGGATGAAGGTTACAAGCGTGGCAGACGGCAAGGCTCTTGTGGCTGTAAATGAGAACAAGACTTCAAAGGCACGTGAGGGCATCATCGCATTCATCACAAGCGGCCAGAACGGTGAACCTATCATCCGTCAGGCACGTGTTGCCCAGGCTCCCACCATCAACCTCCTCGACGTTCTTGCATCAGAGTATGCAATCGAATGGGTAGGCGACGTTGTTCTTATACCTATATATAGTAATACACCGGTATCTGCACGCAGCAGCGAAAGCTGGTGCCATGTATCAGTAAAGGATCAGGACGTTGTAATCTCAGTTGACCGCAACGACACTGCTCTTCCCCGTGAGGCTGTCGTAACAGTACGCACAGAGTCAGAGTCAGGTGACATCCTTTCAAAGACCACTATCATCCGTCAGGCTGCTGCTTACTCAGAGCTTGTCGTTTCTCCTGCAACCAAGATGATCTTCGCTCTCGAAGAGACATTCGTTGGTTCAATCGTTACAAACAACTCTTGGACAGCATCTGTCGACAGCCCTTGGCTCACAATCGACAAGACTGAAGGCACAGGTGACTACATGCTCACTATCAAGGCTGAGGCTAACACTACAGGCCAGCAGCGTGTTGCTACCATCACTGTTGAAACCGGTATCGAGAACAGCAAACGTGAGTCAGCTACAATCGTGGTAACTCAGGTTCCCGAGCAGTTCTACTTCGAGATCCCCGGCCGCGACTATGCACTCACAAAATTCGGTCAGGAGCTTCTTATCCCTTACCAGACATCTGGCAACGAGCTCGAGATCGTAGCTACTACAAGTGACAAGTGGATCAGAATCGACGGTATCGATCCTGAGACCGGCATGATCAAACTCTACGTTGAAGAGAATGGTACTGAGTTCGTACGCACAGGCGTTGTTTCAGTATCATGCACTCCTCAGTATGGTGATCCCAAGGTTATCGATGTAACCATCACTCAGTCTCCTACTGTCAATATCCTCGACATCTTCGTTGACAACGTTGACGTTATGGCTAGGGGTGACACACTCTCACTTCCTTTCTATGCTAACGTTCCCGTTCAGGTTACTTCAAGTGAGTCTTGGGTACACGTAGGCCAGTATGAATACAAAGTTTGCTGCGACGGTCAGCAGGTTGTTACAATCAAGGTTGATCCCAACCGTACAGCTGAAGCACGCGTAGCATTCGTTACACTTACCAATATCACTCCTACTGGCGAGAAACTCACAAGAGTCATCACCGTACGTCAGGCAGCTCTCCAGGCAGCTCTCGAGGTTACTCCCAAGACTGTCATCAAACCTTCATTCGCATCAGAATTCGACATCAAGATTCTCTCAACAGGTACTTGGTCAGTAACATGCGATGAGGATTGGATCACTCTCAGCGATGAATTCGGCTTCGCAGACGGTTCAGTTCACGTATCAATGCCTGTAAACGATTCAGGTGCAGACCGCACAGCCACCATCACAATAGCAACTGGTCCTGAGAACGGTGTACGCGAAATCCAGAAGGTAACCGTAACTCAGCTGATGAAGGACACTTACCTCATCATCCCTGAGGAAGCATACGCACTCAACAAATGGGAGCAGGGCCTCAATGTAGGTTACTATGTTGCAGGTGAACTCACCGACATGCAGGTTAACTGCAGCGAAGACTGGATCACTTACGATCCCGCAAACAGCGACGAGACAACTCTCGCATTCAAGGTTAAGGAAAATGATACTAAGGATATCCGCACTGCAACTGTAACTGTTACAGCTACATTCCTCCAGGGCGATCCTATCACCGACACATTCATCGTAACTCAGGCTCCTACAGTCAACATCCTCGATGTATTCGTAGACAAGAAGTTCGTTGTTGGTGCAGGCGAGCAGTTCACATTGCCTTACTATTGCAACACCGACGCTAACGTGACTTCAAGCGTTCCTTGGATGAGCGTTACTCTCGATGACGCCAACGATCCTCAGGCAATCAATGTTGTAGTTGCAACCAACCACACAGCTGAGGCTCGCAAGGGCTATATCACAATCACCAACATCAATGAGAAGGGTGAGAAACTCACCAAGATCATCGAGGTTGAGCAGGCTCCTCTCCAGGCAAGCCTCATGGTTACTCCTGAAACTCAGGTTCTCCCTGCACACGATGCAGAGTTCGTTGCCGGCATCAACTGCACAGGCAAGTGGGCAATCAACTGCGATGCAGCTTGGCTGACACTCAGCGCTGCTTCAGGTGAAGGCGACACTGAGATCACCGTAACTGCTGAAGACAATGAGACCGGCGCAGAGCGCGTTGCTACAATCACCGTCACCACAGACGCTGAAAACGGCGAGCGTGTAACCAAGGACATCGTTGTTAAACAGATTCCTTTCGACCTCTATCTCGACATTCCTGAGGATGCTTATGCACTCAACAAGTACGAGCAGACTCTCGACGTAGCCTACACCAAGGCTGGCAGCATCTCTGATTTCTTCGTAGAGGTCAGCGAAGACTGGATCACATTCGAGTCAGAGGATGGCAAGAACCTTACATTCAAGGTTGCTGAGAACACAACAGCTGAGGTACGCACTGCTACCGTTACAGCTACAGTTGTTCCCGTCAAGGGCGAACCTATCACCGACACATTCACTGTAACTCAGGCTCCTACTGTAAACATCCTCGACATCTTCCAGGATTACATCGCAGTTCTTGCTGAGGGTGAAGAGGTTGTTCTTCCTCTCCTTACCAACACCACTATCGATGCAGTCGTTTCAAATGCTGCATGGGTATCTGCTGTTACAGATGATGACAGAATCACCATCACAGCTGCTGAGAATACAACAGGTCTTGACCGCACAGCCACTGTCACAGTTACCACAACTACTGACAAGGGCCAGACTATCAAGAAAGTCATCACAGTATTCCAGCCTGCTGAGGGCATGTACTTCGATGTCATCACTCCTCTCAGCTATATGCTCAGCAAAGAAGAGCAGGTAGTTCCTACAATGATCTACGCTGCAACCGGTGCTGACAACGGCGAGATCGAAGCTAAGTCAGACAGCGAGTGGATCGTTCTTTCAAATGTTGAACCTAACGGTAAAGTATGCAATGTAGAGTTCACAGTTGCTGAGAACACTACAGACCAGATCCGTGTCGGTCATGTTGTAGTAACCTACACAGACCAGAAGGGTGAGACTCACAAAGAGACCATCACTTACACTCAGGCTCCTACAATCAACACTCTCGATGCATTCGCAGACTATATGGTTGTCGAGCCCGAAGGCGAGACAGAGACTGTCGCTATCATGACAAATGACGCTGCAATCTCAGCAGTTTCTTCAGACGCATGGGTTAAGGCTTCAGCTACAACTGACCTTGTAACCATCGAAGCTGAGGCTAATGAGACAGGCGTTGACCGTCAGGCACGCGTTACCATCTCTACTACCAACAGCAAGGGTAACATGGTCAAGAAGGTTATCACAGTCTTCCAGCCCGCAGAGAAGGCATACTTCAAGCTCCTTACCGAGAATGTATTCAACCTCACTAAGGAAGAGCAGGGCGTTGACGCAGTCGTTTATGCTGCAACTGGCACAGACGACGGTGAGATTGACCAGAACACTGACGTTGCATGGATCACCCTCAGCGGTGTGGACGTTCAGCCCAACACCTGCAAGGTATCTTACACTGTAGCTGAAAACACTACAGGTGCAGCACGTACAGGTCATATCAACGTTATCTTCACTGACCAGAAGGGTGAGACCTTCACAGAGAAGATCACTGTAAACCAGGCTGCTACAGTCAACACTCTCGATGCACTTGCTGATTACATCGCAGTTGCAGCAGAGGGCGAGACTAACGTAGTTCCCATCCAGACCAACACTACTGTCGAGGCTGTCGCTTCTGCTCCTTGGCTCACTGTAAGCGCTGACGCAAACGGTGTTACAATCGACGCAGATCCTAACGACACTGGTCTTGACCGTGAGGCTCTTGTAACAGTTACCACTACCAACACTAAGGGTGACGTTGTCAAGAAGGTCATCACAGTCTTCCAGCCCGCTAAGGAGACTTACTTCGACATCCTCACAGGCAAGACATATTATGTGAACAAGGAAGGTCAGACAATCAAGACTGTCGCTTACGCTGCAACAGGCGCTGACGGCGGTGAGATTCAGGCTGATCCTGACTGCTCATGGATCACTCTTGCAAGTGTCAATGCAGCTGACGAGCTCTGCACAGTAGAGTTCACAGTAGCTGAGAACACTACAGCTGCTGAGCGTACAGGTCATGTTGTTTACACATACACTGACCAGAAGGGTGCTGTTCACACTGAGACTGTAACATTCGTTCAGGCTCCTACAGTCAACACTCTCGACGCATTCGCAGACTACATCGCACTTGAGGCTGAGGGCGAGACCGAGAAGGTTGCTGTCGTAACTAACGACGCTGCTCTCTCAGCTGTTGCATCCGACGCATGGATCACAGTATCTGCAACCACTTCAGAGGTTTCAATCACAGCTGAAGAGAACAAGTCAGGCGTTGACCGCGAAGGCCGTGTAACAGTATCTACAACCAACACCAAGGGTGAGGTCATAACCAAGGTTATCACAGTATTCCAGCCTGCAGAGGCAACATACTTCGATATCCTCACAGCCAAGACTTATTACATAGGCAAGGAAGGCCAGACAGTCAAGACCGTTGCTTACGCTGCTACAGGTGCGGCTGACGGTGAGATTCAGGCTGATCCTGACTGCTCATGGATCACCCTCGCAAGCGTCAATGCTGCTGACGAGCTCTGCACAGTAGAGTTCGCAGTTGCTGAGAACACAACTCCCGAGGAGCGTACCGGTCATGTAGTAATCACTTACACCGACCAGAAGGGTGCTACTCACACTGAGACAATCACCTATGTTCAGGCTGCTACAGTCAACACTCTGGATGTACTCAGCGATTATATCGTAGTTGCAGCAAAGGGTGAGAAGCAGGACTTCGCAATCGTTTCAAACGGCACAGTCAAGGTTACATCAAACGCTACTTGGTTCACAGCAAATGAAGCAGACGGTGTTGTAACAATTGATGCTGTGAAGAACACTACCGGTTACGACCGTCAGGCAGTGATCGTTGTTGAGACCACAAATGATAAGGGCAACAAGGTTAAGAAGGAAGTTACAGTCTTCCAGCCTGCTGACGACAGCTTCTATGGTCTCCTCACACCTTCTGAGTACTACATCGGCAAAGAAGGCGCAACCATTGCAGTTGAGGCTTACGCTTCTACTGGCCAGGCTTACGCATTCTCTGAGAACAGCGACGTGGACTGGATCCCCGCAGCTACCCTCGGTGCATACACAGAGACTCATTTCCCTGTAACCTACGCTATCCCTGCAAACAACTCTTCAGAGGAGCGCGTCGGCACAATCAACATCATCTTCAAGGACCAGAAGGGTCAGGAGCATGTAATGCCCGTTACCGTTCATCAGGCAGGTACAGTCAACACTCTCGACGTTCTCGATGATTATATCGTAGCAGCAGCACAGGGTGAGAAACAGGACTTCGCAATCGTTTCTAACGGTAATGTGAATGTAACTGAAAACGCTTCATGGTTCACAGCAAACGTGGCCGGCAATGTAGTTACAGTTACTGTTGACGAAAACACTACCGGTTACGACCGTCAGGCAGTTATCGTTGTCGAGACAGCAAATGCCAACGGAAACAAAGTTGTGAAGGAAGTTACAGTTTACCAGCCCGCCAAAGACCAGTTCTTCGAGCTTGTAACTGCAGACAACTACACTGTTGACAATGCAGGCTTCACTACCGACGTAATTGCTTACGTGGCAAACGGTGCAAAAGCTGAAAACGTTCAGTTTGAAAGCAATGCTCCCTGGATCACTCTCGGAACAGTCACTGCTGCTGACCAGACAGCTACCGTTGAGGCAACAATTGATGCCAACGCAACTTCAGAGGCACGCTTCGGCCAGATCGACGTGACTTACACTGACGAAAAGGGTGAGGCTCACAAAGAAGTCATCACAGTTAAGCAGTCAGGTACTGAGATCAGCTTCGAAACCCTTGCAAGCAGCCTCGTTCTCAGCCCTCTGGGTGAGACATTCGACATGGTTGTTGTAAGCAATGCTACAATCAACGCTGTTTCATCTGATCCTACCTGGTTGACAGCAACTGTCACTCCCGGTACAGGTGTTTCAACTGTAACAATCGAGGCAGCTGAGAACAATACAGGTTATGACCGCTCGGGCGTTGTAACTGTCTACACTACTGTAGGCGGCAAGCAGTTCCAGCAGACAGTAACTGTATCTCAGCCTGCAAAGGATACCAACTTCGATATCCTCACAGCCAAGACATATTACGTAGCTAAGGAAGGTGCAACCCTCGAGACTGTCGCTTACGCTTCTACAGGAGCAAACGGCGGTGAGATCAAGGCTGAGCCTGACTGCTCATGGATCACTCTTGCAGGTGTTACCACTACAGAAACTACTTGCCAGCCCGTCTTCACAGTTGCTGAAAACACAACATCTGAGGAGCGTACAGGTCACGTAGTTGTAACCTATACCGACAAGAAGGGTGCTGTTCACACTGAGACCATCACTTACATCCAGGCAGGTACCGTCAACACTCTTGACGTCCTCAGCGACTATGTGGTAGTTTCAGCAAAGGGTGACACTCAGGACTTCGCAATCGTTTCAAACGATGCAGTCTCTGTAACTGAGAATGCTGACTGGTTCACAGCAAACGAGACCAACGGTGTTGTAACTATCGTTGCAGACATCAACAAGACTGGTTATGCACGTGAGGCTGTCATCACTGTCACAACTACCAACACCAAGGGCAACAAGGTGACCAAGAACGTTACAGTTTATCAGCCCGCTGATGACAACTTCTACGGCCTCCTTACTTCTGACGAGTTCTTCCTCAACAAAGACGCTCAGACAATCAACGCCACTATCTATGCATCAGCAGGTGCAGACAACGGCGAGGTTGACCAGAACATCGACGTTGACTGGATTACTCTCGCAGGTGTGACAGTCAACCCTACTACTTGCTCAATCGACTACAATGTGGCTGCCAATACAACAGGTGCTGCACGTACAGGTCACATCAACGTGATCTACAAAGACCAGAAAGGTGAGCAGCATGTTGAAACTGTTACAGTTCACCAGACTGCAGAAGTTGAAAGCTTCAATGCTGATCCCGAGTATCTCGTACTCGATCCTAAGGGCGAGGAGTATACTCTCATGGTTGAAAGCAGCAACGCTCTCCAGCAGGCAGTTCCTTCTGCTTCATGGCTCAGCGCAACACTTGATGGAACAAAAGCTACCATCAAGGCTGATGAGAACACAACAGGCAAGGCTCGCAGCGGTCGTGTAACACTCGTTACAAGTGTTAACGGCAAGCAGGTTCAGAAGGTCATCAACGTGACTCAGCCCGCCAAGGACACTCAGTTCATGCTGATCTCTTCTCCTTCAGTTGCATTCACTCAGGCTGAATCTAACTTCAACGTTGTTGTCTACTCACTCGGCTTCGAGCCCGTGAAGGCAGAAACTTCAGCTGCATGGCTCACAGTTCCCGCTACAGGTTCAGCAAGCGACGGTGTTTACACATTCGCATGCAAGGCTGAAGAGAACCTCACAAAAGAGGCCCGCACAGCAGAGATCAACGTATACGGTGTTGATGCAACCGGCAAGGCAGTATCTGCAGTTGTTACAGTTGCTCAGTCTCCTACAGAGAACGTGCTTGACCTCTACACAGACAGGATCGTGATCCTCCAGCCCGGTAAGACCATCGACCTTCCTATGTACGCTTCATTTGCGTCACCTATCGTGAAGTCAAATGAGTCATGGCTCACAGCATCTCTCTATGTTGAGGATGGTGTTCAGTACACAAGACTCGTTGCTCCTGCGAATGAGAACGACGGCGAGCGCATAGCAATCGTCACCATCAAGTGCGAAGTTGCTCCCGGCAACGTACAGCAGAAGAACATTACAGTTGTTCAGCAGGGTCTCGGCGACGAGCCCGTCAAGCTTGGTGACAAGATGACAATCCTTGGCAACTGGTTTGATCCCAGCACAGACATCTAGTAATCAGATTGACCCATACCTCAGGCTGCGGCCTGAGGCAGGGTTGATTCATTCATAACTTTATCCCGGAAGCCATCCAGCTTCCGGGATTTTGTTTTTTTTGCTGTTTCTATACAGAATATTTGCTACATTTGTTGCACGAATGCTTAATGTTTCCTTGAAATGAAAAGGTTAGTTGTTCTCTGTATGGTTGCCCTTCTGATGCCTTGTGCACTATGGGCACAGAAGAGTGAAGTGTCAGGTGTAATAACGGACAAGAGCACCGGAAAGCCGGTTGATTTTGCCACTGTGGTTCTTGAGAGCTCAGAGCAGTGGGCTGTAGCCGATGTCAACGGCAAGTTTGTCATCCGCAATGTGGAGAACGGCAAGAATACGCTGACTGTCTCATGCCTGGGATATGTTTCTTATACAGTGGAGATTGATGTGAATGCCGAGCTTCCTCCGTTCAAGATTGCTCTGGATCAGGATAACCTGAGGCTTGAGAGCGCAGTTGTGACAGCTCAGGAAAAAGGCAATACAGCAACTACATCCCGCACCATAGACAAGACGGCTCTTGAACATATCCAGGTGCTGAGTGTGACCGATGTGGCAGGTCTGCTCCCGGGTGGCAAGACCACAAGCCCCAACCTCACAGCCTCTCAGGGCTTTTCACTCCGTGGCGGCGGCTCTTTCGCAACAGCAGTGGAGGTGGATGGTGTGCGCCTTACAAATAATGCGTCATTCGACGGGGCATCGGGCGTTTCAACCAACAACGTGGCATCTTCAAATGTGGAGTCGATAGAGGTGATTACAGGTGTCCCTTCGGTGGAGTATGGTGACATGACTTCAGGTGTGGTCAAGATCAACACCAGAAGAGGTGTGACTCCGTGGTCGGTGACAATGTCGACAGGCCCTATGACCAAACAGATGTCAATCCACAAAGGATTCGGACTTGGCGTAACTTCTTCCGGAGCATCACGCGGTGTGCTGAACGCCAGCCTTGAATACACCCGTTCGATAAGCAACAAAATGTCGCCTTTCTCTTCATACGACCGCAAGCAGCTGGGACTTACCTGGAGCAGACAGTTTGCAAAGGGCAGTTTCAGTGACAAGCCTCTGCGTGTTTCAGCAGGTATCACAGGAAACCTTGGCGGCCGTGACAACCAGGCCGATCCAGACAGGCTGCTCGAGACATTCTCAACCGGCAAGGACAATACTCTCAGAGGAAATATCAATGCAGACTGGCTGCTCTCGAAGAAGTGGATAACAAATGTCGAGTTCATGGCTTCGGCAATCTACAGCGACAAGCAGGAGAGGAGCCGCAGCCGCTATTCTGAATCGGTCAGCAGCATCAGCATGCACTCGACAGAAGAGGGATACTTCATGGGATATCCATGGAAGGATGGAGGAGCCAATCAGGCTGTCCTCATAGCCCCGGGAATCTGGTACAACACGATGGCGCTTGACGACAGACCGCTGAACCTCAAGGCTTCGCTCAAGGCCAACTGGGCGAAGAACGTGGGACGTGTAAACAACAAGGTCAAGGTGGGTGCAGAATGGACCGCCGACAAGAACTACGGTGTCGGCCGCTATTCAGAAGACCAGGCCACAGCCGACACATACAGGGAATACCGTTTCTGCGACATCCCCACGATGTCGAACATTGCGGCATATCTTGAAGACAACTTCATGTTGCGGACGGGAGACGATTCGCATCTCAACCTGATTGCCGGTGTGCGTAATGACAACACTCTCATACCAGGGTCGGCTTATGGTGTCACAACCAGCATTTCTCCCCGATTCAATGCAAAATGGACCGCATTTACAGAGAAGAGCCGTGCAGGTCACTTCCTCAGGGAATTATCTGTCCGTGCCAGCTGGGGTGTTGCGGCAAAGCAGCCGTCATATGGTGTGCTCTACCCTCAGCCCGGATACAGTGACATCGAAGTGTTCAAATCAACTGCCACAGCCGACAACACTGTTTACAAGGCGATATATGTAATACCTCAGTCAATTGAATACAATCCCGACCTCTGCTGGCAGAGAGACCGTCAGAGTGAGCTTGGCCTGGATGTGAATCTGGGCGGAACACGCATCTCTCTTGCCGGTTTCTATACCAGGACAATCGGTGCCTACAGCGAGATATCCGGCTACAACAAGTTCTCATTCGTGGATACCGGAGCTGAGGCAGTCCAGGGGCTTGGCATTCCTGCCGAGAACAGAGACTATACAATAGCTCCTGACGGTACTGTTACAGTGCACGACAAGACAGGATCCATGCCTTCAATCACCACCACCGGCAAGACCCGCAACTTGTTTGTTCCCACATACACAGAAGATAATGACGATAATCCAGTGACCCGTGCGGGCGTGGAATGGGTGATTGACTTCCCCCGCATCAAAGCCATCAATACAACCATCCGTTTCGATGGTAACTATTATTCACAGCGTTCAGTCTACTCAGACCTGCTTCCATATTATATGAACGGCCGCAAGTCTGTTGTGGATGGCAGTGACCTCAAATACCTCGGCTGGTATTATGGCGGACATGTCACTTCCAACGGTTCGGAGAGCAGGAGTATCAAGAGCAATGTAATGATCACCACCAACATCCCCAAGGTGGGCATGATCCTCTCTCTCAAGCTGGAGGCCAACCTGATGACATATTCAAGAACTTTGAGCGAAAGAGCTGACGGTTCAGCAAGAAGCTATGTCATAACCGACCGCACAGACGCGATGTCTTACATAGAAGACAAGTCTATTTACGACGAGGAGGGTTACACAGTGTTCTTCCCCGAATATTACACTGCGTTTGACGACCCCACACCAGTTCCTTATCTGGAGAAGCTCATATGGGCCAAGGAAAACGACCAGTCTCTCTACACAGACCTGTCGCATCTGCTCATAACCAATACATCTGAAAACTATACCTATATGAAAGACTATATGTCTCCTTCATACAGTGCACATTTCAGCGTGACAAAGGAAATCGGCAACTTGGCATCAATCTCATTCTATGCCAACAATTTCCTGAATATGCAGAACCGCATCTATTCAACCCGCACAAAGAGCTGGCTCACAATGAATCCCGCCGTATACTACGGCCTCACACTCCGTTTGAAATTTCAATAAACAACTAATATCATGAAGAAACTTTTCAACATCCTCCTTATCGCAGGACTCAGTATCCTTGCGGTTTCATGCAAAAAAGAAATTCCCCAGCCTCCTGTTCCCGTAAGTGTACAGCTGCAGTTTGAAAATGCTGCGTTCCAGGTAGAGGGTATCACAGTAACCCTGTCGGATGCAGCGGGTACCGCATATTTCGAGGCAGTAACCGATGCAACCGGTGAAGCAGGCTTTACAGTTCCTGCCGGCAATTACACTGCATCCGCTGTCTACAAGATTGCAAAGGACGGTGAAAGAATCGCATATAACGGCAGCAACAATACTATCGTAGTCACTCCCGAGACAGCAGAGCCGTTTGTGATCAACCTCCTTCAGGTTATCAGCCAGCAGATCATCATCAAAGAGCTCTACAACGCCGGATGCGTTGCAGCTGACGATGCAGGCTCTTATCAGTCAGACCAGTATGTAGTGCTCTACAACAACTCTCCCGATGTTGCAGATGCATCAAACATCGTCTTTGCTATCACAGCTCCTTACGAGAGCTACTCAGATAATGCATACTATTCAGGTGGCAACACCCTTCTGTATGAGCATGAAGACTGGATTCCCGCAGCAGGTGCACTCTGGTGGTTCTCTGCAGAATCTGTCACTATCCAGCCCTGGTCACAGATTGTAATTGTTTTCAAGAATGCAATCGACCATACAATCGTCAACCCCAACTCAGTCGACCTGAGCAATCCAGACTACTATTGGATGAACAACGGTGGCATCACACAGTATTCAAGAGCAAGCTATGCCGTTTCAGAGAATATTCCTTCCTCACATTATCTCACCGGTGCTTGTTTTGCAATGTCTCCTACAGGATGGCCCCTCACAGCGGGCGGTCCTGCATTCTTCATTGGCAAGATGCCCAGGGATGAGGCGAATGCACTCTGCCTTGACAGCGAGAAATATGATGTAACCCTTGGTACTCCCATGATTTTTGCACAGGTCAAATTCCCCAAGGCAAAAGTTGTTGACGCAGTGGAGGTATGGACAAAGGACAACGAGGAAAACAGCTACGGACGCTTCCCCGCCGACATCAACTCCAACTATGTGGCAATCACTCCCAAGCTCGGCTATTCAATCTACCGTAACGTTGACAAGGAAGCCACCGAGGCTCTCGAGGAGAACGCAGGCAAGCTGGTTTATGGCTACACCGGGGGCACTGATGACATCGAGGGCACAACTGACCCTTCAGGCATTGATGCTGAGGCTTCAATTGCAAACGGTGCTCACATCGTTTATTCAGAGACCAACGATTCTTTCAATGATTTCCACCAGAGAAAGGTCGCTTCTCTCAAGAAATAATTTGAAATAACTGATTGATTTATAATATGAGGTTCAACTCACTTGCAATATCTGTCCTGCTCCTCTGCTGTGCCCTTCCGGCTGCGGCAGGGGACAAGGACGGCTTGCGCGACTTCGATTTCATCAAGGAGACGACTCCTTGCCTTAACCTTTCAAATCCCGCAGCCCTCTCTGCCTGGAACGGCAAGATATCCAAGGCCAGCGTCATGCTTGACAAGGAGGACGGACCTCTGGTTTCACTGATTCAGTCAAAGGACAGTTACGAGGCGGTTGCAGAAACAGAGTCTTTCGTACGTATTTCCGACAAGACAGCCTTTCACGGCAATATCAGCTGGGGGTACTTCAACGGAAAGGATATGGGCGGACAGATTCTGATCGACCCATACTACAATCCGGTCAACTTCCTGGAGAGCGATCCCGCCACAATCGGTACGAAGCAGAGAGAGTCATATTCTCTCAAGGGCGACATGAGCCACACCTTCAACAGCAGATGGGCTGCCGGAGTCGGTGTGAAGTTTGACTGCAAAGACCAGACAAAGATCAAGGATCCGCGCTTCATGACCTACTGGACAGACCTCAGGATTGACGCAGGAGTCAGCTTCCGTCCTTCCGACGGGCTGATGCTGGGGGCATCGCTGTTCTATAGGAATACTCTGGAACAGATCCAGGGAGGCATCTACGGACAGATAGACAAGCAGTATTTCGTCCAGACAGACAAGGGAGGCTTCCTTGGAACAGTCTCAGAGCTTGTTGGCGACCGCAACCATATGTCACTCATGTCACGCAGGCCCATGGATAATTCATTCTTCGGAGGTGCCTTGCAGGTGACTGCCGGTGACAGGTTAGCAAGCGAGGTTTCGTTTGCATACCGCACAGGTTATTTCGGACGCAAGTCCACAAGCACTGCGGTGTTCTTCGAGTTCTCTGGCATAGAGCTGAGATATGACGGATCATATCTGATTCCAGCCGGCCGCAACCTGCACAAAATCTATCTTTCTGCGGGTTACGCTACACTTGGCAACGACGAAAACAAGTTCAACTATGTGACACCCCTCGGCGGTGTGACTGAAGTGCAGTATACAGGTGCAAGCCATATCCTTGACCGCAGCGTGATAGACGGCGTGCTGGGATACAGATGGTACTGCAATACTGATGGCAGCCGTCCTGAATTCACAGCAGGTGCTGATTTCGCCTTCTACTCAAAATTCCAGCACACCGACATTTTTCCCATCTACCGCAACAACGACTTTACAAGAGTTGATGCTGACATATTCTGCAGCAAGGATTTCAGGATTAAGAAAAGTATAATAACTCCCGAAATCCACGCTCTGGGCCGCTATGGTTTCGGAACAGAGAAAGAAGACGGTGTGACAGTGTCCGGCGGTTCAAGTGCCAAGAGCTTCGACTACTGGCTTGGAAGAGACTTCGAATTTGAGACGGCTCCGCGATACGGTGCAGCAGCCGGTGTGACATTCACAAAGATAACGACAAAGGGATTTGCTCCGTATGTCAGGGTTATGGACTCCTTCATTTCATTGGTGTCTGAGCCCGCACATCTTGACGGCAGCATCAGAAATGTGGCAACACTCACATTCGGATGCACATTCTAATCTGTAATCAGATATAATAACTCAAGTTTCGCATCTGCGAAACTACAGATTTAAAGGCCGTCAGGCCGACAGTAAGTCCTTCCCCCGAGGGGAAGGATTTAGGATGGGGGTAACGTAAACAGGTGAAGTGCGGAGGGAAAAAGTTTCGCAAGCCGCACACAAATACCTGAATTACATAATATTATATACTTGCGAAACTTGAGTATAATACCTGAACAATACTATCATGAAACGTATATCACTGATAATAATCGCCTGCCTGGCAGTCTGTGTTTCCTGCAGACAGAACAATACTTTTACAATCAACGGTACAGCCCCCGCAGAATGTGAAGGATGCAACGTATATCTGCACTACGGCTCTGTGGCAGACACAGCAGTTGTGACCGAAGGCAGATTCACTTTCACAGGGGAGATTGAATCACCCGACATGGCCAGGGTTTCGCTGTTCACTTCTGACTATCACACCATGTTCTGCACTATTGTGCTTGAGCCGGCAACCCTTGAGCTTGCATTGTCGGATGCCAGCACCTGCACAGGCTCAAGCCTGAACGAAATGAATATGGCATACGAGGATGCCAAAAGAAATCTTATCAATGATTATTACGCAGTCATAGATATGCTGAGAGCCGACAGTCTGCTGACCCGGGAGGAGAGAGGAGGCAGGATGGACGCGGCCTATAATGTGTTTTTGGCAAGAAACGATTCGGTCTACAGCGAAATGTTCAGCGATCATACCAATGATATCCTCGGTGCAGCGGCCCTTATGGCTCTTCAGAAAAACAAGGCGTCGTTCGACTCTCTCTGCAACATTGCAGGAGACAAGGTGAAGGCATACTATAAGGTGGAGAATGAACGTATCCGCTATGAGCAGCTTGAGAAGACAGCCGTGGGCAGTATGTTCACCGACTTTGAGATCGAACATGGCAATGCCGACAGCACCGCTGTGAAGTTCTCTGACTATGTGGGCAAAGGAAAGTATGTACTGGTTGATTTCTGGGCAAGCTGGTGCGGCCCGTGCAGGGCTGAGATAGCCAATCTTGCAGAGATCTACCCCAAGTACAAGGGTGACAATTTTGAAATTCTCGGGGTTGCTGTCTGGGACAAGAGAGCCGATACAGAGGCTGCTCTGTCAGAACTTCCCATAAGCTGGCCCATAATATACGATGCACAGCATATCCCCACTGATATCTACGGCATCAGAGGTATTCCAGAAATCATACTTTTCGGTCCCGACGGAACAATCGTTGCCCGTGGAATCCGCGGTGCAAAGATTCCCGAATTCCTTGATACAGTACTTTAACCAGACCGTGTCCCGGTCCTGTCTCCCATGCCCAGCTATCTGCAGGTAGAGAATATTTCCAAGTCGTACGGTACAAAAGTGCTGTTTGAAAAGATTTCTTTCAATATTAATGAAGGGGACAAGATAGCGCTTATTGCGCCCAACGGCACTGGAAAAACTTCTCTGCTGCGAATTCTGGCAGGCAAGGACTCATCTGACCGCGGCGGGCAGATAAAGTACCTGAAAAACATTGTCACGGCCTTTCTGGAGCAGGAAACGGCTCTGGACCCCGCCAAGACCATCCTTGAACAGGTGCTTTCGCAGGTAGACCGCAGCACCACTCATGCCGAGGAGTGGGATCTGGAGGTGGAGGCCATGCAGATTCTGACATCGCTGGGGTTGCAGGACTTTTCAAAACCTACCACCGAGCTTTCAGGAGGTGAGGCAAAAAGGGTGGCTCTGGCTGGCGTCCTGATAAAGAATGCCGATTTCGTGGTGCTTGACGAGCCCACCAACCATCTGGACCTGGAGGCGATCGAGTTTCTGGAAGATTATCTCAGAAAGAGCCGCCGGACCCTGTTTATGGTGACCCACGACCGCTATTTCCTGGACCGCGTGTGCAACACTATCCTTGAGCTGGACGGCGGCAATCTCTACACATATAAGGGCAACTACTCATATTATCTTGAAAAACGCGAGGAGAGGCTTGCCGTGGCTGCCGCTCTCAACGACAAATACCGCAACCTCTACCGCCGCGAGCTGGAGTGGATGCACAGCACACCCTGCGCCCGCACCGGCAAGGCGCGCTACCGCATCAACGCTTTCTATGACCTGAAGGAAAATGCGGCTCCAATCAGGGAGAGCAAGACACTGTCAATCAATCTGGGACGCCAGCGCCTGGGCAGAAAGATAGTGAACTGCCATGGTGCCGGCTTCAGCTACGGTGACAGGAAGATGCTTTCTGATTTCACCTACAACTTCACACCTGGTGAGAAAGTGGGAATTGTGGGGGCGAACGGCATAGGAAAAAGCACATTCCTGAATATAATCACAGGCCAGCTCCCAGTTGATACTGGCTATATAGAGTGGGGCGAGACGGTCCGTTTCGGTTATTACAGGCAGGAGGGCATCAAGTTGAAAGAGAATATGACGGTGCTTGAGGCGGTGCGTGAGATTGCAGAGGAGGCAAAGGCCGCGGACGGCAGCAACATTGCCGTGACCACGTTCCTGCAGCAGTTCCTCTTTCCTCATGAGATGTTCAACACACGCATCGACTTGCTGAGCGGTGGGGAAAAACGCCGTCTGTATCTGCTTACGGTGCTGATGCTCAGGCCCAATGTCCTGATTCTTGACGAGCCTACGAATGACCTTGACATCGTGACTCTGAATGTGCTGGAGGAATATCTGAAGAATTATGACGGCAGTGTGATTCTGGTGTCGCACGACCGTTTTTTCCTTGACAAGGTGGTGGATCACCTCTTTGTTTTCATGGGCGACGGCGAGGTGAAGGATTTCGTGGGGAGCTACAGTGAATATCGCGAGTTCATTCTCCAGAAGAGACGTGAGGATGCAGCTGCTGAACGTGCCGCAGCGCAGGCAGAGAAGAAGGAGGCTGCCAGGCTGGCCGAACAGGCAGCACCTGCACAGCCTGTGGTGCGCAAGCTTTCGTTCAAGGAAAAACGCGAGCTGGAGCAGCTTGAGGCCGATCTGGCGGCTCTTGAAGAGCGCAAGGCGCTGCTTGAAGCTGAGTTGAGCTCCGGCACTCTGCCGGTGGCCGACCTTACTGCCAAGTCCATTGAAATCCAGCAGGTCATTGCTGATATCGACGTTAAAGAAACACGCTGGCTGGAGCTTTCTGAGTTGTAATTGAAGGATATCAGCAAGAAAAATTTGATTTTTTAAATAATTGTCTCTAAATTAGCCAAAGGTTTTACTAATAAAGCCTTTTTCGTTATATTTTTATATAGAAATTATAACCGTCAAGATATACGGTTATGGGTATGGATAAAGAGAAAATAGAAATAGGGGCATCCGAGCCTATCTTATACGTAACTCCTTGTTCCAGAGAGGTGTATATCAAATGCACAATGGCTTTGTGTGCGTCCGTGATGGGTGGCGGTAATGACGGAGAAGAGGGTTCTTTAACCAAAGCGTACAGCGGATTCTATTGGGACGAAGAAGAAGATCTTAACCAGTAATCACATATGAAATTTCTGAAGTTTTTGGGGTTCGCCCTCACTGCAGCTGCTGCGCTGTCCTGCTCGGTAACTGAATTATCAGGCGTGTTCCCCGACAATAACAGCAGTGTGTCCGTGACATTTGCAGACCCTGTTGCTGGAAGTATTCAGTCAAAAGCTCTTGATGGCAGTTTCGCATTCTCCTTTGAAGAGGAGAACGACTACATGACGGTATGTCCTGCAAATTCCGGTACATACATGAACTATGCGCTGATCCGCGACCCGAATAACCCTAAAGTAGTGGCACTTGATCTGCGCTACTTCTCGATGATCGACGGTATTTATTATGCCATTTATCCTAAAGCTTTTGCTTCAGATGCCCAAAAAATTCCCATGAATTTCACGGGGCAGGTTCAGAACGGCAACGATTCCCCGGAGCACCTTGCAGAGTTTGACATGAACTGCGCAAGGGCCAAGGTCACCAACAATAAAGGGTCATTCAATTTTATACACAAAGTGGCCTGGTTGAAAGTTACGGTTCCCGTCACACAGGCTACGGTCTTCAGTTCGGTGACAGTTTCTGCCGATGAGGGAGTCGCGCAGTCTGCATTTCTGAATGCAGTTACCGGAGAAGTCGTAGTGTCAAGGCAGGCAGATGACGAAGTCGCACTGTCGTTCGGGACAGCGGGTGCTCTGGTTGAAGACGGTGGGAGCCTTGTGGCATATGTCACTGTTCCGGCCGGTACATATACAAATCTCAGAATCACCTCATCGTCTGACAAAGGTGAGTATTTCGAGCTATTTCCCGGACAGGTTGCACTGGAGAATGGTAAATACTATAGAATTTCAATACAGGAGAGTGAGAACGCGGCATTTACAAGCCTTACTACTCCCGGATGGTACACCGGGGTTGATGCAGACGCTCCATTTGTGATGCTGCGCTACAACGCTGGAGCCGACCAGATGTCATACGGCTCAGGCAGCTCATACAAGACCTTCAAGATCTTCAATCCGGAGAACGGCAAACATGGTGTCCTGAAAATGGATACCACAAGCCTGTCCATGGGTGTATCCTTCACAGGCACCGAAGATTTCGGCAACGGTGAGCAGCAGAGAACTTTCACTGTAGTCAACGTCTCAGGTAAAATGGTATGGCTTGAAGACACTACCGATCATGCAGGCTGCATAATCTTTACAGAATAATGATATGAAAAGGGCACTATTTCTGACAACACTTGTCTGTATATGTAATGCCGCATTTGCGGAGCCTGTCGACAGGACTGCCGCAGAGGCTTTTGCAAAGAAGTATTTCCGCAGCACCGATGTCGACCTTGTCTGGGACGGTACACCGGCGGCTACCAAGGCAGGAGCGGAAGACCCAGCCTTATATGTGTTCAACAACCCCGGCGGAGGATGGGTGGTTGTGGCAGGCGATGACTGCGCTGTGCCTGTGCTTGCCCACGGTACCGGCGAGTTCGATGCCACCGACATGCCCGATAACATGGCGGCCTGGCTCCAGCATGTTGCCGACAACATCAAGGCTGCAAGTTCTGCCGGTGTAGGACAGACAGAAGAAGTAAAGGAAAAATGGAAATCTGCACCCGACAGCCGCAAGATGGATGGCGGGCAGGTGCTGCTCCAGACTGCCGCATGGGGACAGGATGCGCCTTACAATAATTCCTGCCCGGTTTATAACGGTGGACATTGCATTGTCGGCTGTGTTGCCACGGCAATGGCCATTGTGCTCCGCTACAACGGATGGCCGCATTATGGTACCGGAACTATTCCGCAATATACTTCACATAATAATTCAAGAATTGCCGTCCCGGCAGTGAATATCGATGGATATGAATATAATTGGAACAATATGCCTCTCACCGACGCCAGGAAGGACAGCACGTGGACAGATGCGCAGAAGGCAGCGGTGGCCGATCTGATGTTCCACTGCGGAGCAATGGTGAAGATGGGGTATGAAGGTCCAGATGTGGGCTCCGGGGCGGATTCGTATGACATAGTGCAGGCCCTTTCCACATATATGTCATACTCGAAACATGCCATGGAGCGTTACCGTTCAAGCTATTCCAACGAAGAGTGGTTCGGGATGCTCAAGGCCGAGCTTGATGCCGACAGGCCCGTAATCTACGGCGGATATGGCCCGCAACGCGGCGGACATCAGTTCGTGTGCGACGGATACAATTCAAACAAAGAGGTCCACATCAACTGGGGGTGGGGCGCAAAGTATAATTACGGCTGGTACGCAGTATGCTACCTGGGCGACCTGGATAATGACCCAGACCGAATAGAGAATGTGTACAGCAGAGATGACTCTGCCATATTCGGCCTATGCCCGGCGGAAAGCGGTGAATCCTACAGGGTGAAGGAGCTTTTCCTTATGGCAGACAGCACTTATAACGGTATAACCCTTAGGAGTGGCACGATTGCCAAAAACAGCACGTTCAGACTAGATGCAGGCGCTGTTTCCAACCATGATTTTCTTTCGAATTACAGCGGCGGCACTGCTAAGTTCGCCCTTGTGGACAAAGATGGAAGTGTGAAGGAATACATTTCAAATGATGTGTCTCTGAGTGTCAACAAGGCAAGTGGGAGTACTTTCAGGAAAACGTATCTGAACAACATAGAATGCACCATCACCTCCGACCTGGAGCTTGGTGACTGCATCAAGCTGTATTACCGCAACGACGGCATCTGGTGGCCGATGAGCGCAGATACCCAATATAGATCTTCAGCACCTACCGTGGGTGCGCTGGGTGTCTTCGACGTCACAATGATAAACGCAGACCAGAACCTTGCCGCAGGGCAGCAGTTCTATCCTTCACTTACGTTCGGACAGAAAGTTCCGAGTTCAATCGTCTGGTATTATGATGGTTCACGGCTCCTTCCAGACCACAGCAAGCTTACAAACTGCTATCACGTGGTCCTTACATCTGGAAGTCATATCATAAAGGCCAGGATTACATATACCGACAACAGCACAGAAACAATTGAAAGAGAGTTAATCGTAGAATAATCACCCTTGAAACGCATCTTATTTCTGTTTTTCGAGTGCCTTGTGTGCGCCTGCAGGCCCTGTGCCGCCTTTGATCTGGAAGATGTACGCTATTCTCAGGAAGATTCTGTTCGCTTCTGCGCAGTGGCGGAGAAAATGGCACCATACGCTCAGGAGCCGGCTTCACAACTGATAATCCGCGTTGCAAAGGAGTTTCTGGGAATTCCTTATGTTGCGGGTCTGCTTGAGCAGGAGCCCGAGATGCTTACCATAGACACGCGTCATTCCGACTGCATCCTGTTTGTGGAGATGTGCCTTGCCATGACGCTTACAATCCAGAGCGAAGACTGCACGTTCGAGCGCTTCTGCGAAATGACGCAGAGCCTGCGCTATCAGGGAGGAGAGGTTGACGGTTATGCATCGCGCAACCACTACACCTCAGCATGGATTCTGCAGGGAGAGGACAGTGGTCTTTTCACAGAAATCAGCCAGGAGATCGGCGGTGTGCAGCGCAGCCAGCACTTCAATTTCATGTCAACACATCCTGACTCATACAAGCAGCTGGCTGGCAGTCCGGAGCTTGTGGAAAGGATTGCAGACACTGAGGCATGGCTGAACGGCTTTGAGTATTATTACCTGCTGCAGAGCAACATAGACACACTGTGCAAAGGTATCCATACAGGTGACATTATCTGCTTTGTGACACCTGTGTCTGGCTTGGACATAGGGCACGTGGCGCTGGCTTATGAGCAGAACGGCCGGCTGCACTTCATTCACGCATCATCAGCCGCCAGAAAAGTGATAATCTCAGAAGAGACTGTGGCAGAATATATAAAGAGCCACAAATCCACATGCGGGCTGCGCGTGGTGCGGCTTTGCGACGAATAGATTTTGGCTGTTTGAGGTGGATTGGCTAAATTCGCACCCTCATTCAATAACAGATCAGACAGATGAAAAGACTTATCATTACTCTTGCTGCCGTATTGATGGCAGTCACCTCTTTTGCCCAGCAGCAGGGCGACATCACACTCACAGGCTCACTTGATTTCTATCATACGCGTTATACTGACGATCTGGTTTACACCAGTTATATGGCAGGTGTGGAGGCCGGCTACTTCATTTCAGACAACATAGCAGTTGTGGCAGGTCTTGACTATGACCGCCGTAAAGAGCATGCGGCTGACGGTACTAAAGAGTTCACCACCATTCCTTCAATCACCGTAGGTGCAAGATATTATTATCCCATTTCAGGCAAGTTCTTCTGGACTCCCGCCGTGCTTCTGTGTGACAACATCGAATTCAGCAAGACTGTTTTTGACAAAAGCTCCAATAGAGATCACGATTTCAATATGAGGTATTCAGTTGATTTCGCCTCTTTCGAGTATATGGTGAACAACAGGTTCTCCATCACCACCAGCATCGGTGAGCTCAGCTTCGGAGCACGCAGAGCTTCTTTCAGCCTCAGTACCGACTATACTTCTTTCGGCTTCCGTTTCTGGCTGTAACATAATGGAGGATATGAAAAAAGCTGCAAGGAAACTTGCAGCTTTTTTTATGTAGCGGGACCCAGGATTGAACTGGGGACCTCATGATTATGAATCATGCGCTCTAACCAGCTGAGCTATCCCGCCGTAAGGGATTGCAAAGGTAAACGATTTTTTTAATCTTGCAAAAATTATTCGCGTATGATGGTGACCTCACCGCCCATTCCAAGTTTGATGATCTGGGAAGAGCGGCCTTCGCTGCCTTCTTCAAGGCACGGCTCCACTACATAATCGGCGCTGTCGAGGATCTCAGCGTTGATTTCTGCGAAGCATGACGGCGTTTCATCGCCCGAAATGTTGGCAGAGGTCGAGACAATCGGCTTCCCGAACTTCCTTATCATCTCCACACAGAAGTCATTCTTAGGAATGCGGATTGCCACACTGCCGTCTTCTGCTATCACTTTTCCCGAGAGTCCGACACCCTGCGGATAGATGATAGTCATGGGGCGGTCGTTGACCTCGATAAGCTCCAGGGCCATGGGCGGAATCTCTTTCACATATTTTGCAAGCATGTCAAGGTCGCTCACCAGTATGATGAGGCTCTTGCTGTCGGAACGCTGCTTGATCTCAAACACACGCTCGACAGCGGCATCGAGGGTTGCGTCGCAGCCAATACCCCAGACAGTGTCGGTGGGATAGAGTATTATGTCGCCGTTTTTAAGGGCTTTTGCAGCACCTTCAACTTCAATTTTGATATCTTCTTCCATATTGCTGAATTAATTGAAATATCTGTTTAGAAATACACCAGAGTGCTTACAGGATAATGGTCTGAGAACGGAACGCGCGAGATGGTGGTACGGTCGGCCGTCTTGTCGTCGGGAATCATGATATAATCGATTCTGAGCAGGGGCCAGAGTGCCGAATATGTGGCACTGAAGCCGGTGCCTCCCTCGATGAACGAGTCTTTATGCCCGTTGACGAGATGCTGGTATGTGTAAGACATGGGTGTGTCGTTGAAATCTCCGCAAACCATCGTGGGAATCGTGCATGCCTTGATGTCATCACCTATCTTGCTCACCTGTTCGCTGCGTTGCAAGGCTGTTTTCAGGAGACGTTCGTGCACGTCTTTAACCTCATCTGTGAACTGCCCTTTCTGCGACAGCTTCCTGATTATCTCTGTGAAAGAGAATCCGTTAGACTGCAGATGGCAGTTGTAGACCCTGACGGTGACATCGTTGATGCGGAGGTCGCACCAGATGCAGAGATTGGCACTTCTGGTGAATGATATGTATCCGCTGTCCACAATGGGATAGCGGCTGAAAGTGACGTTGCCGAAGTATCTTCCCGACTCCTTGAAGAAGCGCTGGCTGGTGTATGGCAGGTTTTTGATGATGCGTCCAACGCCGGTGGTATCTGTGACCATACACTCCTGGAGACACAGGATGTCGGGTGACTCGCGCTGCAGGAAATCACACACCTTTGCGTAGGCTTCTGCCTGGTTCATTCCTTTTGCGGCGCAGCGGAACCTCCCCACATTCCAGCTCATCACCTTCACTTCATCTCCATAAATGCTCTTCTCCTCTTTGCCGACCTTTATGAACCTCTCTGCGAAGATGATGGAGGGAAGCAGTGCTATGAGGCTGATGACAAGGTAGTTTTTCATCTTGAACAGCCCAATGAGCAGGAATATCAGGTTGATGAAGAAGAGAGGCACGAAATAGAGCCCGAAGTAGTAGGGAATAGGGAAGAATGCCGGGTCGATCCATACCGAAAGATACGCAAGCAGCAGAGCCGCCGCGAAAATGATCACAATCACCCTGAAGATCAGCTGTGGAATTGAATATTTCCTCTTTTTCTTGGGCTTGCTGCTTTTCTTGGGCTTGCGCTCCTGTGTGTATGTCTTGCTGCGTGCCATTTAACTCCACATTTTGTTTGTCTTTTTCCAGTATACCATCAGCAGCCATCCGAACAGCATGCCGCCCAGATGAGCGAAATGAGCTATGTCGCCTCCCATGCCGGTAAGTCCGGTAAGCAGCTCGATTGCACCGAAGATGATGACGAACCATTTTGCAGTGAGGCGGACAGGGGGGAAGATGAGCTGCAGCTCGCTGTTGGGGAAGAGCATCGCATAGCCCATGAGCAGACCGTATATCGCGCCGGATGCACCTACAGTGGGTATGTTGGCAACTGTGTGCATCAGCAGGGTCACAAGGTTGTGGCACAACGCCGCGCCAAGCCCTGTCACGAAATAGAAAGTGAGGAACTTGCGGCTTCCCCAGATGCGCTCCAGTGCACTGCCGAACACTAACAGGGTGTACATATTGAAGAATATGTGCCAGAATCCGCCGTGCATGAACATGTGTGTGACAATCTGCCACGGCCTGTGCAGGCCCGCCCCCCAGGGGAACAGCGCAAAAAGCTCATACATCCTGTCGCCGATAAGCTCGGTGGCAAGGTATATGACAAAGTTGATTATTATGATGTTTTTTGTGACAGTGGGAAGACTGCTCAAAAAACCCGGTCTTCTGTTGTAATACTCACTCATAATTTCTTCTCCAAATCTTCATTAGTGATGATGCAGATACAGTTTGTGGCCATATCCGTGCCTACAGTGGCCCTGAGCATAAGCACCTCGTTGGCCATTGCGTAAGCCTGCACCTGGTTGAGGTCGCACGAAAAGCCTGCTGCGGCCTGGTGGGCCAGAGTGGCTGCATAGCCCTTCAGCAGCTTTTCGTCATGCCAGATATCCATGGATGATGCAAGGCTGTCAAACACCTCTTTCAGCGACTTCTCATCTGCGGGGAACCCGTCGGGCACGGCATATACGATCACGGTGTCATCTCCGAAATCCCTCAGGTCGAAGCCAAGCTTTGTGAGGTTGAAGATGTTTTCAAGTATGACAGAATATATGTCGTGGCTGAGAGTGACCTGCTGCGGGTAGAGCGAGCACTGCGAGATGCACTTCTCCTGGGTGAGCAGTGAGAAGTATTTGTGATACAGGATTGCCTCCCGGGCCTTTCTTATGTTGATGACAGCCAGTCCGCCTGCAACAGGGGTGAGGATGAACTTCCTGTGAAGCACCATCACGCCGCTTATGGCATTCTCATCGGAAAGCAGCCCTTTGCCATAACTTGCCGAAGGGGTGGTGAAGCTGCCTCCGTCGCCGCCTTCCTCAGATTTCATCTGCTCGAAGAGCGGAGAGTAATCCTGGTGCGGGGCGGGCCTCCAGCCGCCGAAACCACCGCCGGCATGGCCTCCGCCGGCATGGCTGCCTGCCGTACCGGAACCGCCTCCCACTGTCTGTTCCATTCCCATCACGGGGAACTCTATGTCACCCGCCGCCTCGAAGTCGATGCTGGGTGCGAAGGCATTCTTTCCAAGAGACTCCCTCACGCAGGCGGTGAGGATGTCGAAGATCATATATTCGTCGGTGAACTTCACCTCGCTCTTCTGCGGGTGGATATTCACGTCAACCTCTTCGGGAGGACATTCCAGGAAAATGAAGTAAGAGGGCGTGTGGCCGTCCTTGACAAGATTCTCGTAAGGTTTGCACACTGCCTTGTTGAGGTACGGGCTGCGGAAATATCTGCCGTTCACAAAGAAATACTGGTTGCCGGCAGTCTTGCGGGCATCGGCGGGATTGCCGATGAAGCCCGAAATCTTTATGATGCTGGTGTCGGCTCCAAGCTCCACCAGCTCTTTCTCCATGTCTCTGCCGCATAGCTCCAGAATCCTCCGCTTGAGGCTGTCTGTGGCGCGGACATTATATATATCCTTTCCGTTGTGCTTCAGCGAAAACGAGATGCCGCAGTTAATAAGTGCGACGCGTATGAACTCCTGCTCTATGTGGCGCATTTCGGCCGCATCAGACTTGAGAAACTTGCGGCGCGCCGGCACATTGTAGAAAAGGTTTGAGACCGCGATGTTGCATCCGCGCGGAGCCGCCACACTTTTCTGTGACACCAGCTGCGATGCCGCCATCTCCACCTCGGTGCCGATTTCATCCTCTTCCCTGCGTGTCCTGAGCGTCACCTGGGCCACTGCCGCGATGGACGCCAGCGCCTCGCCTCGGAAACCGTAGGTCATTATTTTCTCCAGATCCTCTGCCGTTGCAATCTTTGACGTGGCGTGCCTTTCGAAACAGAGGGCCGCGTCGCTTTCCTTCATTCCGCAGCCGTCATCAATGATCTGAATCATGGTGCGGCCGGCGTCAAGAATGGAGACAGAGACGTTCTTCGCCCCCGCGTCGATGCTGTTTTCCATCAGCTCCTTCACAACGGAAGCCGGACGGGACACCACCTCACCGGCGGCAATAAGATTGGCTATATTGCTGGGAAGGACCTGAATCATAGTTTATCTGAAAAGTTCGGCCAGTCCCTGGGCAAGATACCATGCCACAACGAACGCAGCGGCAAGTGTGATGAAAATGATTATGCGCTTCACCTTCTGGTTGCCTGCCTGACGGCGGCTGGCCTCGAGCCCTTCCTTATATGCTCCGCGGATATACTGCCCGGGGACATATTTGTGCGCTGCAGCCTGTCCATTCCCTTCATCGCCAAGAATAGCCTTGACTTCGCTGTACGAAGCCACATCCTTGAGGTCTTCGGCAGCCTTGACAGCCGAAGCCTGCGCGTCACCGGGATAAACCTTGCCGTATTTTTCGTAGATCTTGCGGAGCTTTTCCTTCTCGGGATCGTAATAGCGTGGCTTGTAGTTGAATACCCTGTGCTCTGGTGTAGGGAAGAAACTGATGCGCATAATTGTTTGTTTATACCTTGCAAAGATAATAAATTTGTGCAGAAAATCTTAAGGGCAGGGCTATGAAAAATGACATCAGAATAGGTAACGGATATGACGTTCATGTGCTGGCGGAAGGGCTTCCTTTCTATCTCGGCGGAGTGAAGGTCGAGCACACGAAAGGGTGCATAGCACACTCCGACGGAGATGTGGCGATACACGCACTGTGTGATGCAATGCTCGGTGCACTTGCCATAGGTGACATCGGCAAGCATTTTCCCGACACCAGCGATGAATTCAAGGGCATCGACAGCAAAATCCTGCTGGCCCGAACCTATGCTCTGGTGCGTCAGTGCGGCTATGTCATTGTGAATGCCGATATCACGCTGCTTCTGCAGCGTCCCAAGATAGCTCCCTACATCCCGCAGATGCGCGAAGCCCTTGCCGGCGTGCTCGGCACCGACATCGGGCGCATCTCTGTCAAGGCCACCACTACGGAGAAGCTGGGCTTTGTGGGCAGGGAAGAAGGAGTGGCCGCTCAGGCAGTGGTGCTGCTGGCGGCCGAAGAATAGATTTCTCTGCGGACGGTCTACTTGTCTTCCACCATACCGCTCTTCTCAAGCAGTGCCTCGGGGCGCGGATCGCGGCCGCGGAATGCGCGGAAGAGAACGTCAGCATCCTCAAGGTCTCCCTTGGAGAGGATGTTCTCACGGAATGATGCTGCAACCTCTTTGTTGAAGATGCCTTTCTCCTTGAAGAGAGAGAATGCGTCTGCCTCAAGCACCTCAGCCCACTTGTAAGAGTAATATCCGGCAGAGTATCCGCCAGAGAAGATGTGAGTGAATGAAGGTGACTGCGCAGTGCCGTCGATGAGTGCGATGACCTTCGAAGGCTCAAGCACTGCTTTCTCGAATTCAGCCACGTCGGCATTGCTTATGTCATTGCCGCTGTGCCATGCCATGTCGATAATGCCGAACTGCAGCTGGCGGACGCTTGAATAGCCTGCCAGATAGTTCTTTGCAGCGATTATCTTGTCTACAAGCTCCTGAGGGATCACCTCGCCGGTCTGGTAGTGCTTTGCAAAAGAGTTGAGGAACTCAGGCTCGTATGCCCAGTTCTCCATAATCTGAGAAGGAAGCTCCACGAAGTCGCGAGCTACGCTGGTACCTGTGAGGTCGGTGTATGAACCTTCGGCAAGAAGCCCGTGAAGACCGTGTCCGAACTCGTGAAGGATGGTGGTGACTTCGTCGAATGTGAGGAGTGAAGGTGTGTTCTCGGTGGGTTTTGTGAAGTTGGTCACAATCTGCACGAAAGGCCTTGTCTCTTCGCCGTCCTTTATGTATGAGTCGCGGAAAGATGTCATCCATGCACCGCCGCGCTTGCTCTCACGAGGGAAGAAATCCATATAGAGCAGACCCATGAGGCGGTCGCCGTCCTTCACCTCGTATGTAACCACGTCGGGGTGATATTTAGGGATGTCGGTGCGTTCCTCGAATGTGAGGCCGTAGAGGGTTGTGGCCAGACCGAGAACTGCCTTGCGCACATTGCTCAGCTCGAAATACGGCTTGAGCATCTCTTCATTGAGGGCATATTTCTCTTCCTGCAGCTTCTCGCTCCAATAAGAGAAGTCCCAGGGCATCAGTTCGCCATCAAAACCGTTTGCATTCGCATATTCCTGGATTTCAGCAACATCCCTCTTCGCATAGGGGAGTGATTTCTCCATCAGGTCGGCCAGGAAGCTGTTGACTGTTTCGGGTGTCTTTGCCATACGGAACTCAAGCGCCATGTCGGCGAAGCGGTCGAACCCGAGAATCTGTGCCGATTTCTCGCGCAGTGCAACAATCTTGCGGATGTTGTCAGAGTTGTCTGTATCACCTGAGAGACAGCGGCTCGAGCGGGCTCTCCACATCTGCTCGCGCAGGTCGCGGCACTCGCTGTATTTCACAAACGGAAAATAGCTGGGCTCTTTCAGTGTGTATACCCAGCCGTCGAGATTCATTGCAGCAGCTTCGCTTGCGCCCATTTCCCTGACATATCCAGGAAGGCCTGCCAGCTGTGCTGTGTCTGTTATATGGAGAGTGTATGCGTTTGTAGCTGCCAGAACGTTCTTGCCGAACTGGAGGGTTGCCAGCGAAAGCTCTTCCTGAACCTTTGCGTATTCAGCCTTCTTGTCGTCGGGCAGGTCTGCTCCGCTGCGTGCAAAAGACTTGTAGGTCTGGTCAAGAAGCCTTGCCTGCTCTTTTGTGAGCTCGAGTGCGTCGCGCTTCTCATACACAGCCTTTACCTTTGCGAAAAGGTCGGCGTTCATGCTTACAGAAACCGAATACTCGGTGAGCATGGGCTCGATCTTCTCGGCAAGAGCCTGCATCTCTGCGTTTGTGCAGGCTTCGTTGAGGTTGAAGAAGATGTTCCCAACATCGTTGAGCTTCATTCCAGCGAAGCTGAGTGCCTCTATGGTGTTTTTAAAAGAGGGCTCTTCAGGATTGTTTATGATGGCATCCACCTCGGCCTTTGCCTCTTTGATGGCCTGCTCGAAAGCGGGGAGGTAGTGTTTGTTTTCAATTTTGTCAAAGGCGGGGGCCCCGAACGGGTTGCCCGAAGGAGTAAGTAACGGATTCATTTTGGTATTGTTGCACGATAATGTGATGACTGCCGTTGCAGCTAATGTGAACAGTTGGCGTAAACGCATGACAATTAATCTTTTTGTGTTGGTTCTGATGCGCAAATGTAGCAAAAATATGTCAATCCGCGCCGCTTTATCATGTAGCTGTATTCGTAGCAGTGGTATATGGTCCGTTTCCCCTTCTGCTCGGAGGAGGTGTAGAGTCCGGCGCAGAAGTTCTGCATCCCCGGGTCTGACAGAGGCAGTTCTGTGATGCCTTTCTCCAGAAGTTTTTCCAGAATCCTGCGGTTGGCAGAAAGGATGGCGTTAACCTCGGCCATCTCTTTCTTTTTCCTGCGGTATTCTCTGTTGTGAAATGATGTCCGGCACATGTCGCTGCAGAATTTCTTGTCGGCCCTGCCGGTTATCAAAGCGCCGCACTCTCTGCAATGTCTCTCTCCCATGACTTTGATTTTCCTGCAAAAGTAGCTGTTTTGCGGCACTGCCGGCGGCGACATGCCTCTCAATCTGCCGTCATTTCCTTTTTTTATGATTCCTGCCGGCCGTTATAAACGTTTATAATCGTTTAAAGCCGTTTGGAGTATTGTCCCGCCATGATTCCGGATGTTCCTTTGCCTCCGGATAAACTAACGCATTTCATTAAAAAATTATGATTATGGAAATTCAAACCATCAACAAGATCGAAATTCTGGGCCGCATCGGTATGGAACCCAGGATATCAACGGCAGGCTCGTCGCAGATAGCCCGCTTCTCGGTAGCAACCAACGAAGTGTTCAGAGACAGGACAGGTACAATCAAGGAAGACACCACTTGGCACAATGTGGCCGTGTGGCAGGGGAAGACAATGAGCAGCTTCGACGGTCTGCACAAGGGGACGTGGGTCCATATTGTGGGCAGGATCCGCAATGCCAAATATAAAGACAGCCAGGGTGACGACAAGTTCTTTTCAGAGGTGGTGGCGACCCAGATAAAGGTGTGCGACCCTCAAGAAGGGTGCTGACGTTTGAAAAACCGGAAAAAGCAATTAAATTTGTGGTTTGTAACAGATTATTCCGATTTCAAACCGCATACTATGTCAAGAGCAGTATATCTCTATAACACACTTTCCCGTCAGAAAGAGCTTTTCAAACCCATCCACGAAGGTCATGTAGGCATTTATGTCTGCGGCCCCACGGTGTATGGCGACGCTCATCTGGGACATGCCAGACCCGGCATCACATACGATGTCCTCGTCAGACTGTTCCGCAATCTGGGCTATAAAGTGCGTTATGTAAGAAATATCACCGATGTAGGACACCTTGAGCACGATGCCGACGAGGGGGAGGACAAGATTGCGAAGAAGGCCCGTCTCGAGCAGCTGGAACCGATGGAGGTGGTCCAGTATTACACTCTCCGCTATCAGGATGCCATGAAGAAGCTTGGCGTAAACCCTCCCTCCATCGAGCCTCGCGCATCTGGCCACATAATAGAGCAGATTGCGCTTGTGCAGCAGATTCTGGACAACGGTTATGCGTATGAGAGCAACGGAAGCATCTATTTTGACGTCACCAAATACAATAAAGACCACAACTACGGCGTGCTGTCAGGACGCAACATCGAAGAGATGATCTCCAACACACGTGAGCTTGACGGTCAGAGTGACAAACGCTGCCCCTACGACTTCGCGTTGTGGAAGAAAGCTGCTCCGGAGCACATCATGCACTGGCCTTCACCCTGGAGCGAAGGCTTCCCCGGCTGGCATCTCGAGTGCTCGGCAATGAGTGCCAAGTATCTGGGCGAAGAGTTTGACATCCACGGCGGCGGAATGGACCTCATGTTCCCTCACCACGAGTGCGAGATGGCCCAGAACACGGCGTCACGCGGCAAGGCAGGAGTTCACTACTGGATTCACAACAACATGATCACCATCGACGGCAAGAAGATGGGCAAGTCATACAACAACTTCATCACCCTCGACGAGCTGTTCGAGGGCAGACACCAGATTCTGGAGCAGCCCTACAGCCCCATGACCATCCGTTTCTTCATACTGCAGGCACACTACCGCGGCACGCTTGATTTCAGCAACTCCGCACTGCAGGCTGCTGAGAAAGGTCTCAAGAGGCTGCTGCAGGGTGCGAAGGATGCCAAAAAGATCGAGGCCGACGCAAAGGCGGCAGCAATCCCTGAGGTTGCGAAGTTGTATGAAGACATCTACGGTGCGCTCTGCGATGACCTCAATACGCCTGTTGCTCTTTCTTACATCTTCGAAACCATCGGCATTGTCAACAAGATAAAGGACAAACAGCTGAAGGCCAACGCCGCCGACTGCATAATGCTCAGAAAAATCTTCACCGATGTCATGGAGGATATCCTCGGTATCAGGGAAGAGGGTGGAGATAACGGTGCAGGCCAGGAGATCATCGGCAAACTTGTGGAAATGGTGCTTGAAGAGCGCAAGGCTGCCAAGGCGGCGAAGGACTGGGCCAAGAGCGACGCTATCCGCGACACACTCAAGTCAATCGGCATAGCAATAAAAGATACGAAGGACGGTTGCGAGTGGAGCATCGAATAACCTGCTCATTGAATAGTTTATGACACTGTTTATCATCACCATAGTTGCTACGATACTGGTCTCGTTCATGTGCTCGGTATTGGAGGCGACTCTTTTGTCCACACCCATCTCTTATCTTCAGGCAAAGGAGGAAGAGGGGAACAAGGCTGCCATCAGGCTTAAGAAATACAAAGGTGACATAGACCGCCCTCTGGCCGCCATACTTGTAGTGAACACGATTGCCAACACAATGGGCGCTGCAATCATCGGTGCCCAGGCCGCCAGGCTTTTCGGCAGTACGGCCGCAGGTATAGTTTCGGCAATAATGACTGTGCTGATACTGCTTCTTTCCGAAATCATTCCCAAAACCATAGGTGCAACATACTGGCGTTCGCTCACAGGTGTAGCTGCCGTTATTATCAAGGGCTTGATAGTCATCACTTTCCCGCTGGTGATAGTGGCCGAATGGCTGACCAAGCTCATCAGCCGCGACGAGCCGGAGCAGACTGTCAGCCGCGAGGAGGTGTCTGCCATGGTGAATGTGGGCGAAGAAGAGGGTGTGTTCGAGCAGAGCGAGAACAAGATTATCCAGAACCTCATCAAGCTTGACAATGTAAAGGCGTACGATGTCATGACGCCGCGCGTTGTGGCTGCAGTGGCTCCAGAAAGCATGACACTGCTGGAATTTTACAAGGATGCATCGTTCTCGCACCATTCACGCATCCCCGTGTATGCCGACAGTCCCGAATATATCACAGGCTATATCCTTCGTAGTGAGGCTCTTGAGATGCTTGCAGGAGACAAGTTCAATGTAAAGCTTGCCGACATCCGCCGCAACATATCCTTCTTCAATGAGGAGATCTCAATCAGCGACATATGGGAAGGTCTGCTCGAGCGCAAGGAACAGATGGGCCTCATAATAGATGAATACGGCTGCTTCCAGGGCATCATCACCCTTGAAGACATCATCGAGACCATCTTCGGCCTGGAGATTATCGATGAGATGGATGAGGTGAGCGACATGCAGCAGTACGCCCGTGAAAGGTGGGAGCACCGCCAGAAGAAATACAAGCGCATCACTATTCCCGAATAGGATTATTTCAGCCAGCTTTGAGGATTCTGCTTTGTGCTGCCCTTCCAGATCTGGAAGTGGAGCTGCGATGAGTTGTCTTCGCCCTGCTCAAGGGTGCCTATGGTGTCGCCGGCGGCAATCTTCTGCCCGGCTTTCACTACAGCATTGTCAAGCTTGCAGTAGAATGTGAAATACTCGCCGTGCTGCACCAGTACGCATTTGTTGTAGCCCGGCATTATCAGAATCTGCTTCACAACACCGTCAAACACGCATCTTACCTTGCTCTTGCTGGCTGTGGTGATGGTAATTCCATTGCTGGCAGGCAGCTTGATGTTTTTGTATACAGGGTGGGTCTGCTCGCCGAAAGTCTCGGTGACAACGCCCGACACAGGCCATGGCAGCTTGCCCTTGTTCTGCTCGAACTTGCCTGACACTGTGTAGTCTATCTGCTCTTTTGCCGCCACATGATTTTTCAGAATCTTCTCAATCTCTTTGTTCAGCTGCTCAACTTCCTTGCGCTTCTGCGCTATGGCGGCGGTGTATTTCTTCTTGTCCTTTGCGAGTGCGTCCACCATCGACTGTGACTTCTTCTCTTCGCTGAGCATCGAGTTGTAGTCTTTTTCGCGCTCCTGCTTCAGTGATTTTGACTCTGCAGCAAGCTTTGCAAGCTCGGCCTTCTCCTCTTCCAGCCGGGCCTGGCTCTCTTTTATCTCCATGGCCTGAAGGTTCATCGCGCCGGAGAGATTCTTCAGATATGCGAATCTGCGGTATCCCTGACCGATATTCTCACTTGACAGCAGATACATGAACCACACTTTGTTGTCGCGGTTCTTGTAGGTGTTGTAAACCAGCTGCGAATAATATTCAGAGAGGGTGTCAACCCGTTCCTGCAGCTCTGCAATCTCTTGATTCTTGGCGCTTATCTGACGGTCGTATTCTTTTATCGACTCATCGGCCTCGGCCACCAGCTTCCTGCGGTTCGCAACCTTCTTCCTTACAAGCAGAAGGCTGTTCATACTGGCCTTGTGCTGCGATGTGGCGTTCTTGAGCTGGTTGTCGATGTATTCTATCTCTTCCTTGAGTTTGGCAATATTCTCTTTCTGGCGCGACACGTCCTGGGCCTCTGCCGCCGTTGCACCAAGCAGCAGAATCGCAATCAGAACAATGTGCTTCAGTTTTATAAATGTCATTCGCCGAGCCTTTCAGCCTGTTTTCTGTAGACGGATGCAAGATCTTTTTCTCCAAGTGCCTCAAGCACAGTGGCATAGTGGCGCAGCATCACTCCGCTCTCCTTGCCTCCGTAGAGCATTGCGTGCTTGAAATGTGCCTTGGCCTCGAGGTCCTGCCCCATCAGGTGCAGAATCCATGCGTATGTGTCAAGATATGTGGCATTGTCAGGCTCCTGCTCTATGGTGATGCGGCTCATCTGCAGAGCCCGCCTGAGCGTCTTGTCGGCCTTTTTCACGGGGGCTGTGTAGTCTTCGCTCAGGTAGTATGCGTAGTTGTTGAGCACCACTGCGTAGCTGCTGTTTATCTTGAGCGCCTGGTCGTAGTGCTTGAACGCTGTCTTGCGGTCGCCTTTCAGATGGTAGATGTCACCGAGCGATGCATGGAAATGCAGTGCGTATGTGCTGTCTTTCGGAGCCAGTGCAAGCCCTGCGGCATAGTCGGCTGCAGCATTGTCCAGAAGACCCAGCTGCCAGTAGCAGATGCCCCTGAGCTCCAGGAAGTTGAGGTCGTTGGGGAATCTCTGGAGGCACACGGTTGCAGTGTTTGCGGCAGCTTCGTAATCTTCGCTGTAATACTGCATCATTGCGTGGTTCATGTTCAGCTGCCAGCTCTGCGGATAGTTGTCGGCATTTGACCCGGCAAGGGCTATGGCATCGTCAACCTGGCCTCTCTGCCACATGTAAGTGCTTGTAAGATTGCAGATTGTGGAGTCTGCAGGGCTGCTTGCAAACAATGCTGACATCATTGTGTCAACCTGAGGTGTGAATGCCTGCACAAACTGCGGAATCTGCAGCACCTCCTGCATATATTCGCTCTTTGCGCGCGGCAGCACCATCGGGTCGTTCAGGAACGGATAGATGTTTTCAAAATAGAGGTCATATTGCCCGCGGTTGCGGTATATATGGGCCATGCCGTAGTGTGCCTGAGTGTTGTCCGGGTTGGCTTCAAGTGCCGCTTCGTAATACTGCAGCGCCTCGTCGGGCCTGAAGCTGCGGTCGGCGATCTGCCCCAGCATGCAGGCCGCCTCACCTGATTTGGATTCGTCGTAGTAGTCGAGCAGATACTTGTATGCATCTTCGCTTCTGCCCTGGGTGGCAATTATTTCAAAGCGTGTCATGGCAGAAATGTCGCTTCTTCCCACCAGATTCTCAACCTTGTCAAGAGCGGCGAGAGCCTTTTCATAATTGCCTGACTGCATATATATTGCGATAAGGTCCGAAAGCAGGATGCTTTTCTTGGGATGCTTTGCAAAAAGATTTTCCAAAATCTCTGCGGCTTCCTGATAATTTGAAGATTCTATCAGCCTGTGTGCAAGCTGGTAGTTGTACCAGAAGTTTTCGGGGTCTTTCTCAAGTGCCTCGCGCAGCATGTTCTCGGAATCCGAGGCATCGCGCAGAAGGGTGGACATATAGTAGTAGGCCGCGTCGTTTTCGGGATCTTCTGCAATAACCTTCTTCAGCTGGTTGAATGCCCCCTTGACATCATCGGAAAAGTAAAGGTGCAGTGCCTCCAGATAGGTGTCGGTCTGTGCTGAAGCGCTTGTGGCAGAACCCCAGAATGCAAGCGCAGAGATCAATGCAAATGCAATACGTTTTTTCATATCAGACAAAAATAAGCAATATCTTCGAACAAAAATCAATCCAATATGATTTTTAGAAATCCGGTTTGTTTTATGAAATCGAAAAATGGTGACGAACGACCGGTTATTTGTGCATAACAGGTTAATTATCAGTGATATATTTGCACAAACAAATATATCGTATTATGCTTTGCAAAACATTCTGCGCCACCTGTCTTGGGTTGAAGGTGGTGACTATAACAGTGGAGACCGACATGTCGGCGGGGGTGGGGCTTTATATTGTGGGGCTGCCCGACAGCGCTGTGAAAGAGAGCCTTATGCGGGTGGTCACCGCCCTTCGCAGCTATGGTTACATCATTCCAGGAAAGAAAGTACTGATAAACCTGGCACCGGCCGATATCCGCAAGGAGGGATCTGCGTTCGATCTGGCAATTGCGGTGTCGCTGCTGTGCGTCATGGAGGTGCTGGATGCCAGCGTGCTTGCAGACTTCATAATAATGGGTGAGCTGGCGCTGGACGGGGCTATCAGAGATGTGGCGGGGGCGCTGCCGGTGGCAGACAGCTGCAAGGCGCAGGGGTTCAAAAATTTCATCTTCCCCCACGACTCGGCGCTGGAGGCTGTGGACATAGACGGCATAAACGTATTTGCGGTGCGGAATCTGGGTGATGTGATTGATATTCTGAACCCTGCAAAAGACGGTTCGGAGCATCTTATCAAAAGAGTGGGGCGGGTGGCCGACGAGCCTTCCTACATATATGATTTCAAGGATGTCAAAGGGCAGGCACATGCCAAAAGAGGGCTTGAAATAGCCGCAGCAGGCTCTCATAACCTGATTCTCATAGGCAGCCCGGGCTGCGGAAAGACTCTGATGGCGGGCTGCCTGCCGTCAATACTGCCCCCTATGAGCAAGCAGGAATCAATCCAGACCAGCAAAATCTATTCGGTGGCGGGCAAGTCGATAGGACACTGCGGCCTGCTCAGAGAAAGGCCGTTTCGGGCACCGCACAACAGCGCCAGCCGGATATCGCTGCTGGGAGGAGGGCAGGATGCCATGCCCGGTGAAATTTCACTTGCCCATAACGGAGTCCTCTACCTTGACGAGGTCACACAATTTTCCAAAGGGACTCTGGACCTGCTGAGGCAGCCCCTGGAAGACGGGCACATAGTGATATCAAGATTGAAGTACAGGGTGGACTATCCCTGCGAATTCATGTTCGTCTCTTCGATGAATCCATGTCCCTGCGGCTATTATGGTGATCCCAGCGGGCGGTGCACATGCTCGCAGAACGCCATTTCCAACTATATGTCGCGCGTGAGCGGACCTTTGATGGACCGCATCGACATGCATGTGTACGTTGACAGGGTCCCGGCAGACGAGCTGGTGTCTGACTCTCATGCCGAGCCTTCTGCGGCAATTGCAGAGAGGGTGGCGAGGGCGCGCGAAATCCAGCTGGAACGCTTCCGTGACGAAGGAATCTTCACCAACTCTGCCATGAGTGCGTCACAGATTGCGCGTTTCTGCAGGATAGACAGCGAGCTTGCAGAATTCATGAACAAGATAATAGACAGACTGCATCTTTCGGCCCGAGCCTACGGCCGCATCCTGAAACTCTCCCGTACCATTGCCGATCTGGCGGGCAAGAAAGAGATAGACATGCAGTGTGTCTCAGAAGCCATACAGTTCCGCAACCTCGACCGCTACGATGCCAGGTAGATGGCTGAGACTGCGGTGAGGGCGGCGGTTTCGATGCGGAGGCGGGAGTCGCCCAGCGAGATTATCTGCCAGCCGTGCTGCAGCGCCAGAGAGATTTCGTTGCGCGAGAAATCGCCCTCGGGGCCTATCATTACGGCAAACCTTGAGCTTCCTGCCTGCTTCAGCGCTTCACGGATGTGGATCTTTGTGCCTCCGAGAGGCGCTGTGTCATCACAGTAGCAGATATACTTGGCAGTGTCAGGACCGAAATCCTGCATGATGAAATCAGAAACGCCCGTGAGTTCATGAAGCTGCGGAACGGCCCCTTTGTGTGACTGCTTCGCCGCAGAAACTATGATTCTCTCACAACGCTCTCCCTTGAACACCTTCCGCTCTGAGTAGTCACCCACGAGAGGAGTGATTTCGTCAACGCCGGTTTCGGTGGCCTTTTCGCAGAACCATTCGAAGCGGTCGATGTTCTTCGGGGGCGCAACTGCCATGTGCAGCCAGTAGCTGTGGCTTCCGTATCCTTCAGTGATGGACTTGATGTCGTACACAGTGGCATTGGGGTTGTCGTCTGCAATCACGCACTCGTAAAGGTTGCCGCGTCCGTCAATCACATGGATGGTGTCGCCGCAGCGGTGGCGGAGCACTTTCACGCAGTGGTTCGACTCCTGTCTGTCAAGAGTGCGGCTGCCGAGGGCTATGTCACGGGAGTAGAAGAGTTCCATATCAGATCAGTTAGTAAGGGCAAGAATCGGTGCGCTTCCATTCGCCCACCTCCATATCGTGTATGTCGGTGCCGTCTATGTGGAAGCGGAGCGCAGTGCGGACGGAATGTATGCCCTGAAATCCGCACGAGCCGGGATTTATGTCAAGAATGTTAAGTTTATGGTCGCGCATCACCCTCAGAATGTGGGAGTGCCCGCACACGAAGATGTCGGGCTGGCTGCGGGTGATGAGGTTGTAGGCGTTGTAGTCGTATCTGCCCGGGAACCCTCCGATATGCTTCATGGCCACCTTCACACCCTCGGCCTCAAACACCTGGGTCTCGGGATATACCACTCTGACATCGATGCCGTCGCAGTTGCCGTAAACCCCCACGACCGGCTTGAATCCGGCTATGAGGTCGGCGCAGGCGATGCCTCCGAAGTCTCCGGCATGCCAGATCACGTCCACATCCTCGAGAAAACGCCTGGTGGCGTCGTCGAAGATGCCGTGAGTGTCAGATATTACCCCTACAAACATAAAGTGATGGTGCGGTTGGTGTCATCAACGGGCTCTATGGTCACCTTCAGGGTCTCTTCCGGCAGGAGTTCCTCTATCTTCTCGGGCCACTCGATCAGGCAGAGCTCGTCGCTGTAGAAATACTCGTCGAGTCCGATGTCCACAGCCTCTTTCAGGCTGTTGATGCGGTAGAAGTCGAAGTGGAACACCGGGCGCCCGCTTCCGCTGCAATACTCGTTGACAATGGTGAACGTGGGGCTGCACACTGTGTCGGTCACGCCCAGCCTGTCACAGAGCGCCTTGATGAATGTGGTCTTGCCGGCTCCCATGTGGCCGTAGAACGCTATGACTGTGTTATCTCCGATTGCCTCCAGAAACTCTTCTGCTGCAGCGGCGATATTTTCAAGATTGCATTTTATCTCTTTCATGATACAGATCAGATCTCTTCACAAATAAGTGTGGCGGGTGTGCAGGAAACTACTTTGACTTTGACATAATCTCCCGGGCGGTGATTGCCGGCAGGGAAGATGCACGCCTTGTTCTGGGAGTTGCGGCCCATCAGGTCGGCTTCAGAACGCTTTGAGAACCCTTCCACCAGAACCTCGAACTCCCTGCCCACATCGGCGCGGTTGCTCTCGAGCGAAAGCTCGCCCTGCAGCGCGATGATCTGGTTCAGACGCTCTGTCTTGACCTCGGGCGGCACATCGTCGGGGAAGTGGCGGGCTGCCTTTGTGCCGGGGCGCTCTGAATACTGGAACATGAAGGCTGCATCGAACTTCACCTGGCGGAACAGGTCGAGTGTGTCGGCGTGGTCTGCCTCTGTCTCACCGCAGAATCCTGCAATGACGTCGGTGGTGATGGCGCAGTCAGGCATGATTTCGCGGATGCGCGCCACGCGCTGCAGGTACCACTCGCGGGTATGCTTGCGGTTCATCTTCTCCAGCATTGTGTTGCTGCCCGACTGCACGGGAAGATGGATGTGCTTGCATATATTGGGATATGCCGCCATTGTAAGCAGAACCTCGTCTTTCATGTCCTTGGGATGTGATGTGGAGAAGCGCACTCTCAACAGAGGTGAAATCTCTGCCACCATCGCCAGCAGGCGGGCGAATGTGATGTCACCGTAGCAGTATGAATCTACATTCTGCCCGAGAAGGTTGACTTCGCGGTAGCCTGCCTCGAATGCTTCACGGGCCTCTCTTACGATGCTCTCGGCATCGCGGCTGCGCTCTGCACCTCTGGTGTAGGGCACAACGCAGTAAGAGCATACATTGTTGCAGCCTCTCATTATTGAAACGAACGCGCTAACCCCATTGCGGTCCATTCTTACAGGGGAGATGTCACCGTAGGTCTCTTCGTGGGAGAGAAGAGTGTTGATCTGCTTCTCGCCTGTGGACTCGAGAGCTTCCAGCAGGCGGGGCAGGTCGCGGTATGCGTCGGGTCCTGCCACCAGGTCGACTGTCTTGTTTTCCAGCAGCTTCTCTTTCAGACGCTCTGCCATACAGCCTATCACACCCACTTTCAGGCTGCGGTTCTGCTTTTTCTGCAGTCGGAAGAAATCAAGCCTGCCGAGTATGCGCTGCTCTGCATTGTCACGGATGGCACAAGTATTGATTAAGACCAGCCCGGCTTCAGACGGATTGTCACACAGAGAGAAACCGTCTTTCTGCAGAATGGCCAGCACCACTTCGCTGTCATTCACATTCATCTGACAGCCGTATGTTTCAATAAATACAGTTTTGTTCATTTGTCGGTTTTTTAGAAACTGCAGGCAGTTTCTTACGACGCGAAATTAGTTTTTTCTTATATTTGTTCCAAAATAGAGTTTGAAAGTATTATGAGGCGTATCAAATTATTCGTTCTTCTTGCAGCCTGCCTTATGCTGGGCGCCTGCGGAAATATCGCTGACCAGATCACGGTCAACGGTTATTCACTTGAAAAGTTCAAAGAGCTTGACCTTGCAAACAAGCAGTTCTCATTCGTCACGAACCTGGTGCTCGACGCAGAGAACCAGTCCGGCCACAATGTTGAGTTGAAAGAGTGCAGCGCTGTCCTCTACAACCGCCGCGGCCACAAGATTGCATCGGCAGTGTCTGACGACACCCGCCGCCATGTTCTCCATAAGAAAGAGGCCGAGCAGGTCACAATTCCCCTCAAGGTGGAGTTTGAAAATGCCATCGCGGCCCTCACGGTAATCAACATGAACGTGGAGAATCTGGAGGCCAAGGAATACAAGCTTGATTATGACTGCGTTGTCAAGGTGGGCCCCATCTCCAAGAGATTCAAGGAGAAAGGTGCTTCAGTGGCAGAGCTTTTAGAGAAACTGCAGAAATGAGAAAACTGAAGATACTGGCGCTGCTGCTTCTCTGCCCCCTGGCTGCCTTTGCACAGAATCCTGTGCAGCAGGAAGCGGACGAGGCAGTTGACATGACCTATGCCGGGCAGTCGGCAGTCGACTCATCACTGGCCGGCAAGAGCATCTTCAATGTGGTCAAAGGAGGTACTGGCAGGACAGGCAGGGTTGAAGTGGTGCAGAGCCCCGCTGTGGCAAAGGCAATGGAAAACCACATCGCCCGCAACGCCTCCAAGAAGATGCACGGCTACCGCATCCGCATATTCTTTGACAACGGGCAGAATGCACGTGCAAAATCAGAGAGTGTGATGGGAGCCTTCAGTGCGCAGCATCCCGGTGTGGGTGTGTACCGCGACTATGAAAACCCCTATTTCAGAGTTACAGTGGGAGATTTCCGCACCAGAAGAGACGCCACCAGATTTCTCAATTCCATCAAGTGGCAGTATCCCACCGGATTCATTGTAAAGGAAACGATTAAATATCCAATGCTGTAGGAAAGGATTCTATTATGGCAAAACAGAGTTTGACACAGGAGATGAAGCTCACACAGAAGCTTTCTCCGCTGCAGATACAGACCATCAAGCTTCTCGAGCTCCCCACTCTGGAGCTTGCAGAGCGCATCCAGCGCGAGCTGGAGGACAATCCTGTGCTGGACGAAGTTGTGAATGAAGATCCCGAAGACGACACCCCCAAGAATGTGGCCCTCGACGACAGGCAGTCAGATTCGAACGACCCCATTCCGTCATATAAACTGCGTGCCGACAACTACAGCAAGGACAAAGACATAAAAGACCCTCTCTACACCAGAATTTCAGTCAAGGAGAGCTTCCATCAGAGCCTGGTGGAGCAGCTTGGCTATGTGCATCTGGACGAGAGGCAGCATCAGATAGCGCTTTTTGTGATAGGTATGCTCGACGACGACGGCTACCTGCGCCGCGACCTGGAAAGTCTCAGCGACGACATGTCATTCAAGCTTTCAATGGAGGTCCCGGTGGATGAGCTGGAAGAGGTGCTGAAGGTGATACAGACATTCGACCCGGCGGGAGTGGGTGCGCGCGACGTTCAGGAATGCCTTGAGCTGCAGCTTGATGCAAAGGAGCCCAGTGAAAACCGTGAACTTGCGCGGAGAGTGCTTTCAGAGTGCTTCGAGTCACTGTCGAGACGTCACTACGACAAGATAATGTCAAAGCTTGACATAGATGAAGAGAAACTGCGCAGCGTCCTTACAGAAATCACATGCCTCAATCCCCATCCCGGCGGACAGCTTGACGACACCTATCAGGACCAGGCCCATCAGATTGTGCCCGACTTCATAATCACTCCCGACGAGATGAGCGGTGAGCTGAAGATTGTGATGCCCAGGTTCAATGTGCCCGAGATCCGCGTCAACAAGGTATACGACAAGATGCTTGACATCCCCTCGAATGCCAGCAAGGCGGAGAAAGAGGCCACAGCGTTCATAAAGCAGAAGTACAATTCCGCAAAATGGTTTGTGGAGGCGCTCAAACAGCGCGAGAAGACCTTGCGCAACACCATGACCGCCATCTTCAACTATCAGCGCGATTTCTTTACAGAAGGAGATGAGGCTCTTATCAAACCAATGGTGCTGAAGGACATAGCAGAAATAACCAACCTTGACATCTCCACCATCTCACGCGTGGTTGCAAGCAAATATGTCCAGACTCCGTTCGGAATTTATTCCCTCAAGTTCTTCTTCTCCGAGGGGCTTGCCACACAGTCTGGCGAAGAAGCTTCGACCCGCGAGATCAAGAGCATCCTTAAAGAGAGCATCGAGGCGGAAGACAAGCATAAGCCTCTTACCGACGAGCAGCTGGTTGAGGTTCTGAAAGCGAAAGGCTACGAGGTGGCGCGCCGTACCGTGGCGAAATACCGCGATATGCTTGACATTCCCATCGCCCGCCTGCGCAAAGAGCTCTAACAGCCGTCGCTGAAACTGAAGTATCTCCCATTGTCACCCATTATGACATGGTCCACCAGGGCTATGTCCAGCAGAGCCAGCGCTTCTTTGAGCGAGGCAGTCACCTTCATGTCCTGTTCGCCGGGGCGCAGGTTGCCGCTGGGATGGTTGTGGGTGAGGATTATGCCGCTGGCCATCTTCTCTATGGCGCGCTTGGTTATGATCTTGACATCCATGACGGTGGAGGAGATGCCTCCAGTGCTGATGCACTCTTTCGATATGACGCGGTTCGAGCGGTTGAGATAAATCGCCCAGCACTCTTCGTGGTCCAGTCCGGCAAAGTGCCTGGCCATATATTCTGCCACATCCTTCGGGCATGAGATGGTGGGATTGACCGATGATTCGGATGTCATCCGCCTCCCGATTTCAAATGCCGCAGTGAGGCTTGCCAGCTTGGTTACGCCCACTCCCTTCACGGCCAGCAGCTTCTCTTTCGAGATGTTGCTCAGGTCGCGCAGAGAGTTGCCTGCCAGATCCATGATCTCTCCGGCCAGCGCAACCGCGCTTTTCTCCCCGCTTCCCGTGTGTATCAGAACAGCCAGAAGCTCTGCATTCGTGAGAGCGCCCGCCCCTCTGGCCATCAGTTTCTCAACGGGGCGCTCTTCTTCTCTCCAATCCTTGATTGACTTGTGTGTAGTCTGACCCATAATGCCTATAAAATGAAAAAACTCCTCAAATCTGAGGAGTTTTTCATTAAAAGCGGGTCTAAAAACTCAAATTATGCGAGCTTGTTGATATAGAGAGCGATTCCGCTTTTCAAATTGGCAGCTTTGTTTTTGTGAATGATGTTAACTTTTGCAAGTTTGTCAATCATTGCATAAACCTTGGGGGCCATTGCCTCTGCGGCTGCTTTGTCTGTTGTGTTACGGATAGCCTTGATGGCGTTCCTGGTTGTTTTTGCATAATACTTGTTATGCAATCTGCGTGTCTCGCTCTGGCGATAACGCTTGTCTGCTGATGCGTGATTTGCCATTATATTAATTTTTTATATTATTAGTAGTGGGTAGGGGAATCGAACCCCTATAGCAAGAATGAAAATCTTGAGTCCTAACCGTTAGACGAACCCACCCTCTATAAGCCTTAAAATAAGGGAGTGCAAAGGTAGCCAAAAATTTGCTTTATCCAAATTTATTTTTAATTTGCTTCCAGATTATTCCAATCAAACGAGTAAAGCAGGCTTTCAACCTGGCGTATATAAGGTCTCTTGTCGTATTTTGGAGCATATACAAACGCATCCAGCGTTATCACCCAACGGCCGTCCTTGCTCAGGAAAGAATGGGAAACGAACGGGCCGCCCATGAAATCATTGTAGGCTTCCCACAATCCGCGCATCTCCACAATATCCCTCCCGTTCAGGGTGATATTCTCATGTCCCGGGAAGATTGCAGGGTTAAGGATCATGTAACTGTTGTCGGTCATGCAGGGAATCTGTGCCATTGTGATTTCGTTGCGCTTTGCGGCAAGTGCCTCGGGAGTGAGGTCAGCCTCGAATGTGCATGGATACTTCCATACAAGGATGCCCTGAATAGTGAAGGTGGTCTCGCTTGAGATCCAGAGGAAGTTCTCTGCCTCTTTCTTTATGGTGAATCCTTTGGGAAAATAGGGCGAACCGCCCACCATTCCGTTGACTTTTGTGCGAAGGGCAGCATTTTCGCTTACCTTGCTGTTTGTAATCACGCGGTTTCTCTCGGCCTCGGCCAGCAGGCGCAGTATTTCGCCGCCTTTCTGGCTTATAACCTCTGCTGCGGCAGCTCCGTCATGAGCCTCCACCTTCATCACAATCTGCGGTGCGGCCCACACGTCGTTGCGGACCAGAAATCTACTTTCAGTGTAAGAATCCTCTGTATCAATGATAATTATGTTGCGGTGCACCTGAAAAATCTTGTTGAATGCCTGAGGCGGCACATTGCACAGATCATACATTGGCTCTGCCTGAGGCAGATAGGGCACCTCTTCTGTCAGAAGGTCTCTGATGGTGTTGCCGGGCTCCGACTCCCACTCGACCTTCGAGCACACCACGGCCACTTCGCCGGCCTTGCCGCTGATTGAAGGAAGGATTACTTCTCCGCTGCTCTTGCATCCGGCAAGACTCACTGCGGCCAGAATTATTGCAAATGTGAATTTGAATTTCATATTGTGATTTTAAAATTATCAGAACAGACTCCGGATATCATTGCCGAAGGCAAGCACCATCAGGGCGAGGAGGAAAATCATGCCGATGGTCTGTGCCACCTCAAGGAACTTGTCGCTTGGCTTGCGTCCGGTGATTATTTCCACGAAGATGAAAAGGATGTGGCCGCCGTCCAGGCCGGGGATGGGCACGATGTTGAGCACTGCCAGCATGATCGAGAGCATTGCGCAGAGGCTCCACACTCTCTCCCAGTCCCATGTGCCGGGGAAGATGCGGCCTATGGTGATGAAGCTGCCCACGCTCTTGTAGGCCTGGGTCTTGGGTGAGAAGATGAGGCCGAGGTCCTTGGCGTAGCTCTTTATGTATGCGCAGGCCTTCCTGATGCCGGCGGGGATTGCGGGGAAGAACTTGTATTTGTTGTAGGTGACATTGAAAAACTTTGTGAGGTCGTTTTCAAGAAGAACCTGCACCATACCGGTGGTATCCACCTGCAGACCAACTTCGGCAACGCTGCCGGCACGGTCCACAGCCACGCTCACAGAGTCGCCCTTATGCTGCTTGAGAGCGGCCTGGATATCCTGCACGATGCACATCTGCTCGCCGTCCAGCCCCACAATGCGGTCGCCGCTCTGCAGACCCGAATTCTCGTTGATTGAATTCTCGGCGAAGCCGGCCACAACAAAAGGATATGCAAGTGTGAACATTCCGGGCGAATTGAGCATTGCGGGAATGTATTCCTCGCTGATATTGATTTTCACAGTGTCCTGGCCGCGGAGCACCAGAGCTTCGGTGGCCTTGGAGTGCAGAAGCTCTATCTGCAGCTGTGAGAAATCATCGACGGGTTTGCCGTCGAAGCTGAGGATTCGGTCGCCGTTGCGGAATCCGAGTTCATAGGAGAGGTCGTTAACGGCAATGCCGTATACGGCGTCGTCGTTGCGCAGGTACTCCTCGCCCCAGTGGTGCAGCACTGCAGCATAGAGCCCTATGGCCAGCAGGAAGTTGAAGAACACGCCGCCGAACATGATCAGGAATCTCTGCCATGCAGGTTTGGTTCGCATCTCCCAGGGCTGCGGCTTTTTGCAGAGGTCGTCGGCAGTCTTGGTCTCGTCCACCATGCCCGCTATCGCGCAGTAACCTCCCAGAGGCACCCAGCCGATACCGTACTCGGTGTTGTCGGGGTATTTGCGCCAGTCGTCGTCGCTGAGGGTGCTGAGGTCGGTGTCGGGCGGCAGCATCTCTGTGTTCTTTGAGAAGAACTTGCAATGGAGCTTGCCGTTGAACCATTTGCACTTGAAAATAGAGAACTTGGGGTTGAAGAACATGTAGAACTGGTCAACCCTTGTCTTGAAGAGTTTTGCAAAAAGGTAGTGGCCGAACTCGTGAACCAGCACGAGCAGCGAGAGGGCGAAAATTACTTGGATTATCTTTACAAATAGTACCATCTTCTTTTAGTTAAGGTAAGCCTTGGCTATTCTTTCAGCCTCGGCGTTGGTTTCAAAAATATCTTCAAGCTGCGGATCTGCCACGAAAGATGTGCGGCTCATCGCATAATCTATCACTTCGGGAATCTGTCCGAAAGCTATTTTTTGCTGCAAAAACGCTGCCACTGCCACTTCGTTGGCGGCATTCATGGCGCAGGCGGTGTTGCCGCCCTTCTGCAGGGCCTTGTAGGCAAGCTGCAGGCAGGGGAATCTCTCTGGGTCGGGGGCGAAGAACGACATCGAGCCCAGTGCGGGGAAATTGGTGCGCGCTGTGTCGAGCTCCAGACGCCCGGGATATGCCAGCGCAAACTGGATGGGGATGCGCATGTCCGGGTCGGAGAGCTGTGCGATGATGGCTCCGTCGCGGAAGCGCACCATTGAGTGGATTATTGATTCGGGATGGATCACCACCTCTATGTCTTCGGGCTGCATTCCGAAAAGCCACTTGGCTTCGATTATCTCAAGCCCTTTGTTCATCAGGCTGGCGGAATCCACGGTGATCTTGGCTCCCATGTTCCATTTAGGATGGGCAAGTGCCTGCTCAACAGTGGCGTTGAACACCTCTTCGCGGCTCTTCTGGCGGAACGGGCCGCCGCTGCATGTGAGCACCAGCTTCTCCACCTCGTGCTGGCTGCCGCAGTGGAGGCACTGGAAGATTGCAGAGTGCTCTGAATCCACCGGGAGGATGGGGGCGTGATATTCCGCGGCCAACTGTGTCACCAGGCTGCCCGCCGCCACAAGTGTCTCTTTGTTCGCCAGGGCAATTGTCTTGCCCGCCTTTATCGCCGCCAGGGTGGGGCGGAGTCCGGCAAATCCCACCATTGCGGTGAGCACAATGTCTATGTTGTCACCTTTCACAAGGTCTTCTACCGACTCTATTCCGCTGAACACCTTGATTCCGTGCGGGTCAAGCGCGTCAAACACCTCCTGATACTTGCTGCTGTCGCATATCACCACGCAGTTGGGGTCAAACTTCAAAGCCTGCTCTATCAGCAGCCCGCTGCTTGTGTTTGCAGTGAGCATCTCCACCTGGAATATGTCGGGATGCTGGCTGCAGACATCAAGTGTCTGGCGGCCTATCGATCCGGTGGACCCGAGGATTGCTATTCTTTTTTTCGGATTCTCGCTCATTTAGAAATTGATGTAAAGTGCCGGGTCAACTGCCTTGCCGTTGTGCCAGAGTTCGAAGTGAAGACCAGTTCCGCTGCTGAGGCTGCCCGTGCTGCCGACAACTGCAATGGGAGTGCCCACCTTGATGCGGTCTCCAGCCTTCTTCAGCAGTTTGTCGTTGTGCTTGTATACTGAAATGAGATTGTTGCTGTGCTGGATTGTGATTACATATCCGGTGAGGTCGTTCCAGTCGGCGCCTATCACAGTGCCGTCCAGGATACTGCAGATGGTGGTGTTATCCTCGGCGGAGATGTCAAGCCACTGATGGGCCGCGCTGAACCCTTCGGTCACCATTCCCTTGACGGGTGTGAAATAGTGGAGTCCCTCTATCTGCTCTACCTTTCCCTTGCCCGATGCCATGTCGAACGCGGTCTCTTTCTCTATCGTGCCGCGGAGCAGAGAGTCGCGGCTGGCGAAGAGTGCGCGGTAGGCATCGCTCAGCTCTTCGTCGGAAGAGCTGGTGGCAATGCTGTCAAGGTCTATAGGTTCGCGGCCTGTGATGATCCTCTGGATGTTGCTGAGCTCGTATGCCCAGAGCGACATCTGCCTTTCCAGCGAGTCTATTGTAAGGCGGTTCTGCAGTGCGGCTTCGCGTGTCACCACTGAAGGATAGCCTTTCACTGTGCGGCGCAGCGGGGTGTATGACACCAGCAGCCAGGCCAGCAGCACCAGCAGCAGAAACGCTCCGGCGATGATGGCGGCCAGTCTCGCACCGCTGGCATTGAAAGAGAAAATCTTCTGGTTGCCGTCGGTGTCGGATATTGAAAAATTATAAGTTTTTCGGTTTTTCGTCATATTGCACTAACTTTGTGGCGTATGAACAGAATAATCGGCATCGACTTCGGACGCAAACGCACCGGGCTGGCAGTCAGCGATCCGCTGATGATTTTTGCCAGTGCGCTGGAGACTGTTCATTCTGCAAAGATAATAGAATATCTTCAAAAATACTCGCAGAATGAGACCATTATCCGCTTTGTGGTCGGCTATCCGATGAATATGAACAACCAGCCCTCGGAAGCTGCGCGTGATGTCGACGCCTTTCTGCCGCTGCTTAAGAAAAAATTCCCGAATGTCCCTGTGACTCTGGAAGATGAGAGATTCACATCAGTGCTTGCGCACCGCTCCATGATAGACGGCGGAATGAAGAAGATGGACCGCCGCGACAAGAGTGCCGTGGACAAGATCAGTGCAGCAATCATTCTTCAGACTTACCTGGACAGACCGGATGCAATAAAAGAACCTACACAGCAATAGACTATGATACTCCCGATTTTTCTCTACGGATCACCGGTGCTCCGCCGCGAGGCAGAGGATGTGGATCTGAGCACAACCACAAAAGAAGAGATGCATGAATTCTTCGACAACATGGCAGAGACCATGAAGAATGCCGACGGATGCGGCCTGGCCGCGCCTCAGGTGGGCATCTCAAAACGTATCCTTATTGTGGACGGCAACGACCTGGTCGACACTTTCCCCGACCTGAAGGGCTTTGTGCGCAAGATGATCAATCCCGAGATTGTGTCTGAGAGCGAAGAGACCATAGAATATGGCGAAGGCTGCCTCAGCCTCCCCAATGTCAACGCCGACATCACCCGTCCCAAGGTGATCACGGTCCACTACTTCAACGAAGACCTGGAAGAGGTGGAGGAGACATTCGATGAGTTCGCAGCCCGCATGGTACAGCACGAGATGGACCATCTCGACGGTGTGCTCTTCACCGACAAGGCCGCGCCCATCCGCAAAAAAATCATTGCAAAGCGCCTTCAGAACATTGCGAAGGGGCTCACACGCACTTTCTATAAGACTAAGTTGGAAAAATAGGGCAGAGGAGCGGACCTCAGCAGCTCGGGCGTGCACTGTCAGTCCAGAAGACCGTCCGCTATATTCAGGTAGATTCTCTTCTTCCTGCTGTCCACCTTTATGATGCATTCATCGGCGCAGGGGACAAGCGCGCCGTTCACTTCTATGCACGGATTGCCCGGAATGTCGATGAAATCCGTGATGGGGCCTATTTCTTTTTTGTTCTGGTCGAACAGAGTGAAGCCTGTGAGCGAGATGCCGTCGTCTTCCTCTTCATCAGAAAGCAGGATGTCGCGGCCCACCAGCTCCTCTGCATCTTCGAGAGTGTCGACATCCTCAAGCTTCATATAATATTTGGTGCTACCCTTCGGGGTGAACTCCTCAATAAAAAAAGGAACCGGCAGTTCATCGAAAACGATGAATACCGGTTCTGTTTTCTGCAAATCATCCGTCAGTTCAGGTGCGCTTACAATGAAGCCGCCATCAGTGCCGTACGATTTGGTGATTCGCATAAGACTATTCAGCAGCAGCTTCTTCAGCGGGTGCTTCAGCAGCCTCCTGTGCGGCAGCTTCTGCAGCAGCAGCTTCAGCGGCAGCCTTGGCAGCAGCCTCAGCTTCAGCTCTCTTCTTGGCGATAGCTTCTGCGCGCTCAGCATTAACCTTTGCTTCAGCCTCTTTAGCAGCTTTGGCAGCGTCTCTCTTAGTCTGAGCGACAGCACTTGCCTTGGCAGCTACCTTAGCGTCTTTCTCTGCTTTCCAGGCATTCCATTTAGCTTCTGCCTGAGCCTCAGTCAGCGCACCTTTGGCAACGCCGCCCTGGAGATGCTTCTTCAGGAGTACACCTTCGTAAGAAAGGATACGACGTGTTGTGGGGCTGGGCTGTGCACCGCAGTTGAGCCAGTAGAGAGCTCTCTCGCCGTTGAGGACGATGGATGCAGGGTTAGTGTTGGGGTTGTAAGTTCCGATCTGCTCAATGTAACGACCGTCACGGGGTGAGCGTTCATCGGTTACCACGATGTGATAGAATGCGAAATTCTTTTTGCCGTGGCGTGAAAGGCGAATTTTAACAGCCATCTTTGATGAATTTAAAGTTAAATAATGTGGTTAACTTCCTTATCTTCTCGAGAAAAGGTGCGCAAAGATAGACTTATTTTGTGAAATGCAAAAATTATTTTTGCGGTGTGCCGCCTGATTTACAGCTTCTTGACTGCGCCGGCTCCTTGTTCCTGCTACCGGCGGCTGAAGCCGGCCGTGTGGGGCTACAGCTTCTTGACTGCGCCGGCAAAGAGAACTGCTCCGGTGCTGACCTCGCTTATCACATAGATGAACGGGCGGGTGGCCTCGAAATAGAACTTGCCGTCAACCGGCCCTGCGTCCGTGCATTTCATCGAGCCCCACGAGATGGCTGCCGCCTCGGCGCCAGTCTCATTCACCTTGATTTTGGTTTTCTGTCCCACCTGGGCAAGGACCATGTCTTCGCTGGCAATCTTGTCGAACACGCAAGAGAAGAGACTTCCGAGCCCTATGTTGTTGAATGCTTCCTTGAGAATGTCGTTCGATGCCTCATACTCGCTCTCGAAGCGGGGCAGCGCCATTATGATTTCGCCGTAGCGTTCTGTATGCTCGCCCCAGCCGTTGATCTCACTCCACTTCTCAGATGTGATCGAGGCCAGTGTCTTGTTGATGTCTTCATTTTCATCAACCGGCATGATGAACCTCATGTTGAAAGCCTGGTTGCCGAAGGGCAGCGATACAGAAGCAATCTTGTCGTCGCAGAATGCGTTGCCCTCGAAAGTCTTGTGCATCATCTTGACCTTCTTGTCGGTGCCGTCGGCATTAGTGAATTTCTCGTCTTTGGTGGATGCTTCGTCAAACTTATATTTTTCACTCCAGATTCCCTTGAAATACAGGGCGTTGGCAAGCACCATCTTGATGTCGTCGTCCACATTGTCAAAGATGTGGTCAATCATCTTGTTGGTGTTTTTCGAGCACCATTTGTTGATGAGGTCGGCTGCTTCCTTGCCGTCCAGCGGCATGTCAGATGCGGTTGCATCATACTTGTCCTGCACAAAGCTCTGGTATTTCTTGTCAATCTTCACAGGCTCGCGCACCCAGATGGCATTGGCGTTCCATATTTTTGTCGATTTGTCTGCACTGAGGAGAGCCGGAATCAGCTCTTTGTAATAGTCGGCAAGATCTTCTGTGGTGTAGCCGTCAAAGCCGAGCCCCTTGATGATATCCTCAGCCAGCTTCCCGCTTGCACCGGGAGTCATCAGACTCAGGAGGCTCTGCATGCTGAGCGGGCTCACCATAAGGTTGCCGGTGGTGTTGCCGCTCTTGCATTCGGCCTTGTTCACGGCTGTGAAGAAGTTGAATGCGAAGGTGTTGCTCATCGGCACCATCTCCTGATGACCCTTTGTGAGGACAATATCCTCGCGCTCCTTTACCCTCTGAGGTCTGTCATTGTTGTTGTCGAGTCCGAGGTCAGAGCAGGCTGCCGCTGCCAATGTCATTGCGGCCACGGCAAGAGTGAAGAGGTATGTCTTTTTCATAACGATGGTTGTTTTGTCAAATTTCCAAGTTTTCAAGTTCTGCCGGCAGGATTCCCTCCAGTTTTTGAACACGTCACGATGCTCAGCCCGTGGACCGTCCCGCCCGTATGTCCAGTTTCTGTGTCCGTGATTATATACGGTTCCGGTCCCGTGATTGCACCGTTCCTGTAGCCGTGGACACATACGGTTCCGGTTCCGTGATTACACCGTTCCTGTACCCGTGGGCGCATACGGTTCCGGTTCCCAGGTGTTTGTGCACTTTCGCGGAACCAACCGACATTATATAAATGCAAATACACAGCTGAATATCACAAAGGTAATGTTTTTTTATGGATTCTGCTTTTATCCCCGACTGCTTTCAGTGCTTCCATCGCCGGCACCTTTGACGTACAGTTTGAGTAATTTTTGCGAGCCCCGGGACCGCGCACCATAGGTTCTGCGCGCCCTTGCCAGAAGCCCGTCCGGGGGCCATGACCGGCACCCAGGGTAGCAGTGCACATAACGGTGCTGGCTGAGGCGGACGGCAGTCCCTCCGGGGCATTTCGCAGCGCTCTTCCTTCCCGCACGCATCCGGCGTCCCGCTCCGGCTCCGCGGCCGAAGCAGTGCTGGAAGGGGCGCTTTTCTCACTTCGTTCGAGCGCTAGCTTACCCCCTCCCGCAGCTGCTTTCGGACCGCTCCGCCTGCGCGGAACTTGTCTGCTGTGGTCCCTCCGATTCAAAGACCATGGGCGGCCATATGCCCCTTGAGGAGCCTGCCGCCCGCTTCTCTGCTGCCGGCGTGAAACAGTAGCAAAATCGGCAGATTTGACGCTGAAACGCATCCGCCGGCACCCGGACTGCTACCGGTGGGCATTCTTTCATAAAAACGGGGCAGAAAGAAAGGAGAATCGCCTCGTTTGAGGGAGCAGGCTTTGGGTTGGGGCGATGTGAGGGCAACGTTCCCCTCCCGAACGGCTTCGTGACATTCATCTTAGCACGCCGATGTGCCTCACAGGTGCCTGCAGTGGCGATTGCCGTGCTTAGATGAGACCTCATTCCCCTCATCTACGCACGCCGATGTGCCCCAGACCCACCTACAGCCCACATTGCCGTGCATAGATGAATGTCACGAAAGCTGGCAGCCGGCACGGGGGCACTCGCCTCAGCCTTATGCTCGCCTCAGCTTTATGTACGGAACAGGCTATCGTAAAATGTTTCCAGGACACGACAGGGGGCCACTGGTGCATCTGAAAGGGCGATCATCATGGACTGACGCGCTCTGGAGAGCCCCAGTCCACAACAATAGGCGCTATACTATGCTGTAGGGCAGGTGCACGTGGACTGGCAATGCGACAGACTTGCATCACCGTATCCGCCGGCGCGGCTGCATTTGCCTGCAGAAGCTGGCAGGCGGTAATAACAAAAAAAGCCGCAGGAAAACCTACGGCCTTGTAAGGGTGGGAGGTGGGACTCGAACCCACGACATTCAGAACCACAATCTGACGCTCTAACCAACTGAACTACGCCCACCATGTATTTGGGACGGCAAAGGTAAACAAATTTTTCAAAATCCAACAAAAATTTAATATATTTGCTTTTCATAACTGAATATAGTGAAATATTAACATACATTATGGCAAGAGAAATCAAATTCTCTCTGGTTTACAGAGATATGTGGCAGTCCTCTGGAAAATATGTTCCCAGGGTGGACCAGCTGGTGCAGGTGGCCCCTGCTATCATTGACATGGGTTGTTTCGACCGAGTGGAGACAAACGGTGGTGCCTTCGAGCAGGTCAACCTCCTTTTCGGCGAGAACCCCAACGTTGCAGTCCGCAAGTGGACGGCTCCTTTCAACAAGGTCGGTATTCAGACCCACATGCTTGAGCGTGGTCTTAACGCACTCCGCATGAACCCCGTTCCGGCAGACGTCCGCGAACTGATGTACAAGGTAAAATGCGCACAGGGCACCAACATCTCCCGTTCCTTCTGCGGTCTTAACGACCACCGCAACCTCCGCCTTTCAGTGGAATATGCAAAAAAGGCAGGTATGATCTCACAGGTGGCTCTGAGTATCACCAACTCACCCATCCACACTGTAGAGTACTACATGGGCGTTGTAGACAAAGTTGTTGAATATGGTTGCGACGAAATCTGTCTGAAAGACATGGCAGGTATCGGCCGCCCCACAGTCCTCGGCAAGCTTGTTCACAGCATCAAGACCAAATATCCCCACATCAAGGTTCAGTACCACGGCCACACCGGCCCCGGCTTCTCTCCCGCAAGCATGCTGGAGGTGGCACGCGCAGGCGCCGACTACCTCGACGTGGCTGTAGAGCCTCTGTCATGGGGTAAGGTTCATCCCGATGTAATCACCATCCGCGAGATGATGAAATACGACGGCTTCCTTGTAAAGGACCTCAATATGGATGCATATATGGAGGTACGCCGCCTCACCCAGAGCTTCATGGACGACTTCCTGGGCTTCTTCATCGAGCCTTCAAACTCAAAGATGTCATCACTCCTCGTGGGCTGCGGCCTTCCCGGCGGTATGATGGGATCCATGATGGCCGACCTCAAGGGCTTCCAGGGCGCAATCAACATGACTCTCCGCGCAAAAGGCGAGAAGGAACTCAGCCTCAACGAACTGGCAGTGAAACTGTTCCAGGAGGTGGAATATGTATGGCCCAAGCTCGGTTATCCTCCATTGGTGACTCCTTTCAGCCAGTATGTGAAGAACACCGCGCTGCTTAATCTCATGAACACCATCAAAGGCGAGCCCCGCTGGACACGCATCGACCCCGACACATGGAACATGATCCTTGGCAAGACCGGCAAGCTGCCCGGTCCTCTTGCACCCGAGATTGTGGACCTTGCAAAGGAGAAAGGCCTCGAGTTCTACACAGGCGAGCCTCAGGATGCGTTCCCCAACCAGCTCGACCACTACCGTCAGCTCATGAAGGAAGAGGGCTGGGACTGCGGTCAGGACGACGAAGAGCTCTTCGAGATGGCAATGCACGAGCGCCAGTACCGCGACTATAAGAGCGGCGTTGCAAAACAGCGTTTCGAGAAAGACCTCGAGGCTGCACGCGAGAAGGCAGGTGCTCCCATCATTGTGAAACGTCCCGTTGTGGAAGTTCCCAAGATCGACATCACAAAGGTTACAGAAGTATATCCCGATGCAGTTGCCATCCAGGCTCCCGTATCAGGACAGGTCGTATGGCAGTATGACGTTGTGGACGAGTCCACAGCTCCCAATGTCGGCGACACCGTAAAGGCCGGCGACGTGATCTGCCGCATCCAGGCTTACTACGGACTTGAAGAGATCAAAGCTCCCGTAACCGGCAAATATGTGGCTGTATATCCCGCACAGGGCGCATCAGTCAAGAAAAACGAGATACTCGCTTTTGTAAAAGAATAAAGTCATGAAAATCTTCAACACCCTTTTCAGCCCCGCCTATGGCATCGTGAGAGCGATTCTTGCGCTTGTTCTCGGTGTCATAATGGTGGTATGGCCCGGCACAGCCATCGAGACTGTCATCAGAGTGATCGGTGCGGTGCTGGTGGTGATCGGCGGCATCTCGCTGGCACTTTCCTACACTGAGCGTGAGGAGGGTCACACCAACATCATGAGCTTCAACGGCATCTTCGATGTGGTGTTCGGCCTTCTGCTCATCATCTTCCCTGCATTTTTCGCAGGACTTTCGATGTACCTCTTCGGAGCCATCATGCTTGTTTTCGGTGTGGGACAGATTGTAAACCTGATATCTGTCCGCAAGAAAGCCCATGTTGATTCTGTGTGGTTCATCATGCCTTTCATTGTGGCAGTATGCGGCGTGGTGGTGCTGTTCATGCGTCAGTGGCAGGGCAAGCCCATCCTCTATCTGGTGTTTGGAATAGCTCTGATAGTCTACGCTTTCACCGAGGTTGTCATAAGCATCAAGGCGCGCCAGGTGAAGAGGGCAGAGCTCAAGGCTGAGAAAGAGGCTCAGAAGGCTGCCCAGGATGCTGCAAAGCAGGCCGAGGTGGCAAAGGCAGAGCCTGCAAAGCCCGCGGCAGAAGAGGCTGAAACAGATGAAGAAGACGAATAAGATATTACTAACCAATTAAATCCATACTCAAGATGAAAAAAGTACTGATAGCAATTGTGGCAGTTGGTTTCATGTTCTGCATGGCAAGTTGCTCTAAGGAGTGCACCTGCAAATACGAGGTCCTTGGCATTTCAACCGAAATCACTGTAAAGCTGGATGACGGCAAATGCTCTGACATGAATGGCAACCTTACCGTGAAAGGCAGCAAGGTGGCAGATTCCAAGTGTTCTCCCAAAGTCTTCTAATTGAAACTTTTCCTTAAAATATTTGTAGGAATATTATTCATAGTATCGGCGGTGGCAAAATTGCTTTCCGCCGATATTTTTGAATTGTACATATTCAGCTTCGAGATTTTCCCGATGGGCGTTTCGTTTGTGCTTGCGCGTGTGGTGATTGCCTTCGAACTTTTTCTCGGAGTGTGGATGATTTCTAACCTGCACGCCCGGCTGAGCGCAGCGGCGGGCATTTTCACCCTGGCAGGTTTTTCGGCATTTCTGATATGGCTGCTGCTGCGCGGCGACGAGGGGTCGTGCCATTGTTTCGGCGAGCTGATAGACTTCACCCCCGCACAGTCGCTGATAAAGAACATGGCCATGACGGCCCTGCTGCTGCCCTGTCTGTGGGGCCGCTCTTTCCAGATAAGGCACAAGGGCATGTGGACCGCCCTCATCTTTCTTGCCAGCTTCGCACTGGTGTTCATTGTCTCTGTGCCTGACAATTTCCGCTTCTCGCAATATGGCAGAAGCTATTTCAACAAAGAATCTTTCGACAGCGCTGTGGAGTCGGGGCAGATTCCTTCCACCAGCCTGGAAGGCGACAAGATAGTGTGCTTTTTCGGCACCGGTTGCCATTTCTGCCAGATGACATCGCAGAAACTGGGCATATTGCTGCGCACCCACGCTCTGGAGCCATACGACGGAGTGGATTTCTCCGATGCCGGGGTGGTCTGCGTCTTTCCGGCTTCGGACGATCCGTCAGTGCCCACGACTTCAGAATTTCTTGAAGCCACACGCCTTGAATGCTCTGAAGTGCTGCAGGTTGACCCGGAAACAATTGTGAAGGTCACCCGCGGTTCGCTGCCCATGGTGCTGCTTATGCACGAAGGCAGCGTGGTCAGGGAGTTCGGCTACCGCGACCTGCACTAGCCCGGCTCATCCATTTAAATATAAACGAAATAACTTGCCGCGCCGGCCAGGATTATCACCAGGATGGGGCTCAGTTTGCCCCACATAAGCAGCGCGAACGCACCGGCAAAGAAAATCCAGCTTTTCGGGTCGATGAAGGTCTCGGGGGTCACCAGCAGGATGGCGGCCGCGGCCATGAGCCCGATTGCCATCGGCTTGAAAGATTTGAGCACACCGCCGAAGACATTGTTGCTCTTGAGCTTGAGATACAGCCGGCAGATCCAGTATGTCACAAGGAACGAAGGCAGCACCAGCGCGCATGTGGTGAGCAGCGACGCGGCTATGCAGAGAGGCTGCGCATAACCCATGGTTTCTGCAACCGTATAACCTACGTAGGTGGCGCTGTTGATGCCGATGGGGCCGGGAGTCATCTGGCTGATGGCCACCACGTCGGCAAATGTCTGTGCCGAAATCCAGCCGTGTATATCCACCACCTGGTTCTGGATAAGGCTTAGCATGGCATATCCGCCGCCGATGGTGAAGAGGCCGATGCAGAAGAAAGTGTAGAAAAGCTCCAGGAAAATCATTGCCGCCTCTCCTTATATTTTGCCAGAAGCGCCGCAGCAACGCCTACAACCAATATTATATATATAGGGGACACCTTCAGAAAGACAATCAGCAGGATGGTGGCAAGTGCCAGCAGGCCGCTCCATACGTTAAGCTTCTGACGGATTGCCATCTGGATGGTGGGCACCGCAATAAGCGCCACCACAGCGGGGCGGATCCCCTTGAAGATGGCCTGGATGGCGGCGTTGTCTTTGTAGTTGGTGAAAACCATCGCTATGAGCAGGATGATGATGAAAGGGGGGAGGATGCTGCCGGCAGTGGCCACGATGCTTCCTTTGGTGCCGCGCAGACGATAGCCCAGAAAGATGGAGATGTTTACGGCCAACAGCCCCGGAAGTGACTGAGAGATAGCCAGTACGTCCATGAACTCGTCGTCGGTCATCCACTTTTTCTTCTCAACCAGGATCTCTCTGATCACGGCCACCATGGCCATGCCGCCACCTATGGTGAAGGCGCTCACTTTGGCGAATGTCCAGAACAGATTCCAGTAGCTTTTCATAACGGGCACAAAAATACGCAAAAATAATCTGAAAAAATTTGGTGATTAATAAAAGATAGTTACCTTTGCAGTCCCTTTGAGAAACAAAGGACAGTTCATTGACTTAATGGAAGACAGAAGTACAAGACAAGTACTGAAATTGTAGCAGCAATTTTAAGAACAAGAGCAAGCGTAAATTCTTTAGAGAATACTCGAAATATCTGAAGCTGGAGATTAAATTTTTATACAA
>JAZLJK010000010.1:0-32718 GCA_045617865.1 Bacteroidales bacterium | reverse complement strand
AGCTTGACCGGATTAACCTCGGTCAAGCCGAACGATAATGGGAATCTCATCGTTCCTTTGACGATAGGCAAGGATATCATTTATGGTGTGTTTGATACAGGAAGCACTGGATCTTGTCTCACAGGAGAAGAAGCCGACGAGTATGACATCTCCCTGTCTGGAAGGACTGTTCGAACATCTCTTCCAGATGTCCAGGGAGTAATTTCATGCCCATTATCTGACGAAACAGAAGTTAAGTATGGTACATTGGCAATAGTAAAAGACATCAAATTAATAACGAAGTTCGCAGTATCTGACTCATTTAAACAAAACATTTGGGGAATGGATATCATCGGACAGGTAAACTGGCTGATTGATTTTGAAAAATCTGCAGTCATGATGTCAACGGCGCCAATCCCGTGCGACACTGCCGATGCTGTTGTCCTGAAATACAGGGTTGACGATCAAAAAAGGATGGTCTGTGACATGAAACATGGAGACACTGTTCTGAATGACGTTTTGATTGACACCGGGATGTCAGAATTCAATCCCATCGGTGTCTCGTTCAGTATTTACAGGTTGGTTTCCAATCCGGAAAAAGAAGAAGCCGAGAGAAAGTCCATGGGAATATCGCAAACCGTCCTGTCACAAGACCAGGCGATGAGATGCAGATTAGGGTTCGAGAATTCAGACACTTATGGAGTACCTGTTTTCTGGGGGCCGGATTTGACATTTGACGCTCCGAATTGGAGCATCACTGCAGAAAAAATAAAAGCAGAATTCCCGAATGGCATCTTAGCCCTCAGTTACGGTTGCAGCAGAAAGTTGTATATAGAAACTTCGACGCAACGGATTTTCCTGATCAAATAGCGTGGCGCATAAGCCATTCACTGACAGCGATATACATAAAGTAGCCCCGAAGATTTGCATGGGGCTATTGTGCGTAACAATCAGATTATCAACAAGTAATGCGCCACGCCCCTCACTCCGTCAACAAAGTGCAGCCAGCCATGAACAGGGAGACCGTTCACGTTTTCCTGCGTTTCCGTGAACACTCCCCGGCACCAAGCCCCGAAGCCAGCCCGAAACGGGGAGACCGTTCACGTTTTCCTGCCTTTCCGTGAACACTCCCCGGCACCAAGCCATAAAGCCAGCCCGAAACGGGGAGACCGTTCACGCTTTTCCGCATTTCCGTGAACACTCCACGGCACCAAGCCCCGAAGCCAGCCCAGAACGGGGAGACCGTTCACGCTTTTTCGCATTTCCGTGAACATTCCCCGGCATGTGGCAGCAGTTCAAGGAAAGCGCAGCCTCTGCCGCACAGAAGAAGCGTCTGGCAGCATGTTCCGGAACATATCTTCACCCGTGAAGTTTAAACGGGAGGCACCGCCGCAGATGAGTTCAGCGCCGCGAAGCAGACCGGAAGCAGATGCAGGAGGGTGTTTGCTAGCGCCTGGGCGTCAGCGAAGAGAGCGCGTCCTCCTGCACTGCTTCGGCTGCGGAGCCAGCGGGACGAAAACTGCGTGCGGGGGGATGGAGCGCAGCGGAAATGTTCCGGAACATTGCTGCCAGCGCGCAAGGGCGGCAGAAATGTCACACCAATTGCTGCCAGCGCGCAAGGGCGGCAGAAATGTCATCACCAATTGCTGACGCCGCAGGGCTACGCATATAAATCCAAAGAAGCCGGCTAAAACATAATAGCCGGCTTCTTGATTATTTGGTAGACATGATGTCTGCTATTCCCACTCGATCGTTGCGGTAGGCTTGGGTGAAACGTCGTAGCATACGCGGTTAACGCCCTTGACCTCAGTCATGATACGCTTTGCGATATGGTTGAGAAGATCCCAGTCGAGAGGCTCTATGGTTGCGGTCATTGCATCCACAGAGTTGACGGCACGGATGATAACAGGCCAGTCGAAACAGCGTTTGCCGTCGCGGGCACCAACACTCTTGAAATCGGGGATTGCAGTGTAGTACTGCCATACAGTCTTGTTGAGACCTGCCTTGTCAAACTCTTCGCGGAGGATTGCGTCAGACTCGCGTACAGCCTCGAGACGGTCGCGTGTGATGGCACCGAGGCAACGCACGCCAAGACCGGGGCCGGGGAACGGCTGGCGGTAAACCATATTTTCGGGAAGACCGAGGGCTACACCAACAACGCGCACCTCATCCTTGTAGAGGAACTTGAGGGGCTCTACAAGCTCGAACTGCATATCATCGGGAAGACCACCCACATTGTGGTGAGCCTTCACTCCGTCGCTCTCGATAATGTCGGGATAGATGGTACCCTGTGCAAGGAAGTCGATACCCTCAAGCTTGCGGGCCTCTTCCTCAAACACGCGGATGAACTCTGCGCCGATGATCTTTCTCTTCTTCTCAGGCTCAGCAACACCTTCGAGCTTACCGAGGAAGCGGTCGATTGCATCAACATACACAAGATTTGCTTTGAGTTCCTCACGGAAGACCTTGACAACCTGCTCAGGCTCGCCCTTGCGGAGAAGTCCGTGGTTGACATGGACACAAACAAGCTGATTGCCTACAGCCTTGATGAGGAGGGCTGCCACAACTGAAGAATCCACACCGCCTGAAAGAGCAAGGAGGACCTTCTTCGAACCGATCTGGGCTCTGAGCGCCTTGATCTGTTCGTCAATAAACTTGTTGGCAAGTTCGAAATTAGTGATTCGCTCCATTTCTGCGGGGCGGACGTTACCTGAATTCATATACATTATCGTTTAGATTTATATTTTACATTAACGGGGTGCAAAAGTACAAAAAAATGGTGAATTCTTTCATAAATATTGTATTTTTGCGCCCAATTAAAAAGTAGTATGGAAGATATAAGAAACATAGCAATCATCGCGCACGTAGACCACGGCAAAACCACTCTGGTTGACAAAATGATTCAGCAGGCAATCAGCATGCGCGAGTCTGAAAAGAGCGGCGAACTCATCCTTGACAACAATGACCTTGAAAGAGAGCGCGGTATCACAATCCTTGCAAAGAATGTATCTGTACCCTACAAAGGGACGAAAATCAATATCATCGACACTCCGGGCCATGCCGACTTCGGCGGAGAGGTGGAGCGCGTGCTGAACATGGCAGACGGCGTGCTTCTGCTGGTGGATGCCTTTGAAGGCACAATGCCCCAGACCCGCTTCGTGCTGCAGAAAGCCATCGAGATGGGAAAGAAACCCATTGTTGTGATAAACAAGGTTGACAAGACCAACTGCCGCCCCGACGAGGTGAACGAGCAGGTGTTCGACCTCATGTTCTCGCTCAACGCAACCGAGGAGCAGCTTGACTACAAGACAGTCTACGGCAGTGCAAAGCAGGGCTGGATGTCACTTGACTGGCGCAAACCCACCACCGACATCACTCCTCTGCTCGACACCATCCTCGAAGAGATCCCCGCTCCCCCGATGGTGGAAGGCACACCCCAGATGCTTATTTCTTCTCTTGAATACTCACCTTACGTGGGCCGTATCGCTATCGGCCGCATCACACGCGGTGTGATCAAGGAAGGTCAGAACATATCTCTCTGCAAGAGATACGACATAATCGAGAAACAGAAGATCAAAGAACTTATGGTGTTCGAGGGTCTTGAGAAGAAAAAACAGGCGGAGGTGCGCTGCGGCGACATCTGTGCCGTTGTGGGCATCAACGGATTCGAGATCGGCGACACCATCGCAGACTTTGAGAACCCCGAGGCGCTGCCCCCCATCGCGGTTGACGAACCCACGATGAGCATGCTCTTCTCCATCAACGACTCTCCCTTCTTCGGTCAGGACGGCAAGTTCGTGACAAGCCGCCACCTCAAGGACCGTCTCGACCGCGAGCTCGAGAAGAACCTTGCGCTGAGAGTCAAACCCGGTCTGGGCGCCGACTCTTTCATAGTATACGGACGCGGTGTGCTGCACCTCTCAATCCTTATCGAGACAATGCGCCGCGAAGGTTTCGAGCTGCAGGTAGGCCAGCCCAAGGTGCTTGACAAGACCATCAACGGCCAGAGATGCGAACCTATCGAGAACCTCACAATCGACATACCCGACGAATATGTAGGCAGAGCGATAGAGATGACCACCCGCCGCAAGGGCGCCCTCATCCACATGGACAGCCGCGACGGCCGCACACATCTGGACTTCGACATTCCTTCCCGCGGCCTGATGGGTCTGCGCAGCAACCTTCTCACCGCATCTGCAGGAGAAGCCATCGTATCGCACCGTTTCAAGGAATACGAGCCCTACAAAGGTGACATCGAGAAGCGCGTGAACGGTTCGCTGGTTTCAAACGACACCGGACTTGCAGTGGCATACGCAATGGACAAGCTTCAGGACCGCGGACGTTTCTTCGTGGAGCCCGGTGAGGACATCTACGCAGGACAGGTTGTGGGAGAGCATACCCGCGAGCGCGACCTCAACATCAACATTTGCAAGACAAAGAAGCTCACCAACGTGCGCGCAGCAGGCAGCGACGAGAAAGTGATGCTTCCCCCTGCAGTCAAGTTCAGCCTTGAAGAGGCGCTTGAATACATTCAGGAAGACGAGCTTGTGGAGATCACTCCCCACCACATGAGGCTCCGCAAGATCCTGCTCGACGAAACTGCCCGCAAGAGAGCAGCAATGAGAGAGCAGAACTAAAAACATTGCATTAATAAAAATAATTGCTATATTTGCACCCCAATTTGCAAGAGTGTTGCCATGAGCGAGATAATAATACCCCTGCACGGTCTTTCAAAAGGCAGACAGGAATTCGACTTCAAGCTGGATGACAGTTTCTTGGACGAGTTCGGCAACGGTGTTGTGAACGGTGTGAGCGGAGCGGCACATTTTGCAGTTGAGCGCAAAGGAAGTTGGATTGAAATAGTGTGTGCAGTCGAGGGTGAAGCGAAGGTTGAATGTGACAGATGTCTCGAAGACCTCTACCTCCCCGTAGATATGGAACAGAACCTGACAGTCCGTTTTGACGCAGATCCGGAAGAGGTTGTGAATGACGATGACAACACCATCATCCTGATGGACGGAACATCGGAGATAGATCTGGGCCAGACGGTTTACGATTTCATCTGCCTGTCACTGCCACTCCAGAAGGTGCACCCCGAAGGGGAATGCAATATGGAGACAGTCTCAAAGATTGGAGTTGACGGCGGCATGGAAGGACAAGCTCCTGCGAACACACCATTTTCAGGGCTGAAAGACCTCCTGAAAGAGAGCAATTAAGGATTTGAAATATAATAACTTAAAAATAACGAACAATGGCACATCCCAAACGAAAAGTCTCTAAACAGCGCAGAGACAAAAGAAGAACCCACGACGTAGCCCCCGTTGCAACAATGGCAACATGCTCAAACTGCGGTGCAACTGTTATGTATCACCACGTTTGCCCTGAGTGCGGTTACTATCGCGGTCGTCAGATCATCGTGAAGAATCAGTAATTCTTCCCGGTCGGTACGGAAACAAGACAAAGGGGTGCCACAAAACAGCAGACCCCTTTTTCTTTACAGGCCCTGTTAGTTCAACGGATAGAACGGAAGTTTCCTAAACTTTAGATAGTGGTTCGATTCCACTACGGGGTACAAAACTATGTTACGAAAAATCAGAATAGCAACTGCAGCGATGGTGTTCACAGCCATTACGCTGCTTTTTTTGAATCTTTTCGGAGAAGCCTCCCCCATCCTTTCGTTTTTTGCAAAGATACAGCTGGTGCCTGCAGTGCTGGCCCTTCATTTTGTGATTGTGACCGTGCTGGCAGTTGTGACGCTTCTTTTCGGGCGTCTGTACTGCTCTGCCATCTGCCCGCTCGGTATCTTTCAGGACATCATTGCATGGTTCTCACGCCTGGGCGGCAAGAAGCGCAAGCTGAGGTACGGATATTCGAAAGGCCTCCCCTGGCTCCGCCCCGTCATGCTGGCTCTGTTCATTGTGGCCGAGGTTGCAGGTTTCGCATCACTTGCCGCAATCATAGAGCCTTACAGCGCATTTGGAAGAATAGTTTCCGGGTTCGCAAATCCCAGCCTTGCAAGCGCAGTGTTCTGGATTGCCATAGCCACATTCGCCCTGATTTTCTTCCTGGCCTGGAAGTACGGCCGCGCATGGTGCAACACTGTCTGCCCGGTGGGCACAACGCTGGGCTTCATTTCCAAGTTTTCATTGTTCCGCCCTGTAATAGACACTGAAAAATGCGTCAACTGCGGACTTTGCGGCAAGAAATGCAAGGCGCAGTGCATTGACACAAAGAATCACGCAGTTGACGGAAGCCGTTGCGTGATGTGCTTCGACTGCCTTGAAAACTGCTCGGTTAATGCAATCAGCTATAAACCTGCATGGGGAAAAGGCAGCAGACATGATGCAACCCCGGCAAACGACAACCCTGCAGCACGTCGCGCTTTTCTTACCGCCGCCGGAATGCTGGCAGTGGCAGGTCACAAGTCCAGAGCCGATGAAGTCAAGAAAGAGGTGGCCGACAAGATAGCCCCCATCCTTTCAGACCTTGTTCCGAAACAGGCTCCGGAGCGCGCCACACGCATCGTTCCTCCGGGATCCGTAAGCATCAAGCATATTGAGAGGAACTGCGTGGCATGCCAGCTCTGCATCCAGGCCTGCCCCAACAAGGTGCTCAGGCCGTCCACAGACCTTAATCATTTCATGCAGCCCGAAAGTTCCTATGAAAAAGGATATTGCCGCCCCGAGTGCAACCGCTGCAGCGAAGTGTGCCCGGCTGGTGCAATAAAGCCAGTCACTGTTGAAGAGAAAACAGGTATACAGATCGGCCACGCCGTCTGGAACAAAGAGCTCTGCATCCCCCTGGTGAAAGGGCTTGACTGCGGCAACTGCGCACGCCACTGCCCCACCGGCGCCATCACCATGGTTGCATCAGAAAACCCTGGTTTTGTCTTCGGCGACAACAGCCACGGCCATAAGTTTGTGCACATACCTGCCATCGACAGCGCGAAATGCATCGGCTGCGGAGCATGCGAAAACCTCTGCCCCGCAAATCCCATAAGTGCCATCACCGTGGAAGGCCACGAAGTCCACAACAACATCTAAACTGAGACAACATGGAAAAGATAGGCAGAAGATCATTCCTCAAGCATATCGGTGCTGCAAGTGCCGGAGCTGCGCTGGTGGCAACTGGATGCAGCAACAAGAAAAACGGTGCGGCAGCAGGCCGGGCCGGATCTGAGGGCACAATGGAATACCGCACAAGCGGCTGCGGCGACAAGATTTCGCTGCTTGGCTACGGCGGAATGCGTTTCCCCACCGTCGGAAATGAGCGCGGTGCCGAGCTTGACCAGGAGCAGATCAACCACCTTGTGGACTATGCACTGGAACATGGCGTGAACTATTTCGACACAGCGCCCGTATACAGTGGCGGAAAGGCCGAGGGCGCACTTGGCAAGGCTCTTGCCCGTCATCCGCGCAACAGCTATTATGTCGCCACAAAACTTTCGAATTTCCGCGGCACCTGCACCCTTGAAGAGGGCGTTGCCATGTATCAGCACTCACGCAGCGAACTGCAGGTAGATTATATCGACTATTACCTCCTCCACTCTCTCGACGGCAGCATGGAGTCGTTTGAAAGACGTTTTGTAAGCAACGGGCTGCTTGACTATCTGCTGGCAGAACGTGAAGCCGGCCGCATCCGCAACCTCGGATTCTCTTTCCACGGCAGCTCAGAAGGTTTTGACAATGTCATGAACCTACATGACAAATATCATTGGGACTTTGCGCTCATCCAGCTCAATTATGTAGACTGGAACCATTCCGATGAGTGCAACGCCTCTTATCTCTATTCCGAGCTTGAGAAGCGCGACATAAAGACTGTGGTGATGGAGCCTCTGCTTGGCGGGCGCCTGGCGAATGTGGCCGGGATGCTGTCAAGCCAGATGCTGGAGCGCAGGCCAGAGAAGAGTGTGGCATCGTGGGCGTTCCGATTTGCGGGCAGCCACAAAAACATAATGTGCGTGCTCAGCGGAATGACCTATATGGAACATCTGCAGGATAATCTGGGAACATTCACCGGATTCGAACCCTGCACCGAAGAAGAGTTCGAATTCCTTGACGGAATTGCAAAAGCCATACTCCAGTATCCCCTGATAAACTGCACAATGTGCAACTACTGCCTTCCCTGCGAATTCGGAGTGGATATCCCCAGCATATTCAACCATTATAACAAATGTATCAATGAAGGGCTTGTCCCCGAATCTTCCGGGGATGCCGACTACCGGAAACTGCGTCGCGCCTTCCTCAAGGAATACGACCGCAGCGTACCCTCACTCCGCCAGGCCAGCCACTGCATCGGATGCATGGAGTGCATAAAGAAGTGCCCCCAGAAAATAAATATCCCCACGCAGCTGCATCGCATCGATGAGTACGTGGAGATATTGAAGCAGCAGAAAGAATTCTAGCTGCAGGATGGCTTATGCCTGCTTCCACTGCTCGCGCAGAAGCGCCACAGCAGCGGGAGTGGTCACTGCGGGATCGCCGGCAGTGCCGCACTCGAAGCTTACATAGTTCTGATATTCCATCTCTTTCAGAGCACGGAATCCTGATACATAGTTGTCAAGTTCACCGTCTTCGCCGGGATTGATACGGCGGCCGCGGCTTGCAACATGCACATGCTGCAGATATTTCGGACCTGCAGACATGAATGCAGCATAGTCAGATGTCTCTTCTTTCATATGCCAGAAGTCGCCCATGCATTTCACACCGTCGCTTCCGCAGTCACGGCAGATTGCAGCAGCATCCGATACGAGGCGGAGATAAAACGCTTCCTCACGGTTGAGAGGCTCGAGTATCACGGTTGTACCTGCTGCCAGAGCATACTGCCCGAGTTCGTACAGCTGGTCGCAGAGATACTGGCGTGTTTCGGGAGTATGAGGCTTGCAGGGATTCTGGAATACAAATGCAGGAACCATGATGACACCGGTCGAGCCAAGGGCACCGGCTGCATCGACTATGGTACGCATCGACTTGTCAAATGCATCCTTCTGCCCGTCCTCTGCCAGGATGAAGCCATCAAAACCGGCACAGATTGCTGAAAGCTTGATATTGCGTCCTTCAAGAGCCTTTGACAGCTCGTCGAAGTTCCTTACAAGTTCGCCACCACCCGGCTCGAAGCCCACTATGCCGAGGCTTTCCATATAATCGAACTTCTCTGCGTATGTATCACCGATTGCCTTGCCGCTCTGGAAAGAGAGCTTGAGCTCAGTATTGTTTTTGGGCTTGGCTGCCGTGCATGACGAAGCGATAGCAGCAACAGGGCCGCCTGCCAGTGCTACTGCGGCGGCTCCTGCAAAAGAAGTCTTGAAAAAATCTTTTCTGTTCATTCGGTCTTAAGATTAGTTGCCGGGAACGGGGATAACAGGATTCTTGACAGCGTCAAGGTCACCGAATGCAAGCTGGTCAGGCTCGCCGGGGAGATAATTCATCTGGCTTGCAGATATCTCGTCCCATGTGAGAGTGCCGCCGTTGTATGCAGCTTCACGGCCAAGCACACCTGCCAGTGTTGAAATACCTGTCAGTGTAGCCTCGTCATGAGCCTCGTTATTGCGGATATGGTTAACCCAGTCTACATGCTCGAGGACATAAGGGTTGTGCTGCTGGAACGCTGCCTGTGCGGCCTCGGCATTGTACTGCCAGAGGATATTGCCCTGCAGGTCGCGGATTGTGTTGTCAAAGCTGCTCCACTGGCCCTTTGTACCCTGGATAATCTCACCCACACTGCTTGAGCAGCCATTGATCTGGCGGCACATTGAGTGGAGATGGATGCCGTTTTCAAATTCGAAGTCTACGCTGAAGCAGTCGTACTGGTCACCTGTAACTCTGCGGTGGCGTGCACCAACAGCCTTGGCTGCAGTGGGATGGATTCCACCTGCGAACCACAGGAATACATCGATATTGTGTACGTGCTGCTCTACGATATGGTCACCTGAGAGCCATTTCCAGTTGACCCAGTCGCGGATGCTCCACTCCATGTCTGTCCATGCAGGCTGACGGTCGCGGTACCAGAGCATCTCCTGGTTCCAGTAAACCTCACCTCCTGTGATTTCACCGATCATGCCTTTCTGTACAAGCTCGAAAGCCTCTACATACTCGCGCTGATGGTGGCGCTGGGTACCAGTCACTACTGCAAGGCCCTTTGACTGGGCAACCTTTGCAACAGCCATGATTGTGCGGTAACCTGCAGCATCAACTGCGATGGGTTTCTCAAGGAATGAGTGAACGCCCTTTTCAGTTGCATACTGGAAATGATAAGGACGGAACACGGGAGGAGTGGCGATGATAACCATGTCAACACCTGAGTCAATCACCTTCTTGTAAGCATCAAAGCCCACAAAGCACATTTCATCGGGGATATTCTGACCTGCATCACCCTGAAGGCGCATGCGTGCGTCATCAACCCTATCCTGGAAAACATCTCCGACAGCAGTGATCTTCACGCCGTTTGCAGCTTCGAGAAGGTTGAATGCAGCACCGATTCCGCGTCCACCGCATCCGATAAGACCGCATTTGAGTTCACGTCCATCAACTGCCTTGTCGGGAAGTTCGGGGATATAATATTCACCGGGCTGTTTGAGCGGAGTCATCTTACCTGACTTGGCCGCACAGGAAGAAAGAAGCGGAGTAGATGCAAGAAGAGCACCACCGCCAAGAACTGCACTGCAGCTCAAGAAGTTACGTCTTGAAATGTTTTTCATGATATTATTTATTTTACGTTTTTGACAATATTGAGGCTAAAGTTAAAACATTTATTTCTACTCTGCAAGAATGCCTTTCGGAACTTCACAGACAACTCTGAATCCGATGCCTTTGATATCTGAATACCACCAGATACTCTTGGGATTCTGAGGGTCTGTCTTGAGCCATGCGTCATGCTCGGTATGGGCGCGTGCGGCACAGCGGACATCCGCAGCGTCAGAAGCGTAATAACCGCCGCGGACCACATATTCAGTGCCCGAAGCGGGTCCTTTCGGATCAACCGCACCGTCTGAAATCTTGCTGTAGGCATCCTCTGCATACCAGTCAGAGCAGTACTCCATCACATTGCCAAGCATATTCTTCAGGCCGAAGGGATTGGCAGCCACCTTTGCAGGCTCGTCGGTGCGGTTATCGCTGTTGAGAGCATATATCACATTGGATGCAATGCCTGTGGTGTCACTTCCAAACAGTTTGCGCACAATACCCTCCGAAGTGAATTTTTTGGGATCACCGGCAAAATAGTAAGGGGTTGATGTGCCGCCGCGTGCAGCATATTCCCATTCAGCCTCGGTGGGAAGACGATATTTTCGGCCTGTCTTCAGGCTGAGCCACTGGCAGAATGTCTCGGCGCCGTAGTGGGTCATGGTGATGGCCGGACGGGAGCCCTGTCCCCATCCCTGGTCGGGTGCTCCGAAGGGAGGTGTGGGGCCGCTCACTGCATCGATATCCTCACGGGTGTTGTTTGCATAAATCACAGACGGAGCAGTACGGCCTTCCGACATCGTTTCACCGAAGAAAGCCCAGTACTGGTCCCATGTAACCTCAACTTCAGCCATGAAGAACGGAGACACCCTGACTTTGTGCTGAGGACCTTCGTCGTCATTCCGCAGAGCCTCGTCTGAAGCAGATCCCATTGTAAACTCGCCTCCGGGCACAGCAATCATGCTGATGGCTGCAGAAGTACCGGGAACGGTCTCTGTAAAGTTCTTGAACTCCGTAACCTCAGCTGCAGCTTCATACACCACACCGCCGGTAGTCTTCGGAGCTTCTGTCATTGACGAATGCTTATAGTCCGGGTTGTAGTGTCCGGCATCAAGATGACAGCTGATACACTGAATATCAAGTTTTTCCGCATTGTCTTCATAATAGAGGTGGGCGCAGATCGCATCATCCGACACACCTTCGGGGAACAGAGTCTGATGGCACTCGAGGCACGACTCGTTGTAGACAATCTTCACTGCATAGTCCAGTTCGCCCTTGCGGTCCCAGTTAATCTTTTCCTTGTTCTTGAAAATATATGAGAGGATGTCTTTCGCACCGATGCGCGTCTTTGCCAGGAAATGGCGGACGGGCTTGCTCTCAGGGGGAAGGTGGCACGCGGCACAGTCGGTCACAGTGCCGCTGGCGTTCTGGTGGTGCACACTTTTCATCCAGCTGGCATCTGCCGCCTCGTGCACATGGCACGACATACAGCTTTCATTGGTGGATGTCTTGACATACACTGTGTTGAGCACAGCCGTCACTGCAATACCGGCCACAAGGCCGATGAGAATGAGAAGAAGAGTCTTTTTCCTGCTTGTCATATATTCTGAATCTATTTTACTTCGAAAACATATTTGCCGCTGCCTGTATTGAAGAGGGCGTAACCACCGGCATATTCATATTCTGTCATCGTTTCGCCATCCTTGGCAATCACTGCTCCCTCAGCCGCAGGCACGCATATCTCCGCCCTTGTGCCGAATGGAACTGTGACTTCCATGACGAACCCTCCGTCGTCGTTGAAACGCCATGCAGACGCCACCTTTCCGTATGGGGTGGTCTCTTCAGCCTCTGCGAATGCAAGGCCTTCGCCTGGATATGGTTTGATACGGATGGATCTGAAGCCAGGCTCCAACTCGCTGATACCTGCCACATAGCGGTAGAGCCAGTCGCCGATGGCACCGTATGAATAGTGGTTGAACGAGTTCATACCGTTGTCGGGAATGGTATGGTCCGGCAGCATAGAGTTCCAGCGCTCCCAGATGGTGGTGGCGTCCATAGTTACAGGATAGAGCCAGCTGGGGCATGTATCGTTGAAGAGCAGCCTGTAGGCCAGATGGTTGTAGCCGTTTTCGCTGAGAACACGGTTTATGTGAGGCGTTCCCAGGAAGCCTGTCGTGAGGTGGCCGTAATACTCCACGTTTGCCGCAAGGTGAGCGGCAGCGGCGGCACGGGCATCTTCCGGAAGCATGTCATATTCAAGCGCCAGTATATAGGCAGTCTGTGTGTTGGCTGAGAGTGAGCCGTCCTCTTGGAGATATTCCCTGCAGAAAGCTTCCTTTGCCTTGGTACAGATGTCTGCATAATACTCTGCATCTGCGCTGTTGCCCAGCACTTCTGCAGTACGGGCCATCAAATCAGCCGAGTTTGCGAAATGGCACTGCTGGCTTATCGGGTTGGGAGTGGCTATCTGAAATCCGTCCTTCTCCCCCGCTTCAATGTATGAGAGCCAGTCGCCGTAGTGCCAGCCGGTGTTCCAGAGCATGTTATCGCCGGCCTGTGCAATTACACAATCAACCCACTTCTTCATGCTTGTATATTGAGTCTCGAGGACTTTCTTGTCGCCGTATGCCATATAGAGCGTCCAGGGGATGATGGTTGCAGCATCAGCCCAGCCCACATGTCCCGCACCGACAAGGTTCTTCACGAAAGGCACTATGTCTGTGACCTCACCTCCCGGGAACTGGTCGGCCGCAAGGTCCTTGAGCCATTTTGAATAGAATGCGTAGGTCTGGCGGTTGAATGTGGCGGTGCGGGCGAACACCTCTGCATCGCCTGTCCAGCCAAGGCGTTCGTCACGCTGCGGGCAGTCGGTGGGGATATCCACGAAATTGCCGCGCAGGCTCCACTGGATGTTGCTCTGCAGCCTGTTGACACGCTCGTCAGAGCATTTGAAGCTGCCTGCCTGTTCAAGGCCAGAGAACCTTACTGCAGCCTTGAAATCATTGAGGTCGATCTCTTCGCGGTCCATCCCCTCGACCTTGATGTATCTGAATCCGTAGAACGTGAACTTTGCAGAGAACTCCTGCGGCGTACCGTCGCAGATATATGTGCTGAGCGCTTTTGCAGAGCGGAGGTTCACCGTATAGAAGTTACCGTTCTCGTCAAGGTATTCGGCATGTGATATTTTTATTGTCTGTCCCGGTTTGCCCGTGAATCTCAACACTTCTGTACCCACCAGGTTCTGGCCGAAGTCTATCACAAGCTCTCCTGCGGGCGTCTCCATCAATTCTTTCGGGCTCACATACTGCTCTGTCACAACCTGTTCGCAGTCCTGCGGTGCCAGATTAGCATAACCGTAATCCATCACATTCACATTCTTCCACTGTGAATCGTCGAAGCCGGCGGTGTTCCAGCCATGCTGTACCTTTGCGGCATCGAAGACCTCACCGTTGTAGATGGTGGATTCAAGGACCCCTCCGGTAGAGTATTTCCATGAACCGTCGGTAATGACTGTCTCTTCAGAACCGTCCTGATAAGTAATCTGAATCTGCGCGAGTGCGGCGATGTTAGTCCCTTCGAAATTTGGTCTGTAGGCCGAAGGATCCACAAAACCCATATTGCTGAGATACCAGCCGCGGGCAAGCTCCAGACCGAAGGCATTCTCCCCTTCTGCAATCATATCTGTCACGTCATAGGTCTGATACTGCAGACGTCTGTCGTATGACGTATAGCCGGGGGCAAGGTATGCATCGCCTATCTTGGAGCCGTTGAGCGAGGCTTCGTAAAGGCCGCGGGATGTGACGAATGCCAGCGCGCGCCTGACTTTCTTCTGAACATTGAACTCCTTGCGCATCAGAGGACTTGCCTCGGCAAGAGGTGCTTCAATCCATTCTGCCTGCCACTCAGACTGTTCGAAAAGACCTGTCACAAAACGCGCACGGCTGCTCCATGCGCTCCTGTTGCCTTCATTGTCCCAGACTCTGACTCTCCATTCGTAGACAGTCCCTGATTTGAGCTGTTTCCCGGCATAAGGCACTGCCACAGAGTTGCCCCCCTCGATCCTGCCTGAGTTCCAGACTTTCTTACGGCCGTCGAACACCTGCACCCTGCAGGTAATCTGTGCGGCGTTGCGTGCATCACTTTCGGTAATCCAGCTGAAAGTAGGCTCGGGGTCTGTTATGCCTGCCGGGGATGTCATGTGATTCACTTTGAGCGAATTGACATCCAGTGCAAAGGCACGGCACGACACCAGTATGGCTATTGCTGCAAGAATTCTTCTCATGGCACTAGAGGGTTGCATAGTCACGACCATACTCGAGCTGCTGCTCCACGAAGTCGTCGCAATATTCAATCTCATAGTCAACCACCTTCTCACCCTTCAGCACGGGAACGATTGAAGGGTTGACAAATCCACGATAGGGTTTGAGACCAAGAGCCGAATAACGCTCCAGAACCTCTTTGTGAAGCTCGGGATCGATGTTCACTGCATATTTTTCAACCAGTTCGCGGCCGGCGGCATAGTCACCTTCCGACTTGATGCGCTGCATCTCTGCCAGCAGGTCGGCGAACAGGCCGCGCAGAGCCTCATAGTCGTTGATCACGAAATAGGTCTTGCCGTCGCGCACTTTCTTCTCAATCACATTGGCCTCCGCACCTTTTTCAAAGCACCAGTCGGCGATGAGCTTGCGGTTCTGCATGTGGGCCTCGGTGTTGGGCATTCCGGGCTCGATGCGTGTGAACTGGGTGAAGATCCCGTTGCGGATATAGCTGTCATATTCGGCCTTGTATGCGTCTTTGTTGTCAAGCAGCCCCAGTTCAACAAGCTTGGGGTCAGCCAGATAGTAGAGTGCGAACAGGTCTGCGCGGGCCTCTTCAAGTGTCGAGCTGTAATCTTTGAGGGCATTTGCCGAAGTGCCTTCCAGAAGCTGCCCGGAACCATGTCCGAAACACTCGTGAAGGTCGGTATGGAGGTTGTCGGTAATGAAGCCGTATGTCTTTGCCCTCTCTATCTCGGCCTCGTCCCATGCGAATTCTGAAAGCATGCTCACGGGCTTTTCATTTGCGGCCTTGTCGTATGCAGAAGTGATGTTCTCGATGGTAACTGATTTCGAACCGTGCTCCTTGCGGATCCAGTCTGCATTGGGGAGGTTGATGCCGATTGCAGTGGCGGGATATGTATCACCTGCAATCACCACCGCATTGATGACTTTGGCAGAAACTCCTTTGACCTCTGCCTTCTTGAAGCGGGGGTCGATGGGAGAATTGTCTTCAAACCACTGGGCGTTCTCGCTGATAACCTCTGTGCGGTGAGAAGATTCCTTGTCCTTGAAGTTAACCATGGCCTCCCAGTTGCCCTTGAGACCGAGAGGGTCACCGTAAACCTCGATGAATCCATTGATGAAGTCGATGTCTGAATCGGTGTCTTCAGCCCATTCGATGCTGTATTTGTCCCACAGCTTGAGGTCACCTGTGCGGTAATACTCTACGAGGTCGGCGATAATCTGTTTCTGAGCGTCGTTCTCAGCCACGTTGCGGGCCGCCTCGAGACACTCGACAATCTTGGTGAGAGCTTCTCCGTAAAGGCCGTCGGTGGTATAAGGCAGCTCGACCAGCTTGCCGAATTCATTTTTCACGAGGCGGCTGTTGAGGCCGTATGAAATGGGGCGCGGGTCGCTGGGATCTTCCATCTCTGCATAGAACTGTTCAGCCTCTGCCTGTGTCACACCCTCATAGAGATGATTTGCAGATGAAGTGATAATGTCTTTTTCTGTGCCCTGATATTTTCTTGTAGGAGCCACCTCGGGGTCATAGATGATGTCGAGAAGGTTGGTGTCCGCCACTCCGACAGCCTCCATCAGCGAGGCGAAGTACTCTTTCGGACACTCTGGGAAAAACTTGTAGTTTCCGTAGTGATGGTGGATGCCGTTGCTGAAGAACACTCTCTTGGCGTATACCATAAACTGGCCGAACTGCTCGCAGTTCTTGTCTCCCTGGTAGTCGGTTATTATCTTTTCAAGTACTTTGCGGATTGGGAGGTTATATTTGAAATTCTGAGCCCAGATGATGTCACGGCCGTATTTTGCAGCCTCGCTCAGATGATAGAGATACTCTTTCTGCTGGAGGGAAAGGCTCTCCCACTGAGGAATCTGATAGCGGATCACTCCGATGTCGGCAAATTCATCGAGGCAGTATTTAAACTCTGATTCTTCCTTGGGCTGTGTGGTGCATGATGCGGCTGCAAGACACAGCGATGTTGCGATTGTCATGATTCTGAACAGTTTCATTTTATGTGGTCTGATTTGATTTCTTCTAATATTGATATAAAGCACCAAATTTAGTAACTTTGCACGATAGAAACACAATTTATCACACATATATTAAAAAAATGCTCACTTCTTTAAACGCAATCTCTCCTGTAGACGGACGTTACCGCCGTCAAGTTGATGCTTTCGGCCAGTATTTCTCTGAATTCGCCCTTATCCGCTATCGTGTGAGGGTTGAAATCGAATATTTCATCGCTCTCAGCGAAATCCCTCTGCCCCAGCTCGCGAATTTTGACAAGTCACAGGTTCCCGCACTCCGCGCCATCTATCAGAATTTCACCGAAGAGGACGCACTCAGCGTGAAAGAGATTGAAAAGACCACCAACCACGATGTGAAGGCGGTCGAGTATTTCATCAAGAAGAAGTTTGCAGAGATGGGCATCGACCAGTCTTTCAGCGAGTTCGTCCATTTCGGCCTCACTTCGCAGGACATCAACAACACCTCAGTGCCACTCTCTCTCAAAGAGGGAATAGCTGACGTATACAAGCCGGCGCTTGAAGAGGTGATTGCAATTGTCGCAGGGTTCGAGCAGGAGTGGAAAGACATCCCCATGCTGGCCCACACCCACGGCCAGCCCGCATCCCCCACCCGCCTCGGCAAAGAGTTCGGAGTGTTCCGCGCCCGTCTCGAAGAGCAGAAAAGGCAGCTTGATGCAGCCATTTATCCTGCCAAGTTCGGCGGTGCCACCGGCAACATGAACGCCCACCACGTGGCATATCCCGAAATAGACTGGAAGTCATTCGCAGACAGATTCGTAAGCGAGAAGCTCGGGCTCACACGTTCCTTCCCCACGACACAGATCGAGCACTATGATAACCTGGCATCTCTTTTTGACTGCCTCTCACGCATAAACACGATTCTTATCGACCTGGCGCGCGACATCTGGACCTACATCTCTATGGAATACTTCAAGCAGAAGATCAAAGCCGGCGAGGTGGGTTCATCTGCAATGCCCCACAAGGTCAACCCCATAGACTTTGAGAACGCAGAGGGCAACCTGGGCGTGGCAAACGCCGTGTACCGCCATCTCGCAGAGAAGCTCCCCATATCACGCATGCAGCGTGACCTCACAGACTCAACAGTGCTCCGCAACGTTGGCGTGCCTGTTGCGCACTCCCTCATAGCACTCTGCTCGCTCAAGAAGGGCTTCGGCAAGCTGATTCTCAACGAGAGCAAGCTGGCCGCGGACCTGGAAGACAACTGGGCTGTGGTGGCGGAAGGCATCCAGACCATCCTGCGCCGCGAAGCTTATCCCAACCCTTACGAGACACTCAAGGCTCTCACCCGCACCGGCGGTCACATCAACAAAGAGACCATCGCTGCATTCATAGACACCCTTGAGGTGGGCGAAAGCGTCAAGGAAGAGCTGCGCGCCATCACACCTTCGTCATACACAGGCATCTAGCCCTCAATATGATAATAGACCGATACAGGTATTTTCTGTTCGACATCGACCGCACGCTCTGGGATTTCGACGCCAACGCGCATGTTGCGCTGCGCACCGCAGTCATCAATGCCGCAGTGGGCGTGACTGCAGAGAATTTCGAGGAATTCTTTGAGGTGTACGAGCCGCACAACCAGTATCTCTGGGACGAATACGAGCGCGGCACCATCACCAAGGGGTTCCTGAAGCAGGACCGTATCTTCACTCCGCTCAAGATGTTCTGCGGGATGAACGACATTGCAAGAGCCATGGAGATCTCTGAAGACTACCTCTACCACATGGCGCTCAGCACAAAACTCATGAACGGCGCAACTGAAGTGCTTGAAGCGATTGCCGCACGCGGCGGGCGCATGGGTATTGTTTCCAACGGATTCAAGGAGGTGCAGCGCCGGAAGCTCTCCCACGCCGGTATCGACAAATACTTCGAGGCAGTGATTATCAGCGACGAGGTGGGTGTGATGAAACCCTCCCCTGAAATCTTCACGATGGCCGTGAACGCTCTCGGCGGCACGCTCAGGGAAACTCTTATGATAGGTGACAACCTGGCCAACGACATCGTGGGGGCCCGCGAAGCCGGAATCGACCAGTTCTACCTCAACAATTTCAACGCACCACACTCAGAGCAGGTAACATACGAGTCCGGCTCATTGAAAGCATTGCTATGACACCATCAGCAGATTCTATTAAGGACATCGTCAGGAGGGCATCCGCCCTCATGGCATCAAGAGAATTCGCAATCGAGCAGAAAGGTGACTGCACAAACATCGTCACATCGTCAGACCTGGCTGTACAGAGATTCCTGTGCAACGAGCTCCGCGACCTTCTTCCTGGCTGCGGTTTTGTCTGCGAAGAAGATGAAATGCATGATCCTGACAAGGAGTATGTATGGGTGATTGACCCGATAGACGGCACCGCAAACTACGCCCGTGGCATTGACCACTGCGCAATTTCCGTTGCGCTCTGCCATAAAGGTGAAATCATCACAGGTGTAATATACAGCCCGCAGAGAGACGAGATGTACTGGGCTGAGAAAGGTAAAGGCGCATGGTGCAACGGGAAGCAGATACACACCTCGGCCAGAACGTTCGAAGAGAGCCTGTTCTGCACTGCCATGAGCACATACCGGAAGGAATTTGCAGGGGTCTGCAACGACGTCATCATGGAGGCGTACTACCAGTGCAACGATGTCCGCCGGTTCGGTGCCGCATCCATCGAGCTCTGTTTCATGGCAGCCGGCTTGATTGAGCTCTACTTCGAGATCAGGCTTCAGCCCTGGGACTATGCAGCAGGTATGCTCATTCTGGAGGAAGCAGGAGGAAAGATCTCCAGCCTTGGAGGAGCCGCCCCCAACCTCACACATCCCGACCTTGTCTGCGCCGCCAACTCACCCGAGAACCACCGCCGCCTGCTTTCAATCATCGAGAAGCATATCCCTTCGATTCCCTACGAAGACTGACGGCATTTCTGCCTCCCGTACGCAGATTTCGTCCCGCTTGGGCTGCGCGACCTGAACAGTGCCGGAGGGGGCGCTTTTCTCACTTCGTTCGAGCGCTAGCTTACCCCCTCCGGCATCTGTTTCAGGTACGCTTCGCAGCGCGGAACTCATCTGCAGCGGGTCCTCCTCGTTAATTATTCACACGGTATTTTTCAACTTCGGCAGCAGCGAAATCTGGCAGCTCAAAGACAGACGGATCGATTACCTGATCTTCTTTGATACTGGTCGCCTCCATACGGATTATCAGTCCATTTTTACGTGTAACAGACTTCAATACTATACCTTCCCACTTCCAAACCGTATACTTCTCTCCATCTTTATTCCATGAGTACTTAGTACATTCCTTTCCGAGAATCATTTCGGTTCCTTCTTCCTTGAAGCGATATTTGATCTTGTCTGCATCGCTGAGCGTTCTTATGTTAAAATCATCAGATGGCTTTTCAACGGAAGCCTTCTTTTCATTCAAGTCCACAGATACGGTAATGTCCCCCAATTCAGCTAAACAATACGCACGTTTTCTAACACCTGCTTCATTCATTTGAAGAGAAAGTTTATCTCCATAGTCATCAAACGTTGTGACCACCGTAGTTTTTATTCCAAACACAGATACACGGCTCTCAACAATGCCTGACTTTATTCCATACTTTTTTTCTGAAGTCTGGGCACTGACAGCCAGGCTCACTGTAATCATAAGGATTACAAACATCAATCTTTTCATAATTCAATTATTACTATCATCTATTTATTCATTAATCCCTTTTTCCAAAACGATACGCAATATTCAACATGTAATAACGCCCGAAACTCGGTGTCCATGTCTGAATGAACTCGCTGCTTGTAGAGTTAGTTCTATAACTGGATGCATCATTGAGCATGTCATTTCCAGTAATGCTCAGTCCCAGGTTGCCTTTCAGCAGCCGGCATCCGAGCGCGAAGTTAAGATTCTGGATATTAGTATCAACACCCATTCCCTCATTGAATCTATACACTGTGCAGCTGTATCTCACATCAGCAAAAGCACTCTTCAGAAAACGGATTTCCGAAGATGCGCTTATTATATCAGACCATCCGCCTGACAAAACCTGAAGGCTGTTGTTCCTGTCCCGAATATATGAAACAGAGTTCATGAACACCAGACGGAGATATTTTGATATGGGCATACATGTCAGCGAAAGTGACATTGAAGGGCACATGCTGCGGATACTGTTGAGAGTCTCGCCATCATATTGCGGTATCCTCTGTGACACGAAGGATAATGTTGTGTTCAATGTACCTTTCAGAGGTTTTACCCTGCACCCGTATGAGGCACGCGAAGACGAGCTGTACATACCGGACGCATTTTCGTACGTGGTAAGTGTCGCGCCAGCCGGAATCAGATACTCCTGCCCCCATATCTGCATGCTGCTTGCGGATGAATAATAGGTGACCTTGTCTATTATGGCATTGCGTTGCCAATTTAGTGTTGATGACAATTCAAATGAAGAGCCTCTGCTTTGAGGTCCCAATTTATATGAAAGGCGCAATTGGTTCTTATAAGAAGCCTTCAAATCAGGGTTTCCCAACTGAAGACGGAGAGGATTATTGTTGGTCATCTTCTGCCTTGTCTGTTCGATAGAAGGCACATTCCCGTTCATACTATATTGCAAAAACACACTGCTGTTCGCTTTATGAAAGCGGGCATTCACCGCCGAATTGCCCGGCATTATATATTTTTTGTCAACCGAAAGCTCAGACGGAAAATATTCCCTGTCATCCTGCTGATGGAAAGCAAGACCAGTCATAACAAACAGATTGATGAGATCCGAGTTAACTGTGAATGTCATATACGGTCCCAATGACAAATCATTCCAAGTATAATGGCAACTGTTTGATATATCAAGGTTGTCTGTGGAAGAGTCCGGTGACAACAACTCATTGAATGTATATTTTTCAAGGCTGGAATTCAGGTAGTCGACACACATCATTGCCTCAAATCTAGCAGTATAGACAGGATTATCAACTATGGTCTTATGTGCAGACAGTGACCCTGACACTATGTTTTCTCTTTTCATGGATTCTCCTGTCAGATAACGTCTGCAGAACGATGATGAGAGTGTGTCTATTGTCACGTCATTGCCGGGATCATTTACAATAGACATCCCCAGAATAATGCCTGGGACCCAGCCGCTGTCACTATCATTATTCCACCAGGATATCGACGGATTCACATCGAATCTTCTATTCGATACATTCCTGATCTGATTCTGGGTACGGAGACCTGATTCATCGGAGAACTGAGCCATGTTTTCAATGGAATGGAGCCTGTCTTCGGCAATCTCAAGACCAAGCCCCAGACTGATATCCTTTAACGGAGAATCCTTGAAGTTTGCTATGAGGTCAATACAATGAGTCCTGTCACTTGTATTGGTGCTTTCAGATTCATCATAATGCAGACCTTCGATATTACCATCACTCCTTATACGGTCTATTACCCGCCTGGAAGAGCTGCTGGTGCGGTCATCCTGGTATGAATACGAAGCATGGATGGAATTGCCCCATTCTGCGTCATGCCATTTTTTGGTCAACGAAGCACTTGCGTTATAGTGGTTCTTGTCTACATTCAGCACAGGTGCAGTGCCAGTTATTACCTCAAACTTATTTGAATCATCACATACATTGTTACCGTTGAATTGCACAGACATCTGTGTCATTTCAGAATTGTAACTTGCATCAGCCCCTGCTGCATATCTCAATTTCAATGCTCCATCCACATCAGTTGCCGCATCAGCTCCAACTCTGGACTGGGCCACAACATCAGTTGACTGCATGAATAACTTGAATGTCACCACATCCAGCACGCGCTCTTTTCTGCTGTGTTTCAATCCCCTGCGTCTGTCAAGCGCTGTCTGCTGGTCATATACACGTATCGACTTCACTTCATCTGCGCCAAGAAGACTCACCGCAGTGTAGACATTGTCACCAAAAATCAGCTTACCGTTCACATAAGTCTTTTGAACAGGTTCACCCCATACTGTTATCGAACCTTCTTTCACATCAAATCCCGGTATCTGTTTCAACAGTTCCACCGCCCTGTCGCCCTCCATCCTGTCCAGGGCCGCGGCATTGAATATCACAGTATCCTCCACTGAGGTGAACAGCGGGATTTCTCCTTTCACCACAGCGGCGTCCAGCTCCTCCTTCAAAGGTGTCAGTTCAACCACTATTTGTGTAAAGTCATTGTCAAGTTGATACTTACACTTGTGAGGCTCATATCCTACATGGCTGATTTGCAATTCCACCTCGAATGACTGGTCAAATGTCAAGCTGTATCTTCCCCTTTCGTCACTAACAGTGTAGAGTGTATCTCTGCCCGTCACAAGCATGACACTTGCATTTGCAACAGGTATGATATCACTTCCATCTGCTGCTGATGAACAGACTACTCCCGATATCTTTGAACGGAAAGTTTCTCCGGCCTCCGCCCCGAAGGGAAGGCCGAAGAAACATACCAATATCGCGAGGATAAATTTCATTAGTTAATACTCGGTACGAGCTTTTTCAACACGAAATCCCACACATACCCAGCAATTACTTGAATAGAGACATGAGGCATCAATGAAAAATTACACAATTCACCACTGGCCACACGTTCCTGTGTATCATAATCACTAGCCTCTGCAATAAGTGTTACATTTGAAGATGTCGTATAGAAAGATATTTCGTAGAAACCTCTGCTATCTGTTGTAGTCCAAACCGTCATTCCATGTGGGTGAATTGTCGCATTCTCGATTGGATCACTGTGTAACTTGTCAGTCACGTTGCCAGAAACAGTTTTAACCCCTGCTGAAGATGTTGTACAAAGGAAGGTAGCTGCCATACCTACGACGAAAAGTGAGAAGATGAATTTCTTCATAATTTTGAAAGATTAAGTTGTACCCCTACTCTATTACTGGCTTTTCGGTTCCGCCATCAAATTTATTCTTTTTTCAAAAAGTCAACAAAAAAAAAGCGTAACGGCCTTACAGCCGTTACGCTTATATTATACCTATCTTACTGATATACAGTATTTTACCCCCCCCCACAAACAAATTTACTGAGAGCTATTGAAAATACCTTCATATCAATTGTTTGTGCCATACCAAATGCAATATTACAAATTATTCTTGACAAATGCAAGCTTAGTCCACACATATCTTCAAGCCACAACAAGACAGCATTTATTTTCGGTTTCCGTAAGCACGTATGTGTGCATTGCGCCAGAAGCCTATCCGAATCCAGACAATCGAGCACCATTTCATGACAGTGCCCCCATTCATTTCCATTTGATTCTACGATACGAGTCGCAGATTTCACAATATTTCTGGAATTCGTGACAGATCCGGCAGGAGCGTACAGGGCAGGGCCTGCTGGAACTGGCCGCACAAGGCTGTCGTGCTCCGGAAGCGGACAGTCTGCCGGTGGACTAGCTGTCAAAAAGGCCCGTTTTCGTTGCTAGTCCCCTCAAAAATGGCTGTTTTCAAGCGAAAACCTAAGGACTAGCTACGTTTTCCCGGGATTTTGACTGCTAGTCCTGCCGCATGCGGCCGGCCGCTCTCTACGCGCTGTACTGCCGGCTGATGGCGGACGTGGCGGAGGAGATGGCGGAATATAAGCCGTAGCGTTAAGAACAGGCGGGGTGTTGCCGAGAAAAGACCTTGACTGCCCAACGACGTTACAGCCGGCGCAGACGGCTGAAAAGGAGGAGGTTTCAAGGTTACGGCATAAACCCCGCCTGTTCAGCGTTAAGCGGCGCCCTTATTCCGCCATCCCTCCACCACGCAGCCAGCCGGAAGCATCACGGCCTAGAAATCGACCATATTTCGGAGCCCACCGCAATTCGATGCAATACAGAAGTGAAACAAAAAAAAGGTGGCCGCATGTCATCTGACATTACGGCCACCTTTATATGTATTTGTCTTACGCCGACGCGCAAGATTGAATGCTAGTATGACTGTGCGATTGCAATGAAGTCTGCTGCCTTGAGGGCTGCGCCGCCGATGAGGCCGCCGTCGATGTCAGGGCATGCAAAGAGCTCCTTCGCATTTGAAGGCTTGCAGCTGCCGCCGTAGAGGATGGTGATTTCCTCAGCGAGTGCGCCGAACTTCTCGGCAAGCACCTTGCGGATGAAAGCGTGGATTTCCTGCGCCTGCTCGCTTGTTGCAGTAACACCGGTACCGATAGCCCATACAGGCTCGTATGCGATGACAACATTTGCCATCTGCTCTGCAGTAAGGCCGAAGAGGACCTCTTCGATCTGAGCTCTTACAACTGCGAAGTGGTTGCCAGCCTCGCGCTCTGCGAGCATTTCACCAACGCAATAGATGGGTTTGAGACCGTTCTCGAATGCGAGAGCCATCTTCTCAACCAGGGTTGCAGAAGTCTCACCGTAATACTGACGACGCTCTGAGTGGCCGAGGATCACATACTCGCAGCCGACACCTGCAATCATGGCAGCAGCAACTTCACCTGTGTAAGCGCCTTTAGCCTTGTTTGCGCAGTTCTGTGCAGAAAGAGCGATTTTTGAATCTGCGATTACCTCACCTACGCTTGTAAGATGTACGAAAGGGGGAGCAACCACGAGGTTTACGTCAGAAGGGACTTGACCGAGTGCGGCAACGAGGTCTTTTGCCAGAGCCACACCTTCAGCAACTGTGGTATTCATTTTCCAGTTGCCTGCAACGATTTTTTTACGCATAGTATAAATGTTTGATTTGAATTATTGTCTGATTCGGCTGGCAAATATAGCACAAAGATTATGATTTTCAGTTTTTTTCATTTAAATTAGTACCCAACAAACAATCAAACCATTATGGAAGATAACGAAAACAAAATTGAAGAAGTAGCTGAAGAGATCAAAGCTGAAGCTGCTGAAGGAAAAGCTGCTTTCGAAGAGAAGAAGGCAGAACTCCAGGACAAGGCCGAAGAGCTGCGCGACAAGATCGTGGACAAGGCCGAAGAACTTAAAGAAGACATCAAAGAGAAGGCAGCGGACTTAAAGGAAGACTTCAAAGAGAAGAAGGAAGACTTCAAAGAGGATTTCCAGGAAAAGAAGGAAGAACTCAAGGAAAAAGCCGCTGAGACAAAAGAGAAGATCAAAGAGAAAATCAACGAGATGGAAGCAGAAAGCGCTGCTGCCGATGCAAACGCCACCTACACAGAGGATGAAGTCAGGAACGGCACGCTGATGGGCATTCTGGCATACCTCGGTATTCTCAACCTCATTCCCTTCTTCGTAGAGAAAGAAAACAAGTTCGTACGTTTCCACACTGTCCAGGGCTTCACACTCCTCATCATCTGGGTGATTCTCGTAGTTATCGACGCCCTCACAGGTAAGTTCCTGAATTTCGTATTCAACACTCTCGAGTTCCTTGTAGGAATCTGGGCAATCATCGGAATCGTGAATGTCATCAAGGGCGAAGCAAAAGAGCTTCCTCTGATAGGCAAATACAGATTAATCAAATAATTCAAATCAAATCCTTACTCACACCTTACAAAAACATCCGGCCGGGAACGAATCCAGGCCGGATGTTATTTTTATGGCAGCGGCATGAACAGCCGCCTGAGCCACCTTAATCGAGGAATATGCTCTTCAATGACTCTATCTCCTCCTTTGTAAGGCCTATGGCATCCATATACGCCTCTGCCTTTTCCTGAAGGGTCTTTCCGGGAAGCAGCACAAACAGATCCCAGAAATTCTTGAATCCGGGGTTGTCGTTGCGGCCTCGGTGTCCGAAACGGGTGAGCGAAGTAAGCTCATAGTCCCAGATGGCGTCCTCGTAGCTTACGCCAAGCAGCATCTGCAGCAGGAAGCACACTGTGCCGGTACGGTCCGCACCGCCGAAGCAGTGAATGTATACAGGATAATTCTCTTTGTGTGACAGATACTTGAAACATTCTGCATATTTGATGTGTCCGTCAAAGATGAACGCACCGATATATGCCCCTATCTGGAATCTGGCATACTTCACAGAAGGTCCCAGCGGGCTTGCCCAGCCCTCGGGGCACTGATAGTCGCCCCTGAGGTCCACGTCACTGTGAATCTTGAGATCTTCCAGAAGAATACGCTTACCCTCATCAGTAATGTTCAATGTATGTCCCTCCTCTTTGATTCCGGTCATCTCTGAACCGCGGTACAGAAGCCCCCTGCGGGTCATGCGGCCGTCTGCGGTGGGATAACCTCCCACATCGCGCACATTGTCGCAACCGGGGATATTGATCTGGCGGTAATAAAGATTGTGGACCGAGTCACACGGCATCTGGTCCTGAGCTGCTGCCGTTAACGAGAGCAGCACGCAGGCAAGTGCAAGAAAACATCCTTTCAACAACTTCATAGGCTATCAGATTTTTTTGGTCAATGCAATATAATCGCAATACAGTTTGTCATATCTCTCAACCTCGGCGGGCTCGGGAACATACTCCTTGGCATAGCCTGAGTTCATTGCAGCCTGAGCATCACTCACGCTCTTGTAAATGCCAGATGCCGTTGCAGCAACCATAGCCGCACCGAGTGCGCAGGCCTGGTCGGTCTTGCACACCTTGATGGGAACACCCATTACGTTTGAAAGAGTCTGCATCACGAATGGAGACTTGAGGGCTATACCGCCGATACCGATTACAGCATCGATGCGCACGCCTTCGCTCTTGAAGCGCTCCATGATTGCACGCGAGCCGTATGCTGTAGCCTCTACCAGGGCACGGTATACCATGGGAGCGGTGGTGCCGAGGGTGAGGTTGGTGATGGTTCCCTTGAGGGTCTGGTCTGCATCGGGAGTGCGGCGGCCGTTGAAATAGTCGGTGGCAAGGGCACAGCTCTGCTCGGGAGCAACCTTCTCCGCCTCGCGGGTGAGATATGCCATCATGCCGTCCTTTATCTCATCAACCAGGGCTTTCTTAACCTGGGGAGGATATGAATTCGAGCGGTTGATGATGTCGCATGCCGGTGTCTCAACAAAGCGTTTGAGCCATGCATATATATCGCCGAATGCGCTCTGTCCGGCCTCAAGGCCTATGAATCCGGGAACAATCGAACCATCCACCTGCCCGCAGATGCCGGGAATCAGCTTCCCTTCCATCTCCTGGTATGTCGCTGTAATCATGTCGCAGGTTGAAGTACCGATTACGCGGACCATTGTGTGAGGAGATGCATTTGCCCCCACTGCGCCGAAATGAGCGTCAAGTGCGCCGCCCGCCACAACAACATTGGTGCTGAGGTCAAACTTTGCAGCCCACTCGGGTGAAAGGGTGCCAACAGGCTTGTCTGCGGTGAAAGTGTCGCAGAAGAGGTGCTCGCGCAGCCCTTTGAGTGCAGGCTCGATAGATGTGAGGAACTCCTCTGAAGGAAGCCCCTGCCAGTCGGGATGCCACATCGCCTTGTGTCCGTGTGCGCAGCGGCTGCGGACAATCTTGTCGGCGCGGGTGACACCGGTGAGCAGAGCGGGCATCCACTCGCAGTGCTCGACCACCGAATATGCGGCCTCTGCCACTGCCGGATCCTCTCTCATGATATGGATCACCTTGCTCCAGAACCACTCTGAAGAATAGATGCCGCCTTCATATTTGCTGAAATCCACATCTGCTTTTTTGCAGGCCTCGTTGATTTCAGCCGCCTCGGCGATTGCGGTGTGGTCTTTCCACAGCACGAACATTGCGTTGGGATTTTCGCTGAACTCGCGGCGGAGGGCAAGAGGCTCGCCGTACATGTCCACAAAGCAGGGGGTGCTGCCGGTGGTGTCAAAAGCGATGCCCACCACATTCTCGCGCACCTCGGGATCCACTCCCGCAAGGGACTCTTTGATCACCGTCTCCATGGCCTCGATATAGTCGAGGGGGTGCTGACGATACATGTTCTTTGAGGGGTCACAGTATTTACCCTGTTTCCAGCGCGGATAATAACAAACTGCCGTTGAAAGGGTTGCACCGTTAGATGCATCCACAATCACAGCGCGTGCCGAATCGGTTCCGTAATCGACACCTATAACGTACTTGCTCATATAATCTGATATTTTTTGATTTGATATTTCATTTGAAGCCTAAAGGTAACAAAGATTTCTTATCTTTGCAAAGATGGACAGACTATTCGTAATAGACGGGCACGCCCTCATTTTCAGGATGTATTATGCATTCCTGCGCCGCCCCATGATAAACTCGAAAGGGGTTGACACCTCAATCCTATACGGTTTCACCAAATATATCCTGGAGATAATCTCCAAGGAGAACCCCACCCACATGGCAGTGGCATTCGACCCCCCGTGCGCCACATTCCGCCACGAGGCATATCCTGAATACAAGGCAAACCGCAGCGCCGCTCCGGAGCTTGTGAAAGAGGCACTGGACCCGCTGTGCGGGATAGTGCGGGCGCTTGGCATACCGGTGGTGATGAAGCCCGGTTTCGAGGCCGATGATGTGATCTGTTCCATTGCAAGGCGCTTTGCCGGCGAAGGAATGCAGGTCTACATGGTGACACCCGACAAGGATTTCGGGCAGTGCGTGACAGGCAACATTTTCCAATACAAGCCCGGCAAAGGCAGTGGAGAAAACATTGTCATGGACGAAAAGGCCATCTGCGAATATTACGGCATCCCATCTTCCCGCAATGTGATTGACATTCTCTCCATCTGGGGCGACTCGTCAGACAACGTACCCGGCGTGACCGGCGTGGGCGAAGTGGGTGCCAGGAAGCTGGTGGGCAAGTATGGCGGTCTTGACAATATCTACGCCCATCTTGACGAGCTCACTCCGAAGATGCGGGAGGCTTTCATCGCGGCGAAGGACCACATCGAGATGAGCCGTTTCCTTGTCACCATCAAGGATAACATCGACCCGGGCATCACCGCAGAAGAGATGAAGCTGGACATAAGCTGCTCGCAGAAAGTGGCAGAACTGTTTGACCTGTATGAATTCGGATCTCTGCTGAAGATGCTGCCGCAGTGCGAAGGCGGTGCGCAGCCCGCAGCGATGCCTGCCGCAAAGCATCTTGAATATCAGCTTGTCAGCCCGAAGGAGCTGCTCGGCTCGGTGAAGGACACCGTTGCGGTGGACCTTGCAGAAGAGAGCCCAACAGCCGTGCTGGCCGCAGAAGGCAGATGTGCAAGATTCCCCATTGACGACAGTGACTTTGCCGCTGTCATGCAGGACTCCGCCGTTGCCAAGACAGGCCACGGGCTGAAGAATGTGATGCACATTCTTGACAGCGCAGGGATAGTGATGAATGGCAGGTTGCTTGACATTGAGATAATGCATTATCTGCTGGAGAGCGAACGCAGCCACAAGCTTGACTTTCTGCTGCGCAGTTATCTTGACCTGCACATGGAGGCCGCTCCTGCCGGGCAGGCCGTGAAGCAGCCGGAAGAGCCTGCAGCGCAGTTCGACCTGTTCTCAATCCCCGAGCCGCATGAGGCCGAAAAGGCAGATTCAGACGATGACCTGCGCCGCGCCGCAGCCTGCTCACTGCTTGCCCCTGTGCTGGACGGAGAGCTTCAGAAGGCAGGTCTTTCAGACCTCTACTACACTTTGGAGATGCCGCTTATCAGAGTGCTCTTCGACATGGAGAAGGCAGGCGTGAAGATTGACGTGAACCAGCTGAACAGCTTCGGTGCATCGCTGGAAGATGACATTGCGCGCCTTGAGGCGGAGATTCGCGGGATTGCGGAAGACCCGGCCATGAACATCCAGTCGCCGCGCCAGATAGGGCTGCTGCTGTTCGAGAAGCTCAATCTCGACCCGAAAGTGAAGAAAACCAAGAGCGGCTCCTACCCCACCGACGAAGAGACGCTTCAGGGAATTGCAGACAAGCACCCCGTAGTTGAGATGATTCTGGAATACCGCGGGCTCAAGAAGCTGCTTTCCACATATATTGCACCATTCCCGGGCTACATCGACCCGAAGGACGGCCGCGTACACACCACATTCACACAGGCTCTCACAGCCACCGGCCGCCTGAGTTCAGTCAAGCCGAACCTGCAGAACATTCCGGTCCGCAGCGCACTCGGGCAGGAAATCCGCAAGGCTTTCGTCCCCGGTGCCGACTGCATCGTGGCGGCAGACTATTCACAGATAGAGCTCCGCATAATGGCACACCTGAGCGGCGACGAAACGCTTGTGGAGGAGTTCCGCGAGGGAGACGACATCCACGCCGCCACCGCTGCCAAAATCTACGGCGTGCCCGTGAGTGAAGTGACAAAAGACCAGCGGCGCTACGCAAAGACAGCCAATTTCGGTATAATGTACGGCATATCGCCGTTCGGCCTCGCACAGCGCATAGGCATCCCACGCAGCGACGCCAAGAAGCTGATAGACGACTACTTCGCAAGCTTCCCCGGCGTCCGCAGCTATATAGACAAGACAGTTGCCGACGCACGCGACAAAGGCTATGTTGAAACCCTGTTCGGCCGCAGGCGCTATCTTCCCGACATCAATTCGCGCAACCACACAGTGCGCAGCCTTGCAGAGCGCAATGCCGTGAATGCACCCATCCAGGGAGGCTCGGCAGATATCATCAAGATGGCGATGATTGCCATAAACCGCCGCCTGAAAGAAGATGGGTTCCGCAGCCGGATGGTGCTGCAGATCCACGACGAGCTGCTGTTCGACACATACAACGATGAAAAAGAGGCTCTCATGGAGCTTGTAAAAAAAGAGATGCAGGAAATCTGCCGGCTCTCCGTGCCGCTTGTCGTAGACTGCAACGCAGGAGAAAACTGGCTTGAAGCACATTAGTTATGGAAGAGATACTCAAATATTTTCCCAATCTCACAGACCGTCAGAAAGAGCAGTTCGCTGCCATGAAGGGGCTCTATGAAGAGTGGAACAGCAAGATAAACGTGATATCGCGCAAGGATATCGACAGCTTCTACCTGCACCACGTGCTGCATTCGCTTGCCCTGGCAAAAGTGGCGGAGAGCGTATTTGCACAGAAAGGTATCTCAATCCTGGATGTCGGTACGGGGGGCGGTTTCCCGGGCATTCCACTTGCGGTGCTCTGCCCTGACATTCATTTCACATTATGCGACTCCATCGGCAAGAAGACAAAGGTTGCCGAGGCTGTTGCGGCATCACTCGGGCTAGAAAACGTCTCTGTGGTGAATGCAAGGGCTGAATCGCTGCCCGGGCAGTTTGACTGGATTGTGTCGCGCGCGGTGACCTCGCTCGACAACTTCATGCCATGGGTGAAAGGGAAATTCAAGGACGGAATACTCTACCTCAAGGGCGGTGACATGACCGAAGAGATTGAGAAATGCGCATCGCGCAGGCTGCTTGACCCGCACAAGGTCACAGTGAGCGATATAAGTATCTTTTTCACAGATAGTTGGTTTGACGAAAAAAAAGTTGTCACGATTGCCAGATAAATTTGGTTATTTCAAAGAGATAATATACTTTTGCAGTCCCAAAAATCTTGAAGTAATATAAAATTATCAATATGAAACGTACATTTCAACCTTCAGAGCGCAAACGCCGCAACAAACATGGTTTCCGCGAGCGCATGTCAACTCCCAACGGCCGCCGCGTGCTTGCTTCACGCCGTCGCCATGGCCGCAAGAAACTCACAGTTTCAAGCGAAGACAGATTCTAACAATCTGCTTGGAGTCAAAAAAAGAAGGCAACCCGACGAGGGCACTGAAAAAGGTGCTTCTCACGAAGGCCTCTCAGATTAACACGAATGAAGGATGTTCGAGATTTTTCGACATCCTTCATTTTTTTCGATTCTCAGGCCTTTGATTTTAGTCCAAGAAGATATTTTGGGCCATTTTATGCCATTATTTTCAGTATTCTCTTAAGATTTG
>JAZLJK010000009.1:0-2755 GCA_045617865.1 Bacteroidales bacterium | reverse complement strand
GGCGCGCAGGTTGAGGACCTGGTCCTTCATCAGCGCTATGAGGGGCGATACTACAATGCAGATGCCCTCGCGCATGAGCGAGGGCAGTTGGAAGCAGATGGATTTGCCGCCACCTGTCGGCAGAATTGCGAGCGTGTCGCGACCGGAGAGCACAGATGAGATAATCTCCTCCTGCATCGGCCTGAAGCCGTCGTACCCCCAATATCTCTTCAGTGTCTCAAGCATAATGATTTTGTGCTTCAAGTTTATTGAGGTCTAACCCGTACGCCCGTGCCACCCTCGGCATCGTAAGAGGGGGGACCCTTTAGGGTGGGGTCGAGCGAAGCGAGACGGCAGGACGGGTTAGACCTCAATAAACTTATGATTAATAGTTCTCGGCGTTTACTTCGAAGTAAGCCTGAGGATGTGCGCATACAGGGCAGAGCTCAGGGGCCTTGGTGCCTACCATGATGTGACCGCAGTTACGGCACTCCCACACCTTGACCTCGCTCTTCTCAAATACCTTGGCTGTCTCCACGTTGTTGAGGAGGGCGCGGTAACGCTCTTCGTGGTGCTTTTCAACGGCTGCCACTGCGCGGAACCTTGCTGCGAGCTCAGGGAAACCTTCTGCATCGGCTGTCTTGGCGAAGCCTTCATACATATCTGTCCACTCGTAGTTCTCGCCGTCGGCAGCTGCCTTGAGGTTGGTTGCAGTGTCGGATACCGAGCCTCCGTTGAGTTCCTTGTACCAAAGTTTGGCGTGTTCCTTTTCGTTGTCGGCAGTCTTGAGGAAGAGGGCTGCTATCTGCTCGAAGCCGTCCTTCTTTGCCTTTGATGCAAAATAAGTGTACTTGTTACGGGCCATTGATTCACCGGCGAAGGCCGCTTCCAGATTCTTCTCGGTCTGGGTTCCTGAGTATTTTGTCTTCATATCGTATGATGTAGTTTTAGAAGCTGTTTTGAAATGGTTCATATCTTTTCTTATGCATTATTTTTGCGTCTTTGCACTTTCAGACGCAGTCACATACCAACCGGTATGCTCCCTCACTTCAAGCACAAACCATCAAAATCTGCTATAATAAATTTCGTGAACCATTTCAAAACAGCTTCTTATAGTTTTCACAAAAGTCAAATATAGTCATATTTGGCCGATTTTTCAAAAATACAGAAATGTTCTATCTTTACAGTATGGAAAAGATTCAGAAGACCCTTGCGTGGCTGGAAGCCCACGGGATAACATATCAGGTGCATTATCATCCCCCTTTGTTCACGATAGAGGAGGCGCTGGCGTACTGGAAGGATATAGATTCGGTGCACTGCAAGAACCTCTTCATGCGCAATCACAAGGGCAACAGGCATTATCTCATCAGCTTCGAGTGCCACAAGGACCTTGACATACATTCTCTTGAGCACAAACTGTGTCAGGGCAAGCTGAGCTTTGCCAGCCCGGAGAGGATGGATCGCTGCCTCGGCGTATGCCCGGGCTCGGTCTGCGCCTTCGGCCTGATCAACGATATCGGCATAGCGGAGAGCGCTGACCCGAAGGAGCTCTTCGAAAACGGCCACAGGGTGAAATATTTTCTGGACAGGGACCTGCAGAATGCAGAGAAGGTCAGTTTCCATCCCTGCGACAACAGGGCGAGCGTCGTGCTGACCCACGAAATGTTCATCAAGTTCCTCGGGATATGGGGCGGAGAGTACGAATGGATAGAAGTTTAGCCTGCTGATGTTCGGACTTGAGAACCTGGGCCTGCTTGGCCTTTTCCTTGGCTGCTTCCTTGCCGCCACCATAATGCCGTTCAGCTCGGACGCGCTCTATATAGCCGCACTGGTTGCGGGAATCAATCCGCTGGCGACCCTCATAGTAGGTACGCTCGGTAACTGGGCGGGAGGTGTCACGACCTATTACATCGGCCGTCTCGGCCGATGGGAATGGCTTGAGAAGTGGTTCAAAGTAAAGAGGGAGACGCTTGAGAAGCAGAAGCGATACGTTGACCGCTACGGCGTATGGCTCGCCCTCCTCAGCTGGATTCCCATCGTGGGTGATGCGCTGGTCATCGCCCTCGGCTTTTACAAATGTCCGCCTTTCTGGACCATAGTCCTGATGCTCATCGGCAAATTCGGCCGTTTCGCCATCTGGACCTGGCTGGTCATCTGATGATGAGATACATATCGTGATTGTTCTTCGAGGATAAGAAGCTGTTTTGAAATGGTTCATTTCTTTTCCTATGCGTCTTTTCTGCGTCTTTGCACTTTCAGTTCAGTCACATACCAATCGGTATGCTCCCTCACTTCAAGCACAAGCCCATCAAAAAATCTGTATTAGTGTCCGGTAAAATTTCAAAATAATGCCATATAATCAATTGGTTTTCAGCTCTTTACAGTGAATTTCAAATTCAACCGGTTTGAATTGGCCAAATGCCTGATAATCAAACACAACCATTAATCTAGACTATTGAAATAGGCTTTTTAATAGTTAGTTTACGCGAATCTTATTTTTACCGGACACATATGATAATAAGAATCTGTTTTGAAATGATTGATTTAAGATATTACCGTAGATTTTTCAGATGTTTTCACAGGATTACGAAGGCGCAATGGGGTTCCATTTAACTGAGGAATACTGCGAAAACAGGGTCACCTGGACATTTTGGGTGATGGGAATATATGTTTCTATACGTCATTTTTGTTCTGATAGGCCACCTTGTGCGACGTTATTTTTTGACGTCAAGACCGCCCACAGGGCGTTCTACTTGGTCTTTACCTCAAAAAATAA
>JAZLJK010000008.1:0-44232 GCA_045617865.1 Bacteroidales bacterium | reverse complement strand
AAAAAAAAGGATGACTGCCGCGGTTGTGACAGTCATCCTTTTTCGTCAGTTCATTCGAACTGAATTACTTGATCATCAGCGCTGCAACGAGTGAAAGGATAGCGTAGAACTCAGGAAGAGCGGCGTAGATCAAAGTGTTGGTCATAACGTCGTGACCCTGAGAAACACCGATGATACCGTTTGCGCAGACCTGACCCTGACGGATTGCAGAGAGAAGGCAGACAGCACCTACAGCGAGGCCCACACCGAACAACAGGGGACCCTGAGCGGCGAAGTCCTTGCTCATCCACATCAGGAAAGCCACGAAACCGTAGATACCCTGAGTTGCGGGGAGAGCGGAGAGAATCATGTAAGTTGATGATTTTTCGGGATTCTTCTTCAGAGCACCTTCAGCTGCGTTACCGGCGATTGTAGTTCCGATAGCACTTCCGATGCCGGCCAGACCTAACATGAGGCCGAATCCCAGATAGCCAAGAATTTCATTGATCATAATTGTTGATATTTATTATTAGTTATTATTTTCCTTGTTATTGTCCAACGGGTTGTATTTCGCACCCATTCCTTCATATCCGCTGTTTTTGAAATACTCCAGGAAGTTCAGACGCAGAGGATGCACGAATGCACCGAGGCCCGACATCAGGAGGTTCAGAGTGTGGCCTATGAGCAGAATCACCACAAAGGCGATCCATTTGCCCACACCGCCGTCGCCCAGCACCATATTGCCAAGAGTGTTGAAAGCACCGCCCAGCATGCCTCCGGCAAGACCGAGTGCATACAGACGGATGTAGCTCAGCACGTCACCAAGCAGACCGGTGACCATCTGGTAAGTGTCCCAGAGGCCCGCACCGATATTGATGAGAGGGTTGCGCCCGGGCTTGTTGAAGATGAAGATACCCAGAGCCGATACAACACCCACCGCTATGATTGCGATGCGCAGCGCACCTGCAGAGAGCACACCTGCAAGCATCAGGATCACGATGGCAATGCCGCCCAGGATGAGCAGCAGCCAGCCCCATGTGCTTACAGTCTCCTTGAAACCGAAGCGTTTGGTATAAAGGATTGCCTTCACGGTCATCGCCAGGCACAGATGTACGATACCGATAAGAACTGAGAGAACCATCGGATAGTCATAGTCAGTGCCGGGGAACTTGCCCGTAAGCATTATGTTCTTGAGCCCCTGCGGAACCCATGAAACCTCAGTCAGATTGACACCGAAGGCAGTACCGAGCACAAGACCCACCACAAGCGTGGCCACGCCCAGGAAGGCGATCAGAGTTCCCAGACCGTCAAACATTCCTATCTTCACCCATTTCTTGTTGAGCGCAATGCCGAACAGAAGCAGAATGATACCGTATCCCGCGTCTCCCATACACATGGCGAAGAAGAGCAGGAAGAAGATTGAAATTATCGGAGTAGGATCGAATTCACCGTAGACAGGCATTCCGTACATGCCCGTGATGCACTCGAACTTGCGTGAGAACCAGTTGTTGCGCAGCTTGATGGGAGGATTGTCATCCTCTGCCGCAGGCTCGCTCATCCAGAAAGCGTCGCTGGCATCCAGCTCAGCCTTCAGGCGTCCGTCTTCTGAGCATGGTGCAAAACCCACAAGCACAGTGAGTTTGTCTTCTGCAGCAGATGCCGCAGCAGACGATGCGAAATAGCGGTCGAGCTGGTTGAGACGTGAGTCATACAGCTTTTTGAGGCGGGGCACCTCATGCTCCTTCGCCTCGCGGATTGAAGCAAGCTCCTTTGCTGAAGCTGCCTCAAGGCTGTCTATCTCGCTCTGCGCTTCAGCTGCAGATGCAGAGGGCCTTGCAACCTCAGTGGCTGCAATCTCTGCGGGAAGCGCTTCGCCGGGAGCCGTGACTGTGGCGAAATATATGGCTGACTTGTCTTCAGAAATCACTTCAAGGGCAACTTTCTCTGCCCATGAAGGATCATATTTCTTGAGATTGGCACGATGGAAGCGCACATTCACACCTTTCGACGCAAGGTCTTCCAGACTTTCTGAAGAGAACTCGCCCCATGCCTGTGCATCTGCAAAACGGCGGCGCGCTTCAACAATCTTTGTCTGCAGTGACTTGAGTTCGTCGGAAGTCTCAGCCTCCAGCTCTGCTATCTGCTGCTTGATGGAGATTGCGTCAGCATAGATTTTGGTGGAACGCTCGTCCATGGGCTTCTTCGCTCTTGTGATATCCATCACGCCGAGTGCCGAAAGCTGCTCGATGAACTTCTCCTTGTCTTCATTCATCAGAATGAAGGAGTATTTCGTCATTTTCTCTATCATGCCTGCTCCTCCTCTTCTTCTGCCGCATGGCGGGTCTTCACAATCTTCTGCGAAGCCTTGGAGAGGTTTTCCTCATCCTCCATGTAGCGTTTTATCTTGCGGATAGCCTCCTGGTAGCCGGGAATCTGCACTTTTTCATACAGGTTCACCTTCTGGGTGGTCTTCTTGCGCTGGAAGTCCAGAATACGGCTCTTCTCTTCATACACCTGACTCTCGATGCCTATCTGTGCCAGATTCTTGAGGATTGCCACACCGTCGGTGTACCACATGGGCTTTGCAAAAGTGTCGAAAGGCTGTACTGTGTAGATGACCTCCTTCAGGGCGGGGGTTTTAACGCCGGCCACCTTGACGGTCTCCAAAACCACATCGTCAACAGTGATCAGGCCGGGAGTGAATTCATTCCACAGTTCTGCCATGTAGCTGTATTGCGTAAGGGCCTTTTCAAGCTCTTCGCTGAGCTGCTGCGAGCGCTCCTTGGCCTTCTTCACCTCCAGACGCAATGCAGACTCCTTGTTCTTGAGAGTCGGCAGCGCACGGGTGCGGACCTTGAGCTGCTTGCCCAGTTCCACCAGCGACGTTTTGTTGTATTGGAATTTTATGGCCATCTTCTAGTCTTTCCAGTATTTTTCTATAAGTGCCTGTTTGATACCGGTTTCACTCTTGCTGAAATACTTGCTGAAGAGCTCCCATCCTGTATCGAGCATCTGGTTGATGGGGATGTTCACATCGATTGCCAGAAGGCGGGTTGAATACTCTTTTGAATAGTCGAGGCAGCGCTGGTCGTAATCGCTGAGGTCGAAACCGTTCTCGAGTTTTGTCTTTGCATTTGCAGCGTCTGCGTAGAGGCGCACTGCAGTATTCATCACCTGGCTGTGGTCTTCGCGGGTCTGCTTGCCGATAACCAGCTGTTTCAGACGCGAAAGGCTGCGGAACGGGTCGATGATGACCTTTCCTGTGTCGGTGTCCTGACGCAGGAAGAGCTGACCTTCTGTGATATATCCTGTATTATCAGGGATGGCGTGGGTGATGTCACCGTCGTTGAGGGTGGTGACTGCGATGATTGTGATTGAACCTCCGTCAGGCAGCTGCACGGCCTTCTCGTAAATCTTTGCGAGATCTGAATAAAGTGAACCGGGCATTGAGTCCTTTGAAGGAATCTGGTCCATACGGTTCGACACGATACAGAGTGCGTCGGCATAGAGCGTCATGTCGGTGAGCAGCACAAGCACCTTCTCATTCTTGTCCACTGCGAAATATTCGGCTGCAGTAAGCACCATGTCGGGGATAAGCAGACGCTCCACAGGGGGCTGGTCGGTGGTGTTGACGAAACTGATGATCTTGTTGAGCGCACCTGCACTCTCGAACACCTGCTTGAAGTAGAGGTAGTCATCGTTTGTCAGACCCATACCGCCGAGGATGATCTTGTCTACATCGGCACGGAGGGCCACCTGCGCCATAACCTGGTTGTAAGGCTGGTCGGGATCGGCGAAGAAAGGAATCTTCTGACCGGAAACCAGTGTATTGTTAAGGTCGATACCTGCGATACCGGTAGGAATCAGCTGCGAAGGCTGCTGGCGTTTGTAGGGGTTCACCGAAGGACCTCCGATGAATCTCTTCTCGCCCTCTACTGCCGGACCGCCGTCGATAGGGTCACCGTAGGCATTGAAGAAACGCCCGGCAAGCTCATCACTCACCTTGAGGGAGGGAGCCTCACCGAAGAATCTTACCTCAGCGTCGGTGGGGATGCCCTCTGTGCCTGAGAAAACCTGAAGTGTGACAATATCACCTTTGATTTTCACAACCTGGGCCAGACGGCCGGCCACACTTGCCAGCTCATCGTTGCTCACACCCTGTGCGCGCAGCGACACAGTGGCCTTTGTGATTGATTGCAGCTGTGTATATGTTCTTGCGAAAGCGTTAGTTGTTGCCATTTTCAAGGATATTATTGATTTGAACTAAATAATTGTTGAACTGCTCGCTCTTCCATTCAGAATAGTTCATCTGACGGAATGTGTTGATGAGTTCCTTGAAGAACTTCGAGCACTCCTCGAATCCTTCGAAATCAAACTTGGTGTCGCAGAATTTGAGAACCAGCGAGAGCATGAACTCCTGACGCTCCATGGGGCACATTGCATCGATCGAATCGAATGCATCCTGCTGCAGGATGACGAAGTCGATGAGCTCTGACTTCCAGTATGACTCGTGATAGCTGATGGGCACACCGTCATCACCGAGGATGTTGATCTGCTCTGCCATCTCCTTGCCGCGGCGGACATAGTTCTTTGCGCGGAGCACATCCTCCACCCAGCCTTTGTGCACCTTGTCGTCAAGATACTCCTGGATCTCGGGATACTCCAGATATTTTGAATATGAATCAACGGGATCCACTGCGGGATAGCGCTTGCTGTCGGCACGGCTCTGGTTCAAGGCGTAGAAGCAGCGGGCTGCCTTTTTGGTCGATTCTGTCACAGGCTCCTTGAGGTTACCACCCGCAGGAGAAACAGTTCCTATGAATGTCACTGAACCGGTTGCACCGTTGTTGAGGCGTACGATACCGGCACGTGCGTAGAAGCTTGATATAATAGATGAGAGGTCGACAGGGAACGCATCAGCACCGGGAAGCTCTTCCATACGGTTACTCATCTCACGCAGCGCCTGAGCCCAGCGTGAAGTAGAGTCGGCGAGCAGCAGCACCTTCAATCCCATTGCACGGTAGTACTCGCAGATTGTCATTGCAGTGTAGACAGATGCCTCACGGGCGGCAACAGGCATGTTTGATGTGTTGCAGATGATGGTGGTACGCTCGATGAGCTTGCGGCCTGTGTTGGGGTCGATAAGTTCAGGGAACTCCTTGAAGATCTCCACAACCTCGTTTGCACGCTCACCGCAGGCAGCCATCACGATGACCTCGGCGTCACCCTGCTTTGCAATCGCGTGCTGAAGCACGGTCTTGCCGCAGCCGAAAGGCCCGGGGATGAATCCTGTACCGCCTTCTGCTATAGGGTTGAGAGTGTCGATGGTACGCACACCTGTCTGCATGATGCGGTAGGGACGCGGCTTCTCCTTATATCCTCCGATGGCAACCTTTACAGGCCATTTCTGAACCATTGTCACCTTTACCTCAGCACCTTTTGCATCGGTCAGGACAGCCATCGTGTCGTCTATCTTGTATTGACCTGCGGCAGCGACGCTCTTTACTGTATAGGTACCCTTGAATGTGAAAGGAACCATGATTTTGTGAGGGAGCCAGCCTTCCTTGACCTCACCCAGCCATGATGCAGCCTCGACTTTGTCGCCGGGTTTTGCGATAGGGGTGAAATCCCAGAGTTTGTTGTGGTCGAGAGGGGCTGTGTATTCGCCTCGCTTGAGGAACACGTCCTCCATTGTTGCGAGGTTATTCTGAAGTCCGTCGTAACTGCTTGAAAGCAGGCCGGGGCCCAGAGTCGCCTCCAGCATGTGGTCGTCGAATTCGACCTTGTCGCCCTGACGCAGACCGCGGGTGCTTTCGTACACCTGTGCGAACGCGCTGTCGCCGTTGACCTTGATGATCTCGGCCATCAGTTTGACATCGTTTAAATCTACATAGCAGATTTCATTCTCCGCCACGTGCCCCTCGAATTTGATGGTCACGAGGTTTGATATGATACCTGTAACTACGCCGCAAGTTTTCATATATTTCTACTGATTGATTTTATTCTTGTTGTAAGTGTTGTTGATCTCCTCCACAAACTGCGCGAAGAGCTTCTCGCCGGTGGCCTTGTCAAGTGAGCTCCAGCGTGAGATTATGTGCATCTTTGCAAGAAATGCCAGCACAGGGTTGATGTTGAACAGGTCGAACAGCACGATATCCTCTATCTTGTTCCAGGTCACGCCGCAGATCTGCTTCTCCCTCTCAAGGATATTGGGAACTGCGAAAGCCTTTCTCAGGGCATCTTTCTCTTCGAAATCCTGTTCTGTCTCTCTCTTCTCCAGATATGCCACCTTCTCTGTGCGCAGTGCGAAGTCATACGCAAAGTAATCACGTATGAACTTGTTGCCGCAGCGGGCGCAGGAACGATAGAAATCCTTGTTCAGATTGTTTTCATCGAACCCCGTCTCCAACCACTCCACCAGACGGCGGTCGGTCTGGTCAAGGCAGTCGAATATGTTCTCACGGATGAGTGAGTAGTCATAGTCGTGCTTTGCGAAATCCAGAGCCAGGTCGGGAAGTGAAGCAATGATATATGGATAGTTGTCCATAAAAGTCAGGGCAGTAATTAACCGAAAAGAATCTTTTTGGCAGCGGGACGGAGATATTCACCGATAAGGCTGCTGAAGCTTTCTTCTGAGAAATCGATGAAGTAGCCCTCACCCTTGGGAGCGATTCTGAAACCGCCCTCTACAGCATCGCTGAAATTGAACTCGAGCCCCTTTGAAAGCTCGGCACCGATCTTGCCGGCAAGAGTACCTTCCAGCTGAGACTTCATTGATGCGGGCAGGATTACGTCAAGCGCCTTCACACCTTCTTCAGGCTTGAATGCAGCAACCACTGTCTTTATGAGTTCAGCCACAAAATTCTGGTCGGAAAGAACATTCTTTGCAGCATTGTCGACAACTTTGGTCTGTACCATCTCAGATATTTTCTGCTTGAGACCTGAGAGGGTCTGGGTTGATGCGATCTTGATGTCGCCCTCTGCCTTTGCCTTTGTGTCAGCAGCCTGCTTCTGGGCGTCAGCCACTATCTTTGCAGCTTCTGCGCGTGCAGCCGCCACTATCTCCTCTGCTTTGCTTTTTGCTTCAGCCAACAGATTGTCGGCTTCCTGTTTGCCTTTTGCAAGCCCTTCCTGATAGAGCTTGTCGGTCAATTCTTGCAATTTGTTCTGCATATTATAAAAAGTGAAATTAAAACGCGCAAATTTAGTCATTTTTATGATATAATGAAAGCCATTTGCGGGCATTTTCAACCTTTTATAAACAGAACCGGTCTGTCTGCAATGTCATTCTCTGCAAAGTGTGTAGAGGCGGGCGTTCTTCATTTTGATACGGAGGCTGTAGGTGCCTTCTTCAGGAAGATTGAAAAGAGGGGCCTTTATCTGGTCGCCTGTCACTTCAGCCTTCTCCACCACCCTGCCGTTTGAATCGAGCAGCGACACCACGAGGCGGCCGCCTTCCTCAACATCAGCATTGGCATAGAGCATTCCGCCGCCTGTCATGTCACGGGTTGTGAGCTTACCCGCCCTGTCACCTGCCTCAAGACAGAACCATCCGTCGACACGGCATGCCGCCAGACCTACGGCAAAGAAGCCGTTGCGGGTGTTCTCGGCAATGCCCTCCCAGCCGCCGGCCTCTTCAAAATGAGTGAGGCGCTCGTACTGACGGCCGTCAAACGCACGGTGGAAATCGGCAGCGGTGACATCCTTGAGCGAAGGTTTGCGGTAGTACCCCTCGAACTGGGTGTGGTCCATGGGGGTGACACTCATAACCACATAGTATCTGTCACCGAAATACTGGGGAAGTCCTTCGCGGTAGAGCTGTCCGAAATCCCAGGCGCCGTATTCATCGTGTTTTGCGAAGAACTCGCTGTCGCTGATCTTGTAGAAGTTCACGCCGTCGCGGCTGTAGTTGATTTCGATGTATGAACGCTGCGCGTCGCCGTCAAACGCATCGATGTATGCGATATACATATCAGCCTCCTTGATGTAATACACCTGTCCGCCATACTGCTGTTCACCGGGCTGCTGGTTGAGAGTGGGAGCCGTGATGGAGTGGACATACTCCCAGTCGATACCGTTGCGGCTGCTGTAGACAGTCATTATGCGGAGGCTGTTGGGCAGCATGTCGTAGGGAATATCGTATGGTGCAAAACGGCGCACTGTCTGACCGCGCAGCACATAGAGTGTGCTGTCATCTTCGCTGAGCCAGAAGTTGCCGAAGTTGTCGTTGGTCGTGAAACCAGTGTCGAACTCATCATCGTCGTAGAGCGGTCTGTCCACGAAGAGAGGTGTGTCGCGCAGGAACACCACATCGCCGGTGGATGTCTTTGCAATAAGCCAGTATGTGCGGTATCCGGCCTGGACGCAGCCGAAATCGTGAGGATCTATCTGCTGGAAATAGCTCACGTCCCGGAGAGTGAAAGTACCATGCTTCGCAGGGTCGTAGAGCTCGTATTTGTCAGCGGCGCTGAAGCCGTCGACAGAACCGCAGTTATAATCGAACCATCCTATCTCCTTGCCTTTTGAGGCCGCTGCAGGAAACGAATCAATCTGTGTATATGGACCTTCCGGCTGCTGTGCGGACATCGCACACATCCTCTTGCCGTCGCTGGGATAGAGAATGCCGTTTTTCCACACATAGTCTACGCAGGGCACCACGAAGCTGCCATCCTCAGCCTGATACATCGGGCCGCCGGGCATGAATGCCAGGCCGTCTTCACTGGGAGTGCGTCCCACCTCGATCATATCAGCCTTGCCGGGCTTCACCGCCAGATTCTTCGAAATCTTCCTGTAGAGAAAATCATCCGGAGTGAAGAATATCTTGCCGAGGTCAATCGGGCCGTCGGGAAGAGCCATCTCAGGCACGTGCTCGACGCGGAGCATACGGCGGAATGTCTCGTCCCCTACTCTGATATCAGCGAAATAGCGTCCGTCGGGATAATCCGCAATATCTATCATGCAGTGATTCCACTCTTCCGCAAGGTGAAACTCACCTTTCCAGCGCAGCGCACCGCCAAGGCAGTCAGTTATCTCCACGTATGCAGTGTCAGCATCACATTCATACGGTCTGACCACTGTAAGCTCAGCCTCTTCGGCATTACGGTACACCGACAGGCGGAACTCTGTCTGAATTTCATCCACGTGTCCTTGAGCAGCAGCGCTGAATGACAGTGCAGCCGCGACAGCAATCACAAGAATCTTTTTCATCTATAGGAACTTAGAGCGTTTGACAGTGCAGGTTGTGATGACAGTTTCACCGTTTACTGTGATATCGGCAACATACATATAATCAGGCAGTTTCTTCACGCCGTTGATAACCAGGCGGTTCACGCCGGGCTGCAGTTTGTAGTCCTTGCACCAGCAGTTCTCAGTGAATCTGCGGAAGCACATGTTCACATGCGCCTTGGTGGGCTTGGCATCTTCGGGAAGAGTCACCACAAGGATAAGGCGGACAGGGTCCTGGTATTCCTGTTTGTCGAATTCTGCCTTGAATGATGCTTTTGGCTGCGGAAGCGCCGCAACGTCGGTACCATGCTGGGCGGATGCCCCGAAGCATGAGATGACCATGAATGCAATTGCAACGATGTATTTCTTTATGCTCATATTGAATGGGTTATTTATTACTGATACGCTGGCGGACAGCCTCATAACAAAGAATCGCGACAGATGTGGCGACATTGAGCGAATCCAGGCGGCCCAGCATGGGGATTATCACATGCCTGTCCGCTTGGGCGCGCCAGAATTCAGAAAGGCCTGTGGACTCTGTGCCGAACACAACCGCTGTGCCGCGCACAAAGTCGATATCATAATACGGAGTTGAATCCTGCAGCTGCGCAGTGAGAATCTGAACGGAATGGTCCCTCAGCCAGGCGGCAGCCTCCTCCGAGCTGCAGACCGCCACCGGAACGGTGAATATGCCACCGGTGCTGGCGCGCAGCAGATTGGGGTTGTAGAGATCACAGAGAGGGTCGCACACAATCACTGCAGAGACTCCTGCGGCATCTGCCGTGCGGAGGATAGCTCCCAGGTTGCCGGGCTTCTCAACCGACTCCAGCACCACCACAAGCGGGTTCTCCCCCACCTGAAGATTATCCAGGGAATGCTCGCGGCAGCGTACCACCGCCACCATTCCTTCGGTGCCTTCACGGTATGCAATCTTTGAATAGACCGCCTGCGAAACCTCAAAAAGCTCGGGACGGGACGCACCTGCAGCAGAATCTTCGGAGAGCATCGCCTCAACTTCACCGGCATCAATCAGATCAGGGCACCAGTAGATTTCCAGCACCTGGAAGCCGGCGGCAAGGCAGCGCGACACCTCACGCCTCCCCTCCACAGTGAAAGCCATCTTCTCACGGCGCAGACGCGACTTTTCGCTCAGCGCCACCAAGTCTTTGATGCGCCTGTTCTGCAGCGATGTGATAGCCTCTGCCATGCCAAAGAACTATTCTTCTCCGGCAGGTTTCTCCGCCTTCTTCTCAGGTTTCATCTGAGGGAAGAAGAGCACGTCCTGAATGGTTGTTGAATTGGTCATGAACATTGTGAGACGGTCGATACCCATGCCGAGGCCCGATGTGGGAGGCATGCCGTATTCGAGTGCGCGTACAAAGTCCATGTCGATATACATCGCCTCATCGTCACCTTTCGCCTTCAGACGGGCCTGGTCCTCGAAACGCTCGAACTGGTCGATGGGGTCGTTGAGCTCGCTGTATGCGTTGGCAAGCTCCTTACCGTTCACAAAGAGCTCGAAACGCTCTGTGAGGCGGGGATTGCTGCGGTGACGCTTTGTAAGAGGAGACATCTCCACTGGATAGTCGGTGATGAATGTGGGCTGAATAAGGTTCTTTTCGCAATATTCGCCGAAGATGGCGTCAACCAGCTTGCCATAGCCGAATGAAGGGTCGATGGGGACATTCTTCTCGACGCACACCTTGCGGAGCTCGTCTTCTGTCATTCCGTTGATGTCCACACCTGCGTATTCCTTGATTGCCTCGAGCATGGGAAGACGGCGGTAGGGAGCCTTGAACTCGATCTCGTTGCCCCAGACGTCGAACTTGGTGCAGCCGTTGGTGGCCATGGCCACCTTCTCGAGCATCTCCTCCACAAACTTCATCATCCAGTTGTAGTCTTTGTATGCAACATAGATCTCCATGCAGGTGAACTCGGGGTTGTGGGTGCGGTCCATGCCCTCGTTGCGGAAGTCCTTCGCAAACTCATACACACCCTTGAAGCCGCCCACGATAAGGCGTTTCAGATAAAGCTCGTTTGCGATACGCAGGTAGAGAGGGATATCGAGGGTGTTGTGGTGAGTGATGAACGGACGTGCAGTGGCACCGCCGGGGATCGACTGCAGGATGGGAGTCTCCACCTCCAGGCAGCCGTGCTCATTGAAATACTGACGCATTGTGGCAATGATCTGCGCTCTCTTGATGAAAGTGTCCTTCACCTGAGGGTTCACTATCAGGTCGACATAGCGCATGCGGTAGCGGAGCTCGCTGTCGCTGAATGCATCGTACACCTCGCCGTCCTTCTCCTTCACGATTGGAAGCACGCGCAGCGACTTGCTCAGAACTGTGAGAGTCTTTGCGTGAACAGAGAGCTGGCCTGTCTGTGTGATGAAGGCATAACCTGTGATACCCACGATGTCACCGATGTCGAGAAGCTTCTTGAAGACGGTGTTGTACATTGTCTTGTCTTCGTCGGGGCAGATCTCATCGCGTTTTACATACACCTGGATGCGGCCCTTGTCGTCCTGGAGTTCCATGAACGAGGCTGCGCCCATTATGCGGCGGCTCATTATGCGGCCGGCTATGCAGACGTCACTGAAGTTGTGCTGCTCGTCGTCGTAGCCGTTCTTTATATCTTCTGTCGATGCGTTTACCGGATATTCTGCTGCGGGATAAGGCTCGATGCCAAGTTCTCTGAGTTTGACAAGGGAATCCCTTCTGTTCTGTTCCTGTTCGTTGAGAGGTGTCTGTTCCATTTCAAAAAGTATATATTTCTGCAAAAATAGCGTTTTTTTTGATTAAATGGAACATTTAAGGTATCTTTGTCCCAAATGTGCCCAAGATGACACCGATAGTAGAAAGGAAATGGATAGTGAAAGAGCCGGGCAATCCGGTTCTGGTGCGCCAGCTCGCTCAGGAGCTGGGCATTGACCCTGTCCTGTCCAATCTGCTGGTGCAGCGCGGCATCAAATCGTTCGAGGAGGCACGCGAATTCTTCCGTCCCGACCTCTCGATGATCCACGACCCGTTCCTGATGGTTGACATGCAGAAGGCAGTAGACCGTGTGGAAGCTGCGGTTCTCCGCAAGGAGAAGGTGCTCATCTACGGTGACTATGATGTGGACGGCACCACTGCCGTCGCACTGATGTACATCTTCCTGAAGAAGGTGCATCCGGTACATCTGATAGACTATTACATCCCGGACCGTTACGACGAGGGTTACGGCCTTTCATACAAGGGCATCGACTATGCCCACGAGCACGGATGCGACCTCATCATCACTCTTGACTGCGGCATCAAGGCCATTGAAAAGGTCAAATACGCCCGCAGCCTCGGCATTGATGTCATCATCTGCGACCACCACCTTCCCGACACCGAACTTCCTCCCGCAGTTGCAGTGCTCGACCCCAAGCGCGCCGACAGCACCTACCCCTTCGACGACCTTTCGGGCTGCGGAGTGGGTTTCAAGCTGGCACAGGCATACGCCATGACTCACGGCATCCACCGCGACCAGGTTCTGGAGCTTCTTGACCTTCTGGTAGTCAGCATTGCATCGGACCTTGTCTCAGTCACGGGCGAGAACCGCATCCTGGCCTATTTCGGTCTCAAGCAGCTCAACAGCCACCCGCGCAAGGGTCTGCAGTCTATCATCAAGCTTTCGGGCCTTGAGAAGCACATGATCACAATCGACGAGATTGTGTTCAAGATAGGTCCCCGCATAAACGCGGCCGGCCGTATGGAGTCGGGCCGCACAGCAGTGGAGCTGCTCATTGCAGGCGACGACGAGAGCGCCCGCAAGATAGGTGACGAGATCAATGTCCACAACAACGAACGCAAGAACATCGACCGCGAAATCACTCTCGAGGCCATCAACATGGTCCGCAACAGTGACGAGGCCAACAATATGAAGTCCACAATCGTTTACAACCCGTCTTGGCACAAGGGGGTTGTGGGAATCGTGGCTTCGCGTCTGGTGGAGGCATTCTACCGCCCCACCATCGTCCTTACCAAATCGGGCGATTTCATTGCCGGCAGTGCGCGCTCTGTGGCGGGTTTCGACCTTTACGAGGCAATCGAAAGCTGCTCTGACCTTCTTGAAAACTTCGGCGGACATATGTATGCAGCCGGTCTCACCATGAAGGAAGAGAATTTTGCTGAGTTCTCACGCCGCTTCGAGGCGTATGTGGAGAAAGTCATCAACGACGATATGCTCACCCCTATCGTGAATATCGACTCATACCTCGACTTCAAGCAGATCACACCGCGCTTCTTCCGTCTGCTCAAGCAGTTCCAGCCTTTCGGCCCGGGCAACCAGTCGCCGGTGTTCCTTTCTGAGAATGTCTACGACAACGGCAACGGACGCTGTGTGGGCAGTGACAACGGCCACCTCAAGCTCGAGCTCATCCAGGACGACAGTGCATACCTGCCCATGTCGGCCATCGCCTTCAACAAGTCTGACCACTTCGAGCACATCCAGAGCGGCAACCCCATCGACATCTGCTACTCTATTGCAGAGAACTACTACCGCGGTCTGGCCAACATCCAGCTACGCATCAAGGACATCAAGAACCGCGAGGATATCTTCTAAGACCTGTTCTGGAGTCTTGCCGGCAGTCTCGACCGTGTAGTCGGCCACACTTTCATACAGAGGGATACGTTCCTGCCACAAAGCTTCGATCTCCGCTTTTGTACGATTATGAAGCAGGGGGCGTTTCGCGGCCTCATCCGCCCATTCCGGAGCGAAGACAGACTCCTCCAGGCTGGCCTTTATCCAGATGACGCGGCTTTTCTGCTTCAGGAGAGTGCGGTTTTTCTCACTGAGGATGGTGCCGCCGCCAAGGGCGAGCAGAGTGCCGCGGCTGCTGCGGTCGTCGGCCACACCGCCGCCGTAGGAGAGCACAGCCTCCAGAGCCTTGCTTTCCGCAGCCCTGAACGCCTCCTCACCCTCCTCTGCAATGATTTCGGCAGGTGTACGGCCAAAAGATACGATATCGTCAAGATCAATGAAGTCAAGCCCGCGCAGAGCTGCTGCGGCACGCCCGTAAGAGCTCTTGCCACAAAGCATGAAGCCTGTGAGGGAGACAACCATCAGAATCAGTTTTAGAAAAGAGTCAGCTCTATCGGGCCGTCGCGGTCGTCATCGTCGGCCGGGAAGTCATCTTCGGGAAAATCATCCTCATCCTCCACAGCAGGCTGCTCACTCTCTTCCACCACGGGCTGCGCCGGAGCTTCGGGAGCCGCTGCCTTTGCGCCGGCAGTCTCTTCAACCTCAACAGTCTCAACGTCTTCAGCAATCATGCCTTCTCCCTGCTCATCCTCGTCTTCAACCGTAAATTCAGGCTCTGGGAAAGGTTCGATGAAGAGCGCCTTCGCCACCTCATAGGTGCTGATGCGCTTGCCTTTCGCCTTCACGCCCTTCTTGCCGATGAACTCTGCCACATCTATGATTTCAGCCGGGCGGCTGTCCGCCTTCCCTTTGAAGGTCACCTCCAGACGGGGGTATGTGTCACGGCAGATGTCGCACAGCTTGCTGCCGGCCGACTCGGCAATGAAGCACTGCTCTTTGTTTTCGCTCTCTTCGAAAGAGAAACGCTTGAGATAGTAGTACTTGGCCGCCTTGTCGTAATAAGAGACAGAGAAGGTCACGCTGGTGTCAAGCTTCTCTATGAAGAGTATATCGCCCTGATAGCGGCTGCTCAGGTCGAACGAAGTGGTGTAATAGTTTCCGTTCTTGAGCACCACCAGAATCTGGTCGCCCTGGATGAACTCGCCCAGATAAAGACCGCGGCCGGCATCGTTGAGGCGCTGGATGTCTTCGTCAAACCATATCTGCTTGCCGCCGATTGTGGAAACACCCTTCGACTTGAGCTGGATACGCAGGATGGGATTGCGTGTGAGAAGGTTGCCGCGGCTGCTGCGCCCCTTCACCAGCAGATTCGCGAAGTCGTATGTATCAACCAGTTTCTTGATCTTGGGACGGCTGCGGAAATAGACCTTCACCACCTCGGCCTCACCGTTGCTGTTGGCGGTGAACCACTCCACTCTCGAGCCCTCCTTGCCGGCAGTGATGTTGTACATCTTGTTGCGGGTGATACCGGTTACGGAGAAACGCTTCACATAGTATGCCCCGCCCTTGCCGTCACGGTAGATGGCGTTGTAGATGGTGCGGTCGTCGCCCTTCTTGAACACTGCCACGTGTATTATATCCTTGCCTATGAACTCCTTGTCCTTGACATTGGTCACGATGTAGTCACCGTTTCTCATGAATACGATGATATCGTCAATGTCAGAGCAGTCAAACAGATATTCAGGCTCGTTGAGCTTCTTCGCATCTATGCCCACAAAACCCTCTTCCTTGTTGCAGTAGAGCTTTGCATTGGCCACCACCACCTTCTGCGCGGAAATCTGCTCGAATTCCTCCAGTTTGGTGAGACGCGGATACTTGCTGCCATATTTCTTCTTGAGCTCCTTGAAATAGTTGATTGTATATTCAGTGAGATGCTCCAGATTGTATTTGATCTCTTCGATGCGCTCCTCTATGCCGCGGATCTTCTCGTCAGCAGCCTTGATGTCGAATTTGGAAATCTTGCGCACAGGCTTCTCCACCAGCTTCAGGATGTCATCTTCGGTAATCTCTCTCTTGACGAGATGCTGGAACTCGCGCATGCGGGCGGTGACATCCGCAACCTGCTGTTCCCAGGTGACGGCGTCGTTTTCGAGCACACGATATACTTTGTTCTCGAAGAAAATCTTCTCGAGCGAGAGTTTGTGCCAGTCGTCATCCAGTTCTCCCAGGATCACATTCAGTTCCTGTTCGAACAGGTCACGGGTATGGAACGCGCTGTATTTCAGGATTTCATTGACACTCATGAACTCGGGACGGCCGTCCTTGATGACAACTGCGCTGGGCGAGATGCTCACGGCGCATTTGGTGCATACATACAGGGCGTCGATAGTCTTGTCGGGCGAGATGTCCGATGCAAGCTGTATCACAATCTCCACCTTGTCGGCGGTGTAGTCGTCAACCTTCTTTATCTTGATCTTTCCGCTGTCGTTCGCCGCCACGATCGAGGCAATCACGCTGCCCGTGGTCTCTCCGTAGGGAATGTCTTCAATCACAAGTGTTCTCTTGTCACGCTTGGTGATTGTGGCGCGCACTTTCACCTTACCGCCGCGCTGCCCGCCGTTATATTTCGAGCAGTCTGCTATGCCGCCTGTCTGGAAGTCGGGATAGATATCGACCTCCTTTCCTTTCAGGGCATCTATCGATGCATCGATAAGCTCGTTGAAGTTGTGGGGCAGAATCTCTATCTTGAGTCCCACTCCGATACCTTTGGTACCCTGGGCGAGCAGCAGAGGGAACTTCACGGGGAAGCACACCGGTTCGAGGTTGTTGCGGTCGTAGGTATACACCCACTCGGTGATCTTGGGGTTGTAGACCACCTCCAGTGCGAACTTGCTGAGCTTTGCCTCTATGTAACGCATGGCAGCCGCCTTGTCGCCCGTGAGGATGTTACCCCAGTTGCCCTGTCCGTCTATCAGCAGGTCCTTCTGTGCGATAGCCACAAGGGCATCATATATTGAAGCATCACCGTGAGGGTGGAATTTCATGGTGTCACCCACAATTCCGGCCACCTTGTGATACTTGCCGTCTTCATTCAGCTTGAGTGTGTGGAGGATACGTCTCTGAACCGGCTTCAGACCATCTTCGATATATGGCACTGCACGGTCCAGCATGACATAAGAGGCATAGTCAAGGAACCAGTCCTTGAACATGCCGGGCAGTTTGTAGCGGTTCTCACCGGCACTTATCACGCGGTTGAACTTCTGCTCGTTTTTGGATGCCTTGGGCGCGGGGGTCTGTGCGGCCTCCTGCTCTTCTTCCATCAACAGCTCTTCAGCCTGTGTCTCCTCCTGCTCCACATTGGCGTCTTCAGCCTCGATGTCAATGATATCTTCTATTTCTTCACTCATAGCTCAAGTTTCGCAAGTATTTGCCTTTTCTATTATTCAAGCATTTGTGCGGCACTTGCGAAACTTTTTCCTGCCGCACTTTACCTGTTTACGTTACCCCCATCCTAAATCCTTCCCCTCGGGGGAAAGACTTACTGACGGCCTTACGGCCTCTAACTCTTTATCAGTCTTGTATATATCCAAATCTGCGGAGCATCCTGCGGTCTTCCCTCCAGTTCGCCTCCACCTTCACGAAAGTGGTGAGATAAACTTTCTTCTCAAAGAAATGCTCCATATCTATTCTGGCGGCTGTGGCGGTCTTCTTCAGAGCTGAACCGCCTTTGCCTATGATGATGCCTTTCTGCGACTCGCGCATCACATTGATGACCGCCCTTATGTCGTAGCGGTCTTCTCCTTCCTTGAACTCCTCTATCACCACTTCGGTGCAGTAGGGAATCTCCTTGTCGTAGAATTCAAGAATCTTCTCACGGATGATCTCCGAAGCGAAGAACCTCATACTGCGGTCGGTGAAGACATCCTTGTCATACCATGGCGGGCTGTCCGGAAGCAGTTCCTTTATGCGCTCGAAAATCGAATCGACATTGAACTTCTCCAGCGCTGATGCCGCAAAAATCTCTGCAGCGGGCACTTTCTCTTTCCACCAGGCTGCCAGGTCGGCCACTTCCTGCTGGTTGCTCTTGTCTATCTTGTTAATTATGATAATCACAGGGCACACCAGACTGTTGAGCTTCTCGACATAATCAAGATTCTTGTCGCGCTTCTCGATGACGTCTGTGACATAAAGGATCACATCCGCATCACCTATTGCCGAATCCACAAAGTCCATCATGCTTTCCTGCAGACGGTAGTTGGGCTTGAGGATGCCCGGTGTGTCAGAATACACTATCTGGAAATCCTCGCCGTTCACAATTCCCATTATGCGGTGGCGGGTTGTCTGTGCCTTGGACGTCACAATTGACAGCTTCTCACCCACCAGCACGTTCATCAGCGTTGATTTGCCGACGTTCGGGTTGCCTATGATATTTACGAAACCTGATTTATGCGCCATAATCCACTCTTATTTTGACGCACCGCCCATCATCAGGACATTGAGTTCCTCCTGAGTCAGGAAGCGCCACTGCCCGCGTTTAAGATTCTTTTTTGTAAGACCTGCGAAATACACTCTGTCAAGCTTCTTTACCTTGTAGCCGAGATGCTCGAAGATGCGGCGCACGATGCGGTTGCGGCCCGAATGGATCTCAATCCCAACCTGTGTCTTGTCATCATCCACGTATGAGAGACTGTCGGCATGAATCTCACCGTCTTCCAGGTGTATGCCTTCAAGGATTGCATTGAAGTCGGAACCTTTGAGGTTCTTGTCAAGTGAGACGTGATAGATTTTCTTGGTCTCGAAAGAAGGATGCATCAGTTTCTCTGCCATTGCACCGTCGTTGGTGAGCATTAGCACACCTGTGGTGGCCTTGTCGAGACGGCCGATGGGGAACACTCTCTGAGGGCATTTCTCCCTTGTGATGAGGTCCATCACTGTCTTTTCGGCGTGAGGGTCGTTGAGGGTGGTGACATAGCCCTTGGGCTTGTTCATCACGATATACACCTTCTGCTCGCCTTTCAGACGCTGGCCGTTGAAGCGGACGTCATCAGAAGGAAGGACTTTTGTACCGAGCTCGGTGACAATCTTTCCGTTGACTGTGACAAGACCAGCTTCGATATAGGTGTCGGCTTCACGGCGTGAGCAGATGCCTGAGTTTGCAATATATTTGTTCAGACGCACCGATCCGTCGGTGTTGAGGAACTTCTCCGGCGACTTGGCACGGTCAGGAGCTGAATATTTCTTCTTGTAAGGAGCGCGGCCGGTACCTTTTGCATAGGTCTTTCCACCCTGCCCGTAGCTTTTCTTTTCGCCGTAGTTCCTGCCTCCGTCAGACTTGAAGTTTGACTTGTAGCCTGATTTTGAACTGCTTTCATCTGCCTTCCTGCCGGTGCCGCGGCTTCCTGGCTTACTGTAGCGGTTGCCGCCTTCTTCTGAATCTCTGCGGCTGTAACCTCCGCGTGAAGAAGATGTTGATGAAGTTTTTCCGTAAGACTTGCGTCTGGTGTCAGTGTTGCGGGATGTCGCATCACTGCGGTGTTTGTTTCCCTTTTCCATAGTATCAAATATTTAATTGTTATAACTCGGCAAAGTTACGCATTTTCCCGGGCAATGCAATATTATTCGCTGAACATGGAGTCCATCCATTCCCAACGTTCCTTATAAGCGTCATACATACGGTCGAAAGCCTCTTCAACAGGCATTGACTCATCACCGTTCAAGTCTGTCGTTATTGAATAGTTGAACGGCCACATCTCTTTGTCGACAGCTGCCGAGAACAGAAGCTGCTCCTTTCGCATCAGGATATAGTCAAGCACTCCATAGAGGGCATCACGGTGTTTCATCCATTCTTCATACAGTTTGTCGTTGAACTCGACATTCTTGAACAGACGCCCGTACCAGAGAGTGTTCTTGATCTGAAGCCCCTTGTAGCCCGGATTGAATGTAGACCAGTCAAAATCCCACACGGGGCCGGCCTTGAGCTTGCCGCCCTGATCTTTGTACATGAAGCAGCTCTTGGGCTGGTTAGGCTCCCACAGACCAGTGAGTTCTATCACCAGATACCAGTCAACGAAGGTTTCAAGGTCGATGTACTCCTTGAAATCTCCGTTCATCAGCTTGCTGGTACTGCTCAAACAGTTCTCTATGTCTGATATGTATTTGTATACATAGTCGTACTGCGCCTTGGTCAGCACATCCGAATCTGGTTCTGAAATCACCACCGGGAGCTGATATTTAGGCGATTTGAATGCATAGGGAGTTCCTCCAGCCCATTCGTTTGCCATAGCCTCGTCATATTCGTCAAGGGCGAATTCAAGAAGATAGCCGCCGGAAATATCCTCGTCAGATGGCTGCAGTTCATGAAGCGCCAGGCGGTGTTTGTCCACGGCAATCTTCTCGCACAGATAATAGTTGCCGTGATGAACTCCGTTGAGCATAAGTTCCACGAAGTCACCGCTGGGTGTCCACTCCAGATCGGTGCGGCGCGCCACCTCGAAAGCCACGTCGTTGCGGATCAGGGTGTGGTCTTTCCAGTTTGCCATAAGGTTCCAGCGCTTGTGCTTCGGCATTTCAAAGAAAGAGTTGCGATGCTCGAGACCTATGGTATAAGGCTTCTTGGGCCAGTACCATGTGCTGTTTCCGCGACCTTTGACACGGGCGGCGTAGCAAAGAGTATCTCCTGAAGGATATCGGAAAGTGATTTCAGCCCCCTCCACCCATGTATTCTTGGACTTTATTATATCAGACTCAATGAACAATACAGGCAGGTCGAACCTGTACGCCTTGACCTTGTATGCAGCCGTACGGCCGTCTTCTGCAGTCAACTGATAGGGATATGCCTTGCCCTGCTCGAAAGTAAACCTTTCACCGCTCTCGGTGGGCTGCTTGCGGAAAGTCACATTCATGACATTCGCAGTGTAAGTGATCTCTGCTTCTTCCAGAGACTTTTCAGGCGGAAGCACCACTATCAATGTATTCTCGCTCATGAAGCAGTACTCGACACCCTCGACAGCAAAATGAGTGAAGGCGGGCTTGTCTTTCGGGCCAAGCGTGTCGTGGGGCTCTTCCGGTTCCACCGGGCCTGAAGTGGTGTCTATCCCCGGATCCACAGGACCGGCTGTGTCTATAGGAGTCACTGGCGATGTGGTGTCGGTTGCGTGACCTGACGGGGTGTCGCTGCCGGGCTTGTCACCGGAAGGGTCATCCGGCACAACTATCTCAGGCTCCTGGCAAGCCACAAACAGTACCGGAACCGCCAGCGCCATGCACATGGCAAGGGACAAGGCAGCCGGGAACTTGCCCGCTGCCTTGAATATCAGTTTCATATCCATTCGGGAAGTCATTTAATGACCCCAAAATTATGCAAATTCACACAAACCGCAAAAATACTATTTGTGCCGCACTGCAAGCTCCTCCTCGAGGTCCTTTATGCCGAATCCCATCTGCTCGCAGAGCACCAGGAGATGGTACACAAGGTCGCCCGCTTCGTAGAGAAAACGCTCCTTGTTGCCGTCAACTGCCTCTATCACCGTCTCCACAGCCTCCTCGCCCACTTTCTGGGCAATCTTGTTCACACCTTTGTTGAAAAGATATGTGGTGTAGTGCTCGGCAGGCATCTTTTCGTGACGCTCCCGTATGCACGCCTCGAGAGTGCCCAGGAACCCCTCGTTCTCACGGGTGTCGAAGCATGCCGCGGTGCCGCGGTGGCATGTGGGGCCGTCAGGGTGAGCCTTTATCAGCAGGGTGTCCATGTCACAGTCGGGATACATCTCCACGATGTGCAGGAAGTTGCCGCTGGTCTCACCTTTTGTCCAGAGTGCCCGGCGGCTGCGGCTGAAGAATGTCACAAGGCCGGTCTCGACGCTTTTCTGGAAAGCCTCGGCATTCATATAGCCAAGCATCAGCACTTTCAGAGTATCAGCGTCCTGAATTATGACGGGAAGCAGTCCGTCGGCACACTTTTCAAGCTTAAAATCTTCAAATTTCATAGTCTTACAGGTATATTCATTTTTGATAATTCTCGTTTGAGAGCGGGAATGGGTATCTCGTTGTTGTGGAAGATGGATGCGGCAAGAGCTGCATCTGCACGGCCTTCTGTAAGGACGTCAGCGATATGCCGCACGCAGCCCGCACCGCCGCTGGCTATTATTGGGATAGAGAGCAGGTCGGCCAGCGCCGCATAGGTCTCACACGGATATCCGTCTTTGGTGCCGTCGTGGTCCATGGAGGTGAACAGCAGTTCCCCCGCCCCGCGCTCCTGAGCCTCGTGAGCCCAGCTGAAGAGTTCTTTGTCGGAAGGCAGCCGCCCGCCGTGAGTGGTGGCAGTCCAGCGTCCGTCAATCTGCTTTGCGTCAATGGCAATCACCACAAACTGGCTGCCGTAGCGCCCGGCTATCTCATCTATCAGATGCGGATTGCGTATCGCGGCGCTGTTGACACTGATTTTGTCAGCTCCTGCATCCAGCAGACGCGCGGCATCATCAAGAGAGGTGATTCCGCCGCCTACAGTAAAAGGGATGTTTATTTCCGCAGCCACACGTGACACCAGCGAGCAGAAGGTGCCGCGCCCCTCGATTGTGGCGCTGATGTCAAGGTATACCAGCTCGTCGGCCCCCTCCCGGGCATATCTGGCTCCAAGCTCCACGGCGTCGCCCACATCGCGCAGCCCCACGAAGTTCACACCTTTCACAGTGCGTCCGTCCTTGACATCAAGGCATGGTATTATGCGTTTTGCAACCATCTCTGAATCTCGCAAAGGGTTATACGGTTTTCATATATCGCCTTCCCCACTATCACACGGCGCAGTCCCGCATCGTTCAGGCGCTCGATATCAGCCATGGAGCTGATGCCTCCGCTCACCGTGAAATCTATCGCGGGCCAGCGTCCCTGAAGGTCGGTGTAGAGGTCGAATGCAGGCCCCTGCAGCATTCCATCCTTCGAGATGTCGGTACAGATTATCTGGCTTACAGAAGGGAAAAGCCCGATAAGGTCGTCTATTGTCATGTCCACATCCTCGAGCCATCCGTTTACAGAGACTTTGCCGTTCCGCAAATCAGCCCCAAGGATGATCTTCCCGGGTCCGAAGGCCATGAGCCACTCATTGAAAAGCTCTGGCTGCTTCACCGCCACACTGCCGCAGATGGCATATGCAGCACCATAGTCAAACACAGCGCGAAGGGCATCTGTGGTCTTGATTCCGCCGCCGATCTCCACCTCGAGCGAGGTGCGCGAAGCTATCTGCTCCAGCACCTTCAGGTTCTGCGGTCCGCCCGCCTTCGCCCCGTCAAGATCCACCAGATGGAGGCGGCTGACGCCGGTCTCCTCGTAGCGCAGCGCCATGTCAAGCGGTGAGGCGTCGTAGCACTTGCTGCGGCCGTAGTCGCCCTGCGAAAGCCTTACGCAGCGCCCGTCGATTATATCTATTGCAGGTATTATCTGTATCATAATTCTAGAAAATTCTTCAGTATTGCCGCACCAGTCTCACCGCTTTTTTCCGGATGGAACTGGCAGCCGTAGAAATTGCCGCGGCACAGCGCGCCGCTGAAAGTCTGACCTTCTCCCTCTGTGGCAGAATGAGTCGTAGTGCAGATTGTGTCATCGCAGACTTCGGGATAAAAAGAGTGCACATAGTAGACATAGCTGCCCTCCAGCAGCCCCTTGAACAGAGGGGAAGAGAGATTTGAGATGGTGTTCCATCCCATGTGAGGGATCTTCAGCCCCGGCTGCGGAACGAATCTGCGTACATCTGTGTCAAATATTCCAAGACACCCGCAGTCACCCTCTTCCGAGCGGCGGCACATTATCTGAGCCCCCACACAGATGCCCAGCACCGGCTGGGTGAGCGTGGGGATGAATTCTGCAAGCCCTCCGGCACGCAGAGCTTCCATTGCCACAGATGCATCGCCCACACCGGGCAGCACCACATGGCCGGCCCGACTCAGCAGCGCCTTGTCTGAGGTAAGCACAGGACTGTCCACCCCTGCACGCTTCAGAGCATTCACCACCGAGCGGATATTGCCCACACCATAATCGACAATTGCGACCATACTATATCATCCCCTTGCTGCTTGCTATATCGTAATTGAATTCTCTGCGGAACACAGCCTGACGCAGCGCCCGTGCAAAAGCCTTGAACACCCCTTCAGCAAGATGGTGATTGTTTTCACCCACCGCACGGATATGCAGGTTGCAGCACATCGCACAGGCAAGCGACTGAAAGAAGTGGCGGAACATCTCTGTAGGCGTGTCACCCACGTACTCACGTGTGAATTTCACATCCCATGCAAAATCAATCCTTCCGCCAAGGTCCAGGAGCACCAGCGCGTCGCACTCGTCCATGGGCAGTGCAAATCCGTAGCGCTCTATGCCCGCCTTGGTGCCGAGAGCCTTCTTCAGTGCTTCGCCAAGCGCAATCGCAACATCCTCCATTGTGTGGTGCTCATCCACCTTCAGGTCGCCACGCGCCTCTATCTGGAGTCCGATTCCGGAATGGTGTGCAATCTGGTCCAGCATATGGTCGAAGAAATTCAGACCTGTAGAGATGCCGCACGGAATTCGCCCGTCCAGATCCACCTCAACGCGGATTGATGTCTCTCCGGTCACACGCTCCACCTTCGCATATCTGGTCTCGCGGTGCAGAAAATCGGCTATTTCGCTCCACGAAGAAGCTTTCAGCACACATCCTTCACCACTTTTACACTCCTCAGTATCAAGCAGGACAGCCTTGCAGCCGAGGTTTGCGGCAAGAGCAACATCTGTGGCACGGTCGCCTATCACAAAGCTTTCCGCCAGATCATATTCTGCATTGTTGAGATACTTGCCGAACATCCCGGTGCCGGGCTTGCGCGTAGGCTGGTTGTCAGCCGCAAAGGTGCGGTCTATCAGCTCTTCGGCAAACACAACGCCTTCACCCGCAAGTGTCTCTATCATGATACGGTGCGGTCCTTCAAATGTCTCGTAGGGGAAACTGTCGGTGCCCAACCCGTCCTGGTTGGTGGCAAGCACCAGCTCATATCCCAGCCCTGCGATATTCTTCAGTGCGGAAACCGCCCCCGGCACGAACTGGAACTTGTCAAAACTGTCCACCTGCTCGCTGGGCATCGGCTCTACCAGAATGGTGCCGTCGCGGTCTATGAACAGAACTTTCTTAGGATTCATATTGTTTGATGATTTCAATCAGTTTGACATTTTCTTCGGGAGTGCCTATGGTGAGGCGCAGGCACCCCTCACATCCTTTAACCCGGGACCGGTCACGCACAATGAGACCCCCCTGTATCAATCTGTCATACAAACCCTTGGGATTGTTGACACGGACCAGCAGGAAATTGGCCTCCGAGGGATGCACCTTCTTGACGCATGGGCAGGAAAGCAATTGCTCTGCCACTTTCTCACGCTCGCGTACCAGAGTGCGCACCTGCGGGGCGACATCGGCGGCAAGCAGTTCAGCCGCCAGATTCAGGGTGTCGGTGCCGATGTTGTAGGGATATTTCACACGCTTCATCAGCGAAATGATATATGGATTGGAGATGGCAAGCCCTATCCTGAGTCCAGCCAGACCATAAGCTTTGGAAAGAGTCTGAAGCACAATCAGATTACTGTATTTCTCTGTAAGCTGAGCCACTCCTTCACCGTCGGCAAAATCAATGTATGCCTCGTCCACCACAACGATGCCTTTGAATCTCTCCACAATATTCTCTATTTCATCAGCCGGAAATGCATTGCCGGTCGGATTGTTTGGAGAGCAGAGGAAAAGCAGTTTGCAGCGGTTGTCGGCAGCTGCAAGGACAGCATCGGTCGGAAGAGAGAAGTCTTCGTTAAGCTGAACCTGCACCGCCTCGACATCGTTGATGTCTGCACACACCTTGTACATGCCGTAGCTCGGGGCAATCATCACCGCTCTGTCAACTCCGGGAGTGCAGAAGATGCGGTAGCAGAGGTCTATAGCCTCGTCGCTTCCGTTGCCCAGGAAAAGTCGGTCGGGATCCACACCCTTCATCTCTGCAATCATTCCCCTCACCTTCTCTTTCAGAGCAGTTGACGGATAACGGTTGACACCTGTATCATAGGGATTCTCATTGGCATCCAGAAGGATTCCAAGCTCGCCCTTATACTCGTCGCGCGCCGTGGAATATGGCTCGAGAGCCGCAATGTTCCTGCGGACCAATGTCTTGCAATCAATCATTTTCAATACGGTATTTAACTGCCGCCGCATGGGCGTCCAGCCCTTCTGCCCCGGCCATTGTAACTATTGTATCTGCCAGAGCCCCAAGCCCGTCACGGGTCAGCTCCTGGTAGGTGACAGAGTGCATGAAACTGTCCAGCCCTATGCCGCTGTAGGCTGCCGCAAGCCCCATGGTGGGCAGAGTATGGTTGGTGCCTGAAGCATAATCCCCCGCACTTTCGGGCGAATAGTTGCCAATGAAGACACTGCCGGCGGCAGTAATTTTTTCAGCTGCCTCCCATGGATTTTCAAGCGACACGATAAGGTGCTCAGCCGCATAGCAGTTGGCAAACTCCAGCATCTCTTTGCGCTCTTCAATCACAATCAGACGGCTGTTCTCCAGTGATTTGGATGCGATTGCGCCGCGTGGCAGAAGAGCCAGCTGGCGCTGCACCTCGTCACGGACCTTCTCTGCAAAATCGAAGCTGGATGCCACAAGCATGGCCTGGCTGTCGGGGCCGTGCTCGGCCTGTGACAGCAGATCTGCCGCTACAAACTCCACCTTCGCGCTTCCATCTGCCAGCACCATCACCTCCGAAGGGCCTGCGGGCATGTCTATCGCCACTCCTTCTGAACTTACAATCTGCTTCGCAAAGGTGACATAGCGGTTGCCCGGGCCGAATATCTTGCTCACTCTGGGAATGCTTTCTGTGCCGTATGCCATGGCTCCGATGGCCTGTGCACCGCCGGCCTTGTAAATCCTGTCAACTCCGCAGACGCTTGCTGCATAGAGAATTGCGGGCGACACACAGCCATCTCTGCCGCATGGTGTGGAAAGAATCACTTCACGGCAGCCTGCAAGACGCGCCGGAATTGCCAGCATCAGCAGGGTCGAGAAAAGCGGTGCGCTGCCCCCAGGGATATAAAGTCCCACCTTTTCAATCGGAAGCGAACGGCGGCGGCATCTCACGCCCGGCATGGTCTCAACCTCCACAGGACCTGACGCCTGCGCGGCATGGAACGCACGGATATTGGAGGCGGCAATTGCCACGGCCCGCTTAAGTTTGTCACTCACAAGGCTTTCCGCCTGCCCGATTTCTGCGGAACTTACAAGGAAACTCTCAGGGGTACTGCCGTCTATCTCTGCAGTTATCTCTCTCAAGGCTGCGTCACCACCCTCTCTGACTCTGTCCAGTATGGAGCGCACCCGCCCCTCTATCACAGAATTGTCGGCGGTGGCCCTTCTGCACAGGGCGTTCCACTGCTCTCTCTGCGGATTGACAATAATTCCCATTACGCTATCACTTTATCAAGATTAAGGATAAGGATGCCTTCAGCGCCGATTGCCTTCAGGCGCTCTATCTTGTCCCAGAGCTCGGACTCGTGCACCACAGAGTGGAGTGAGCACCAACCCTCTGCAGCAAGAGGCATTACAGTGGGGCTGCGCATTGCCGGCAGAATCTTCACCGCCTCCTCAACCTTTTCTGTGGGAAGGTTCATGAGGATATATTTCTTGCCGCGGCTGTTTTCAACGGCATCGAAGCGGAATAGCATGGAATCCAGAATCTGCTGTTTCTCTTCTGACAGATTGTTGCCCGCAATAAGCACAGCCTCTGACCTCAGCACCACCTCAACCTCTTTCAGCCCGTTTGACACCAGTGTTCCGCCAGACGATACAATGTCAAAGATGGCATCGGCAATGCCGGCGGCAGGGGCAATCTCCACAGAGCCCATGATCTTCTGGATCTCTGCGTCCACCCCATTCTCCTCAAGCCAGGCCTCCAGCACATTCGGGTATGACGTGGCGATGCGCTTTCCGTTGAGGAACTGCGGTCCCGTATATTCCTGATCCTTCGGGATTGCAATGGAGATGCGGCACGCACCGAACCCCAGCTTGCGCACTATCTTCACATCAGCACCGGTTTCCGCAACTTCATTGAAGCCCACAATGCCAAGGTCGGCGGATTCCTCCTCAACCACCCCGGGGATGTCATCATCGCGGAGGTAAAGCACCTCCAGGGGGAAGTTCACCGCACGCGAAAGGAATTTACGTTTGAGTTCGTCTATCTTGATGCCCGCTTCATTCATCAGGGCAAGGCTTTCCTCACTCAGTCTGCCTTTTGACTGGATTGCTATTCGTATCATATTCTTCTGTTTATATCAAAAAAAAAGACCTACCCGAAGTCTCAGGTAAGTCATCGATGCACCGCATTCGCCGTATGGGATATCATCGCTTTCCCTACCTCCTGTGAGACGGGTGACGGTGATGATGGATATGTGTTCTGTATGTGCCCATGGCGTTTGTGACAGCAAATGTAACACATTTTATTTAAATGCAAACTACGCATATTATTTTTGTTGCTATATTTGTCAGTTATATAATCAGACTATACTTATAAAGCACCCGTATAATGAGACATTTTTTCTTCAGCATCTGCCTTGCAGCCTGCCTCACACTTGGCATGTCATGCACAGACTATCAGACACAGATCGACGACCTCAAGAAACAGATTGACGAACTTTCACAGTTATGTGAACGTTCCGATTCCAACATTGATGCACTGGAGAGTGCCGTCAATGCCATAAAATCGGGCAATTCCGTGGAATCCATCGTTCCCGTGAGCGAGAACGGCTCTGTGGCAGGCTACACCCTCACATTCAAGGAAGGCGGCAGTGTCACTGTCTACAACCAGGCAAGCAACGTATCTGTAGGTGAAGACAACGGCAAGTATTACTGGAAGGCCGACGGAGAGTGGCTGAAGGATTCAAAAGGCAACCGCATCGAAGTGGGCGGCGACGAAGCCCCGGCGCCACAGTTCAAGGTTGAAGACTATGCGCTGAAAATGTCTCTCGATGGCGGCAAGACATGGAACGAAGCCGCTCAGATGGAGAAGCCTTACATCGCCAAGGTTGAAGACACTCCCGCAGCGGTGATCATCACGCTTACAGAAGGCGGCACAATCACCATTCCCAAGGAGCAGGCTGCCGAGGTCACCTTCGTTGCAGACACAGTTAGAGTTTTTGACGGCATGAGCGCAGTTGCTTCATACAAGCTCACAGGCGTTTCTGAAGGCACCAAGGTTTACGCATTCGGCAGCAATGGATGGAAGGCCGAAGTGACAGAGCAGACCGCTGAAGGCGGAAAGGTATGCGTAACGGCCCCCGCCGGTGCTGCTGATGCAGACATCGTGCTCACTGCTTCCGACAGCGACGGCAGGACTTACCTCGCATCAATCAGATGCATCGCACGCGGCGTACAGCCCAAATTCGAAATACTTGCATACGCAAGCTTCGGCGGCACCGCAGCGACTCGCGAGAGATATCTCGACATGGCCGCTGCCGGCTTCACAATTTCTTCTGCCGGCTTTGCTTATGGCAAATGGGGAGGTCCGCTTGACATCGACCTCACTCTTGCCGGTCTTGACGCCGCTCAGGGAACAGGTGTGAAGCTGTGTATCCCCATAACAGACTTCTTCGGAGGAGAATTCCAGCAGACCGTAACCTTGGAGCAGTATATCAACGCCGTGAAGGACCACCCCGCCCTCTGGGGATATATCGTGGGTGACGAGCCCAGCGTGGACCAGCTCGACAGATATACAAGAATGGTTGAAGAGATGAGAAAATATGACCCCGTACATCCCTGGTACACTGTATTCCTTCCCGTAGGTGCAGGAATCAACAACCCCGACGCGAACCTCAACGGCACCGACACACATAAGGAATATGTAGAGGCTGCCTGCCAGTATTATATGGCAAATCCCACCCAGTTCCTTGCATTCGACTTCTACCCTGTGCGCACAGGCAATCAGGTTGCATTCTGGTGGTACAGCACTCTGGAAGACTATTTCCACTATGCACAGGAATATGACATCCCCCTTTCAGGCTTTGCGTGCAGCGTTGTGTTCGACGGCCAGGAGTTCCCTTCAGTGGAGGCGCTCCGACTGCAGAACTACACCAACCTTGCATACGGCTGCCAGGCAATCCAGTATTTCACATACGTATGCCCTCCCTATCAGTCTGAAGGATGGCAGGACGGCAGTGCACCCATGAACCGGGACTTGTCACTTTCACCCGTATACGACATGGTGAAACAGGTGAATGCAGAACTCAACAACCAGGCATGGGTGTTCCTGGGCGGCAAAGTGAAGTGGGTGCGCCATTCAACCAGCGTGGAGGCTCTCCCGGGCACCTTCCCCACCTCGAAACTGAGTGTGGCGAACTACACTTCTGTAGGTTTTGAATATTTCAAGGCATCGCAGCATGCAGTTATATCTCTCATTGAAAACGAAGGCTGCCGCTACCTGGTGATTGTAAACCAGTCTCTCAGTTCCGTGAACAAACTCTCGATGGAGCTTGATGAAACCGGAAGGAAGGCACAGATTGTAAACAAAGACGGGTCGTTCACACCCCTTACAGACATTGTCACCGAAGAAAAGCCCGTATACAACCTTGACAAGGGTGACTGTCTTATCCTGAAACTTGACTAAACAGACATTATGAAACAGCTACTGTCATTTGCTGCAGCCATGCTTCTCTGCATGGCCGCATGTACCGACTATCAGTCCCAGATTGACTCACTCAAGCAACAGGTTGCGCAGCTTTCCGAAGAGTATTCAGCCAGTGCGTCCAATGTTTCCTCGCTGCAGAGCATAGTTGAGGCTGTCAAAACCGACGACCCTCTGGAATCGATCATGCCAATCAGCGAAAACGGCAATGTCACCGGCTACGAACTGACTTTCAAGGAGGGTGGAAAGGTGACTCTCCACAATCAGGCGGTCAATGTCACGGTTGCAGAAGACAACGGCAGATACTACTGGAAAGCAGACGGGAAATGGCTCACCGACTCTGAAGGCAACCGGATTGAGGTTGCCGGAGATGAAGCACCCGCCCCGCAGTTCAAAGCAGACGGCGACTGCCTCAAGATGACAGTTGACGGCGGGAAGACCTGGAAGACAATGGCTTCATGGCAGAAGCCCGTTGTGGCGGGCATTTCCGAGACATCTGAAGGTGTCACTGTAACGCTTGCAGACGGAAGTGCGATTGCCATTCCACGTGCAAAGGAATACGAAGTCACCTTCAACGCCGCTTCTGTTTCTGCATACGACGGTGAGACAGTCGAGGGCACATACACATTGTCGGGAGTTCCGGCAGGATCAAAGGTAAGAGCCATCGGCAACAGCGGATGGTCTGCAGTGATTATCTCCGAAACTGAGACTGGCGGTACGGTGCGCATTACAGCACCGGCCGATGCAGTAGACACCGACATCATACTCACTGCATCTGACAGCGAAGGCAGGGCATATCTTGCAGGCCTTCACTGCACGGCATCCGGCAAGAAGCCGGTGGACCCCGTCGAAGACCCCGATCCGGAGAATCCTGATGAGCCGGACGAGCCTGACGAACCGGTTGTTCCTGATGAGCCGGACATCCCTGATGTACCTGAGGCTCAGAAGTTCGAGATATTTGCCTACTCCAGCATCCCCACCCCTTACGCCACCCACGAAAACTTCGTGAAGATGGCCGAGGCCGGATTCACAATCTCTCACAGCAACTTCACAAAGAACCAATATGAAGGCGCCACAGTACTTGAGAATGTAATCAAGGCGCTGGACGCCGCCCAGGGTACCGGAGTCAAGCTCTGTATCCCTCTCACCGAGTGGCTTGACCCCTCACTCAAGGCTGTGCTGAAGCCCGAGAAAACGCTTGATGAGGTTGTCAATGCAATAAAAGATCACCCGGCGCTGTGGGGATATCTGATAGGTGACGAACCAGGTGCGGATGAACTTGACACTTACGGCAGCTACATCGAGGCTTATCAGAAACTTGATCCTGACCATCCATGGTACACATGCTTCCTCCCGATGAGCGATTTCACCCACACCGCCAATCATGCTGAATATGCCGAGGCAGTTGCCAAGCATTTCCTGAAATATCCCACTCAGTTCCTGCCATTCGACATGTATCCGGTCCGCACGGGCAACACTGTCGCTTCATGGTGGTATGAGACTCTTGAAAACTACTGTCAATACACACAGCAGAATAATATCCCCCTGGCGGGAATGGCCTGCAGCGTGGAGTTCGACGGTCAGGCATTTCCTTCTGTGGAGGCGCTCCGACTGCAGAACTACACCAACCTGGCATACGGCTGCCAGGCGCTTATGTATTTCACATACATGGTGCCTTACTACAAGACCGACGGATGGGTTGACGGCAGCGCTCCGATGAAGCTTGACGGCACCCACTCTGAAGTGTATGACATGGTGAAACAGGTGAATGCAGAGCTCAACAACCAGGCTTTCGTATTTCTTGGCAGCAAAGTGAAATGGGTCCGCCACATACGTACTGTGCCTGCTGCCACCACAAAGCTTTCGCCTGCCAACTATATGGACCTTGGCATTGAATATCTGGCATTCGAAACCCACACCGTAGTATCACTGCTCGAGAATGGGGATGACAGATATCTTGTCATGGTCAACCAGAACCTCAAGAGGACAGAAGAACTCGAAATAGAATTTGCAAAAGGGCTGGACGTACAGATTGTGGGAAAAGACGGTTCCCTCATACCCGCAGACTCAGTTATCACCAAGAAAGAGCCCTACTATCCGCTTGAGCCCGGTGATGCGCTTATTTTAAAAATAAATCAATAAATCATAATGAAAAAGACCTTCTCTTTCATATCCGCATTCATGCTTGCCATCATCGCGGGATGCACCGATTACCAGTCACAGATAGACGGGCTGCAGTCGCAGATAGAAAGTCTGCGGAATACTGGAAGCGACATTTCATCAAGTGTGCAGTCATTCCAGGCCCTTGTCGAACAACTTGAAAAAGACAGCAGGGTTGCCACATTCACACCTGTCGGCAGCGGCAGTTCCATCGCCGGCTATGTTGTGACATTCGAGAACGGTGAAAGCGTCACTGTCTACAACAACGACTTCAACATAGGAGTGGGACAGGAAAGCGGCAGATACTACTGGATGGTCGACGGGAAGTTCATTGAAAGGGACGGGAAGAAGATTGAGATATCCAAGGAGACCGTTCCGCCACAGTTCAAAGTCGAGAACGACGCTCTGATGATTTCAACAGACAACGGTGCCGGCTGGAGCACTGTCGGCAGCATAGGAAAGCCCTGCATTGAAAGTGTCACAGAAGACAATGCATCAGTGGCATTCACTCTTGCCGGGGGCAGCACGATAGTGATTCCGAAAGACGAGAAGCACTCGCTGTCAGTAAAGCTGTACAGCAACAGAGAAATCTTCATTATGGAAGACAATGAGGTTGTGTACGAACTTACTGGCGCTGATGAGGAGACACAACTGATGGTTTATGTCCCCGAAGGATGGCGATATGAAATCCAGAAGGCGGATACCGGCAGAGGATTCATCATCATAAACCCGGGCAATTATGTGAACTACGAAGAGTTGTATACTGTGTATGTGTTTGTGTCTGACGGAAAGGGACAGGCAATTGTTGCGGAGAAGCAGTTCACCGGCTATGAGGATGAAGTGCTGGCAGCCGTTCCCTATGAGGACGGAAATGAAGGGGACGGCACCAAGGCAGCCGTCACAGGTGCACGCGTAGGAGCAGCCGGAGGAAAGGTCGCAGTCAAGATCAACACAAATCTTGACTATACCGCTGAAACAGATGCCGGCTGGCTCACTTACAATCCAACAAAAACAATCCGCACAGAATCCCTGCAGTTCACAGCAGAACCCAACCCCGACCAGATTGCCCGCACTGCACTGGTCACTGTCAAGGCCGGCAACTACAAGGTGCTGACCAGAGTGATCCAGGAGCCGGCTGCAGGAGAAGCTGCTCCTTCAGAAGATGTTCCCGCAGTGGTTGAAAACACATTCCCCATATACGGGTACAACAGCCTTACGGCTCAGAATTCAACATTGGAGAACTTCCGCAAGCTGGAAGAGGCCGGATTCACAGCCTCCCAGTCGGGACTCTGCTTGAATGGTGTCTGGAAGGAAGACCGATATTTCTCCGATTTCTACGGAGACCCTTCCATCGAAAAGATTGACAAGGTCATGGAAGTCGCTGCCCAGACCAATGTGAAGGTTGTGCTTCCGATGGGCAGTTATGCCTACGACCGCGACGGACTGCATCACGTGATGCCTGACGGCACGACAAAGATTGGTTTCAGGGACGTGGTGAACCGATATAAAGACAATCCCGCACTCTGGGGCTATCAGATTCTTGACGAGCCCACCTGTCCCGAGGATATGGAGCACATCAGGAGCCTTATGGACGACATCCTTCAGATTGACCCTGACCACAGATTCTTCACTGCCCTTCTTGCCTGCTCAGGCTGGTACACGCCATCCATGGGCCAGGGAGGAATATGGGAGGAAGTGGAAGGCTACCTCAACGGATGGTGCGACATTGTGCACCCCACCGACATGTTCAACACCGACTGCTACCCCGTACGCTACACCACAAAGCCGGGGACATGGACTGTGACACGCGACTGGATAGAAGGTGATGAAGAGTTTGTCCTTCAGAACTGGTATGAGGGGCTTGCAGCCGACCTCAAGATATCACAGGAGCGCAATCTTGATTTCTGGGGGTATACCGCAACCAGCCGCTACGGCAATGAGACTGCCGAACCCACCTATGAAGGTCTGATGCTGCAGGCAAACACTATTCTGGCATACGGCGGCCATGGCCTCATTCATTTCACAGTAGAGGCCTGGAACATTGACTGCTACACCGCACCTTTCATGGAAGACGGCACCACCACCGACAGTTATGACCAGATAAAGGCCGTGAACCTCATGGTACAGCGCCGCGCAGGCATATTCCTGCACAGCGATGTCAAATGGCTACGCCACACAAAAGGCACTAACCGCAAGGCCCTCAAATGGTGGAGAAGCGCCCAGGACGAGATCCCCGCACGCAACACCCAGTTTGCAGACAGCGATCTTGCAGGCGATGTGGTGACATCGCTCAGCACAGACATCACCGCAATAGTGTCACGCTTTTCTTCTGACGGTGTCGAATACCTTATGATCCAGAGTAAAGACCATACTGCTTACACTGATGTCACCTTCACAAACACAGCTACGGTGTACGAAGTTGACAAAGAGGCGCGCCTCCATCCCGTCGGTGCCGGCAAGCATGTCCACACCATCGGCAAGGGCGACTGCCTCCTCCTCCGACTCAGTCCCGAAGACAACTAGCCCAGAGCCTGTTATCTGTATTCAACAACGTGTACGGGACCGAGAAGACCGGAAGTCTGGAGAGGGGAAGTTGCGCTCCAGGGATTGACTGTCATCCACACCTTGCGTTCTGATTCGGGAAGCCTCATATCACCCACAATGCGGTTCTGCCAGTTGTTCACAACCTCGACCTCGACCACATTCTCTCCGGGCTGGACAAACTCCGACACATTCACGCGGTAAGGATAAGTCCACGCACCTCCTGCATAGTGGCCGTTGACCTTGACCTTCGCCATGACCATGACATTGCCGAGGTCGACATACACATCTCCTTTCGGTTTGCTTTCAAGTGTGAAGACATTGCGGTACGAAGCTTTTCCAGAGAAATATCTGATGGCATCATCCTCAGACTGAGACCAGTCTGCAAGCGAGTCAAGAGTCACCTTGTCTGAGGGTCCACGGTCGCCAAGGAATGAAACCGTCCAGTTGGATGAGACGTCTGCAAGCAACTCTTCCGAAGGATAATTCTTCTTGTAATGACTGCCTTTCACGCTCTCTGCGCCGAACACTATGAACGAACTCTCCAGAGCCTCGAAACGGAGAGGAACTGTGACAGAGCCCTTCTCCTTTGTATATTCAGGCAAAGCACGTATTTCGCCGGTGACGGGATTCCAAAGTTGCGGTTCGCGGCCCGAGGTGCGGAACACAGCCTCTATGCTGAGCGGGGCATCGCTCTGGTTTGAGACAAAATAAATATCTCCCTTGGGCAGTGCACGGTGGATGAACAGCACCGGCGCATCAGGATTGTCTTTGGCAACCATGTCGGGCTTGATGCCGAGGTCGTCCAGCACCTTCTGCACGCTCTGTCCGTCGGTATACACCTTGCCGTAGCCATACTCATACACACTGCGAGAGCCGTCTCCCCAAAGGTCAGCAGCCAACTTGCGCACCTGCGCGTCGGCATCAGGATACCCGGCCAGACTGGGAGAGCATTCAGGCGCGGGACCAAGCACCACCAGACCGTCCGACACAAGTTCCTTTATCTTTGCAAGAAGCTCCGGACGCATTGTCTTCTGGCGCGGCAGCACCATCATCGAATAGCTCATGCCGTCGGGCAGAGTAAGGCGTCCGTTTCTCACTGAGGCGCGCGTCATGAGCACCTCAGCATTTATATAGTCGAATGAATATCCTTTCGGCAGCTCAGGGTCACACACACCCGTCATCTTAGGTGCATCCTCGCCTATGAAATATGCAACATCTGCGCAGTAGAGTCCCTGCTGGAGCATTGCGTTGCAGCGTTTCATATAACGTCCGAATTCATCCATGTGACTGAACCAGATGTTCTTTCTGTTGAATTCGTTGCCGAACCATGCATCCACGCCGGGATTCCTGTCTTCGTATGGCTGCTGGATATAGAGATGCAGCAGTGTGCTGTTGATGCCTTCTGCAAAGAAACGGTCAAGGCGCTGCTTCATTATGCGGGGATAACGGCTGAAGACCGGACCGCCGCTGGTGCAGCTTTCCGCCCAGGTCTTGCGCTTGCCATAGATATGAGCGCATGATGATGCTGCGCGGTTCTCTATGTCGCCCAGCGAGCCTTCGCTCCAGAATTCACCGCCCACCTCATCTGACTGACCGCCATACTGCAGGAATTCACCCGGAAAGCCCCAGTGGCCGTAGCACTCCAGCCATGTGGTGAGTCCGTGGCGGTTGCTGATTTCGCGGAGGCCGCCCACATAATCCTTTGCAACGCGGTCGGCGATCAGGCGGCGGAGGTCCCAGAGGAACTTCTCAGAGATATCTGCATTTCCAACAATATTGCCGGCCAGAACAGGAAGATATGGAGTGGGGTCATATCCGAATGACTCCTGGAAAGCCTCTGCCATGTCATCTGTCCAGTCCATTCCGCCTGTTTCGTAGCTGTCCTCCACCACTACCTTGAAGGTTTTTCTGTCATCGGCGGGGATTCTGCGGAGAATCTCTCCTATGAACTGGTCGAAGTGATACTCTACATGCTCCCTGCTCATCTTGTCAATCTCCAGCCCGGTTCCTTCGGGGGACGCGGGGCTGTTGGTCTGCCCTGTGCTGCGGATGGCATGGCGGCTTATGGTCCACATGCCCTCGGGAGCCTCCCATGTCAGCACACCGTCCTTGACCTTGTCTGTAAGGTCCACAATCATGTCGGGGTTGATGCAGGCGCTGTCGGGCACTGCCGGCTGAGTCTGCCACATATAGTCACCCCACATCGGCAGCGGGGTCTGGAACATCTTTGCAAGAGTCTTTTCCTGAAAGCGTTCGACATACGCACGGGTGGAGATCTTCACATCGAGGGTGCCGGATCCGGCTTCATTCATGGCAAGCTTGAAAGTTGAAGCGCTGCATTCGGGAATCGCCACCACAATCGGAGCGTACGGGCGGTATCCAACATTCACATTTGCATTGCTGCGGTCGATATGGATATCCTGAAGCTTATTCCATACTCCGTCCTCGAGTGCCAGCAGCTCACCTTCCGTAATGATTGAAGTACCGGCTGCCGGAGTGATGATGAGCGAACGGTAGGTCCTGCCCGGAACACCTTCGATTTCTGCAACAGCAGCCTCACCGGCCACCTTGACCACGCGGACTGAAGCGGTACTTTCTGAAATTGCGGGATACGCAAGAATCTTCACATCCTCCATGGCGTCAGCGGCCACTTCGTTCAAGGGAAGTACTATCGTCTCGCCTGATGACTCTATCGTCTGTGTGGTGCAGTCAAGATATCTCATAGACTGCTCGGGAGTGACCCACGGACCTCCTGACTGGCTCCAGCCGGGGCAGTTGAAGATGCCTATCTCGATTCCCAGCTCGCCCGCAGTCTTGAGCGCCGCGCTCATCACCTCCCACCATTGTGGAGAGAGCACTTTGATGTCGCCGTAAGGTATGTCTGCTGTCACATTGCCTATGAAGGCACGGTTGATGCCCACCTCTTTCATGGCCTTGAGGTCCGCCACGACGCCCTCTTTCGAGATATTGTCGTTCACCCAGTACCAGTAGACGGCAAGCTTCATGTCGTCAGGGTCGCGGAACACTTTTTCAATGGTCTGGAAAGACTCGCACGATGAAAAGACAGACGGGTCTGAAAGTGGCTCCTGTCTGCCGGATTTGTGGCAGGAAACGATAATTGCCAGAAGGGCGCACAGAACAAATGCAAAAATGCCGCTGAAAGCAGAGATCCTCATAGGTGATATATCAGTTAAAACGCTTTAGGTCAAATTATTAATTATACCCACAAAAATAATATCGTCCAAACACATTTTTTGCTACTTTTGTAAAAAGAAATTAACCGATTTTTAACACATAAGACATACTATGAACAAACGCGTTTTGGTAACAGGCGGTTCCGGATATATCGGATCCCACACCTGTGTGGAACTTTCTCAGGCGGGCTATGAGCCAGTCATCGTCGACAACCTCTCAAACTCAGAGAAAACAGCCGTCGAAGGCATTGAAAAGATAATCGGCAAAAAGATCGAATTCATCCAGGCAGACTGCTGCGACACTGAGGTGATGGACCAGATCTTCAGCAAATATGATTTTGATTCGATCATCCACTTCGCAGCCTTCAAGGCAGTGGGCGAAAGTGTCAGCAAACCTCTGGACTATTACAGAAACAACATCGGATCGCTCATCAACCTGCTGGGGCTGATGCGCAAGCACAACGTGAAGAACATCGTGTTCTCTTCATCATGCACAGTATACGGTCAGGCCGACAAACTGCCTGTAACCGAGCAGACTCCCCGAAAAGAGGCCACCTCACCCTACGGAAACACCAAGCAGATGTGCGAAGACATCCTCCGCAACTGCGCCAATGCATATCCAGAAATCAATGTGATCGCCCTCCGCTACTTCAACCCCATCGGAGCGCATCCTTCAGCACTCATCGGCGAGCTTCCCCGCGGTGTGCCCAACAACCTCATTCCTTTCGTGACTCAGACCGCAGCCGGCATCCGTCCCATGCTCAGCATCTTCGGTGACGACTACAACACCCCCGACGGTTCATGCATCCGTGACTACATCGATGTCACCGACCTCGCAAAGGCCCACGTATGCGCAGTGAACCGCATGGTCGAGGGTCACAGCAAGGCCAACTACGAAATCTTCAATGTAGGCACAGGCCGCGGCGTTTCAACTCTTGAGATAGTCAGGACTTTCGAGGATGTCAACAACCTCAAGCTCAACTACAAGATCACCGGCCGCCGCGAAGGTGACATCGAGGCTGTGTGGGCCGACACCACCTACGCCAACAACGAACTTGGCTGGAAAGCCGAAAAGAGCCTCGACGAGACGCTCCGCTCTGCATGGAGATGGCAGCAGTATCTCGACTCAAAGAAATAACGGGTCCAGATTCTATTCGTAGAGATAATAGCATGCCGACAGCTCCCTGAAGTTGTCGGCATCTTTATTCCAATACTCCAGGATATCGTCCACGCTGTAATGTTCGCGGAACATCCTGCGTATCTGAGGGCCGCCAAGCACTTTGTCAAGCATCGCATATCTGCTTTCGTCGGCAAGATTGAACGGGCGGTGCGAAGGATAGAGCCTTGCCACTGTCTCCATCACATAGAACTGCAGAAGCGCTACGGGGGCGTGGTGGAAATCGGTGAAGTGGAACTGCACGCCGCCCAGCTGGCAATCTTTCTTTCCTCCATAGAAAGGCTTGAAGTAAATCGGACGGAATCTTACGCCGGGCAGTCCGAGGGCATTCAGCTCTGCGGCGAACGCATCTGCATCGGCGATCCACTCCGCACCGAAAAGCTGGAATGGCAGAGTGTACCCCACTCCGATTGAAAGATAGTTGCTCAGCTCACCCACTATGCCTGATGCAGGATATGCCAGAGCCGATTCGGGCTGAGGAATATGGGGCGAAGGAAGCACCCAGGGCAGCCCGGTGTCCTGATAGAGCATGTCGCGGCTCCATCCTTCCATGGGAACCACAGTGAGGCGGCAGTGTGAAGGAGCATCCTGCCCTTTCTGACCGCGATTCATCCCCTCTTCATTCAACATTGTGGCAAGTTCTCCCACCGTAAGGCCATAGACATACGGTATCTTGTACATTCCCACAAAAGAGAAGCATCCGTCGTTGACCACCGGACCGTCTATCTTTATGCCGCCAAGGGGATTGGGGCGGTCAAGCACAATAACTTCAATGTCATTTTCCGCACAGGCCTGCATCACAAGGCCCAGAGTGCTTATGAACGTATACGAGCGGCACCCGTTGTCCTGGATGTCATACACCACCGCATCGAGACCGCGCAGCATCTCACGTGTGGGTTTGCGGGTAGACCCATAAAGAGAATATACGGGAAGACCTGTGACTTCGTCCACATTGCTGGCAACGTGGTCGCCTGCATGAGCATTGCCGCGCACCCCATGTTCGGGGCCGAAGAGAGCCACCAGTTCAACACCAGGCGCACCGGCAAGAATGTCCACAGTCGAATTCAGTTCGCTGTCCACTCCGGTGGGATTGGTCACCAGCCCCACACGCTTGCCCTGCAGCACGTCAAAATCATTTTCCACCAGCACTTCCAGGCCAGTTTTCACCACTGCAGCCTGAAGAGCGCAGAAAAGGCCGCACAGGGCCGCAATTGTCATTATCAATCTTTTCATTTCTTTCCGAATTGAGGGTCGACATTCCTTTTTACAATCAGCGTGACGGCAAGGGTGACCAGGCAGCACACCATCACTATCCCGAAAAATGCAGGGTATCCAACAGCCATCTGAATCTTGCCGGCAACCAGCCCGGGCAGCATCATGCTGAAAGTCATGAGCACGGTGCAGAACGCATAGTGCGATGTCTGGAACTGGCCGCGCGAATAATAGAGCATATAGAGAGTGTAAGCAGTGAAGCCGAAACCGTAGCCGAACTGGTCAACTGCTATGCAGATATATGCAGGTACCACACTTACAGGCTGTGTCACAGCAAGATACAGATAAACCACGCATGGCAGAGCCAGGCACAGCGCCATTGGTACAAGGCACTTCTTCAGACCCCACTTCGCTCCTGCAAGTCCGCCCAGAATACCTCCCAGAAGCAGTGCTATCACGCCGAAAGTACCATTTGCAAGCCCAACCTGCACATCGTTCATGGCAAGGCCGCCGGCCTCACGGGCATCCTTCAGGAAAGGTATCAGCATCTTGAGCGAGAAGGCTTCGGGGAGGCGGAACAGCAGCAGGAAAAGCAGAGCCACAACAAACTCTTTCTTTGCGACAAACGACTTGAAGAGCTGTCCGAGCCCCTTTATGGTGTCCAGCGCAGACATTCCCGACTGAGGCCTGTCCGATTCAGGATGCGGCATGAAAAACATGTCGCAGACAGTTATCAGAGCCATCACTGCCGAGCACCCTACCAGAGTGGCAGCCCACGAACCGACACCGTCCTGCCCATGTTTCTGGAGCATTCCGGCGATTATGGCAAGCAGCCCCTGACCGCAGAGCATTGCAAGGCGGAAGAAGGTGTTGCGCACGCCCACAAATATCGACTGCCTGTGGTCGTCAAGGCCAAGCATATAGAAGCCGTCGGCCGCAATGTCGTGTACAGACGAGGCGAAGGCGGTGACCAGGAACAGCACCAGAATCAGGCTCAGCGGGCACTTGGGCAGTGCAAGTCCCAGGATGCACGTGCACACAGCCATGATTATCTGCATGGCGGCCACCCAGCCTCTCTTGGTGCCGGCAGTGTCTACAAACGGGCTTAATATTATCTTCAGGACCCATGGGAAGGAAAGCAGCGAAGTGTAGAGAGTAAGCTTGTCATTAGGCATACCCATATTCTTGAAGATTATGAGCGACACCGTGTTGACAATGGCATACGGGAGCCCTTCGAAGATGTATAATGTGGGCACCCAGCCCCACGGACTATGTTTCTTTGCTGTTTCAGCCATATCTTAGTAGAGCTTTGTAAGTTCTGTATCGTAATAGTAATGTTTCAGGATGGTACGGTAATCCAGCCCCTTTGCACACATTGCCGCCGCGCCTATCTGGCAGAGCCCCACACCGTGACCCCAACCGGCACCGCGGAGGATGAACTTTGAAGGGATTCGGCAGCCTTTCTCCACCACCTTCTCAACGATGAAGGCAGAGCTGAAGAGATGCGTCCTGGAAAGGGCCCTGCGGATTTCAAGCTCCTTGCCGATTATGCGGGTTTTCCTGCTGCCCACAATCTGAAGCTTCCAGATGCGGCCCGAAACGCCTCTTTCCACCGGCACCAGGTCGCGGATTGTGCCGTAGTCATCACCTGTTGCGGAGCGGATGATGTCCTGAAGCTCCTCCTGGGTATACTCGACTGTCCAGCGGTAGAAATCAGATGTCTCACGGTCGTATCCCTTCATCACCTGCCCCAGCAGGCGGGCGTTGCGGGTGTTGCAGAAAGCAGTGGGGGAAGAAAGAATCCACTCGCGCGCCTTCGCTTCATCTCTCAGATCTGTCTTTTTCCCTGGAATGCTGTAGAAATCTCTGACGCCTTTCAGATAAGGCATCTCCTTTGACTCCCAGCAGTACTTGAACTCTTCGGTGACACCGCCGCAGCATTTGCTGAAGCGCGCGTCACACACATGTTCGCCGTAGCAGAGGACCTCGCCCCAGGTGGCCTCTATCACTTTAGCCACCTTGCGCTCCATCTTCGGGTCGCACTGCGGAATACCCTGATATCGCTGGCAATGGTCGTCGGCACAGAAGTCAAAGTCGGTGTGGTCCTCGCGGTCCTGCCATCTTATAAGGGCGGTTTCGTCGTCGCACTCGCAGGGCTGGTAGCGTCCCTGCAGCGAGTTGCGCTTCTCAAGCTGCGCAAGGAGCCACGAACGCGATATGACCGCGTGAGCCTTGAGGAACTCCATACCGGCAGAAGGCGACATCTCCGAGGCAATCACGCTCTGAAGGTAATCTTCGATACCAACAACGTTTATGGCTGTCACCTTCCCATCCTTCGCCACCAGGCGCAGGCTGCCCCTGAACGACTGGTCAAGGTCGCGCTGCCAGTGGAATCCTATTCCGATGGTCACATTCTTCAATGTGAATGATGTGTCTGGTGAGGCCGATTCAAAAAAGAACTCCGGTTTGCGGACATCATTGATTATCAACCCGTCTCCGTCCACCGTGCATTTCAGCTCCGGCATCGGGAAACGGCGTCCGTCGGATATGAACTTGCCGTTGAGCGAAAACTCCACAGCATCGCGGGTCATTATGCCCACATTTATTATCTGCTGTTCTGCTTTATTCTGGCAAGGAGTTCCCATGTTCTGATGCGGTCTTTATATGTATTATATCTGTTTGCCACCTCGCGGGAGAGGGCTGCGTCGGAGTTGCCGCTCCAGCGGCGGCAGTTATACATAACTTCATAGATGCGTCCGATGCGGTAATTGCGGCATATCCGCAGCGCCACTGCATAGTCTTCGCCATATTTTGTGGTGGGGAATGTCATGTCGCGCACAAGCGGAGTGTAGAATCCGCGCGGAGCTCCGAGGCCGTTTATGCGCAAGGCGTTGTTGCGGCCGTTGTCGGGAGTCCACTCGCGGTGGTCTATCGGGGCCGCGCCGGTCGGGTGCATGTCGAAGTCGGTGATCTGGTATGTCCCTATTACCATCGCGCAATTCTGCGCATAGAAGGCATCCACAAATTTCTGCACTGTGTCGGGGCCGCTGTAGACGTCGTCAGAGTCAAGCTGCAGGGCGAAACGTCCGCATTCCGGATGGTGCAGTGCAGCGTTCCAGTTGCCGCCGATTGCGTGATATGTAGGGTCCTGGGCGATGTAGATCAGTCTGTCAGTCTCTTTGAGAAGCTCTTTTATGACATCCACGGTGCCGTCGGTGGAGTTGTCGTCCACCACTATCACATTGTATTTGAATGTCGTGTTCTGATTGACCGCGCTGCGGATGGCGTCGCCGATGGTCTTCACCCTGTTGCGGCACGGAATCACCACCGATGCCTCATAGTCAAAATCCTCACTCTTCAGGTCGACATCTCTGAATTCGGGCTTGAGGTAGCCTCCGACTGCCTTGAGGTGTGCGGTGCAGGCTTGTTCCATCTCTATCTGCACGGCGCGGTTCTTCGGGTCGACATAGTCGAAAAGCTTCTCTCCTGTGGTACGGGTGTCAAACTCTATGT
>JAZLJK010000007.1:0-4412 GCA_045617865.1 Bacteroidales bacterium | reverse complement strand
AAGCAGATGGTGAGCAGCGGTGACAAGATCGAGCATATTGATGCGATTGTGTCCGGAACTCTGAACTATATCTTCAGCGAGTATTGCCACGAAGGCAGCACCAAGACTTTCGCTTCGATTGTTCGCGAGGTGAAGGAGCTGGGCTTCTCCGAGCCCGACCCCCGTACCGACCTCGAGGGCATCGACGTACTGCGCAAGGCTCTTATCCTGGCGCGCGAGACAGGTGCGGCTGTTGAGGCAGAGGATGTCAAAGTGGAGGGATTCCTGCCTCAGGAGTGCCTGCAGGGCAGTGTAGAAGACTTCTTCGCTTCGCTCGAGAAGAACGAGGATTATTTCGCGCAGCTTCGTGCCGGTGCCAAGGCAAAGGGTGGCAAGCTCCGCTATATGGCTGAGATCGAGGGCGACAAGGTTTCAATCGGGTTGAGGTGCATCACTGCAGAACATCCTTTCTTCAGCTATGAAGGAACCGATTCGGCAGTATCCATCTCAAGCGGATTCTATCCTTTCCCTGTAGTCATAAAAGGTGCCGGTGCCGGTGGACGAATCACTGCGGGCGGTGTGTTCGGAAACATCTGCCTGTGTCGTAAATAGTTTACAACCAATACTTACAATATATTTTTATTTTGAGATGAAACAATACAGAGTGGCTGTGGTCGGGGCAACCGGCCTTGTAGGCAGCAAGATGATAGAGGTTTTGGCAGAGGAGAATTTCCCTGTAGCAGAGCTTATTCCGTGTGCATCAGAGCGTTCAGTAGGTAAACAGATACAGTTTCAGGGCAAGGAGTGGACAGTGGTCTCACTTGAAGACGGTGTGAAGGCAGCTCCCGACATCGCCATCTTCTCTGCGGGTGCCTCAGTTTCGAAAGAGTGGGCCCCCAGGTTCGCAGAGGCGGGCAGCAGGGTGGTCGACAACTCTTCATGCTGGCGTATGGACCCCACAAAGAAGCTTGTGGTCCCCGAAATCAACGGTGCAGTTCTTACAAAAGACGATATGATCATCGCCAACCCCAACTGCTCTACAATCCAGATGGTGCTGGCACTTGCCCCGCTGCATAGGCGCTACCAGATCAAACGTGTGGTAGTGTCTACATATCAGTCAGTTACAGGAAGCGGCATGAAAGGCATCCACCAGATGCTGCGCGAGCGTGGCGAAAAGGCACAGGACCTTCCCAACGCATATCCCCACCAGATCGACCGCAATGTGATTCCTCATATCGACTCTTTCCTTGAGAACGGATATACCAAAGAAGAGATGAAGATGACCAATGAGACAGTGAAGATCTTCGGTGACGAGAATATCCTGCTTACAGCCACCACGGTGCGCGTGCCCGTGACAGGAGGTCACAGCGAATCCATCAACGTGGAGTTTGCTAATGACTACGACCTTGCCGATGTGAAGGCAATCTATGCCAACGGTGAGGCTCCGGGCTGCGTCCTCTGCGACGACCCCGCCAACAACGTCTATCCCATGCCTCTTGACGCATTCGGCCGCAACGAAGTGTTTGTAGGACGTCTGCGCCGCGACTTCTCGGCTCCTAAGTGCCTGAACATGTGGATTGTAGCCGACAACCTCCGCATTGGTGCCGCCACCAATGCAGTGCATATCGCCCGCTATCTCATCGACAACGTGCTTTAAATATGAAAAGGTTCCTTACCATCGCTTTTGCATTGATTCTCTCTGCCGCGGCCCTTTCTGCGCAGGAGCAGGCTTCATATTACCCCAGACAGGCCGAGTGGCTTGAGATGGCATATCAGATGCGCCCCGTGCTGCACGAGACCGTTGTCTGCCCTGTGGGTGCAGTGCGCGCCGTGCAGGATCCTGCAGCATACCAGGGTTGGAGATACGAGCCGTGCGAAGGATGGAAAGGAATGGAAAACCGCAGTTTCAGGGAGATCAAAGAGATCACCCTTGACTTCGGCAAACACTATACAGGTTATTTCACCTTCAGGATAAAGAGCCTGCGCGACTGTATGGACGGTCCCATCCGCCTGCGCCTCCTCTTCGGCGAGATGCCCTCGGAGATGAACACTCCGCTGGACCCCTGGCCCGAAGGATGCCTCAGCCGCGGCTGGATGCAGGAAGAGATACTCACCATCATCAACACCGACCAGGACATCACCCTGCCCCGCAGGATGTCGTTCCGCTATCTGAAGATAGAGCTTCTCGGCACCAGCCAGTCATACGAGTGGGCCATCGACCATATCAGCTTCAGGGCAGTTTCATCTGCAAAGGATGTAAAGACCGCGCTGCAGCCCGATGCCCCGCAGATCATCCAGGACATCAACCGTGTGAGCATCGAGACTCTGCGCGAGTGCATGCAGACATTCTTTGAAGACGGTCCCAAGCGTGACCACAGGCTGTGGATAGGCGACCTCTACCTGCAGTCTCTTGCAAATGCATACAGCTTCCAGAACTGGGACCTTGTGCGCCGCTGCCTCTACATTTTCGCCGCCCTTGCCGACCCCACCGACGGCCGCCTGCACGGCAATGTGTTTGAAGACCCGATGCTGCACCCTCAGTATGTCAATTATATGGTGACATACGCGCTTCTCTTCAACTCCACTCTGCTGCAGTATATCCGCGATACAGGCGACCTTGAGACTGCCCGCGACCTGTGGCCGGTGGCACGCCGTCAGGTGGAGGATGCTCTGTTCAGTGTCGGTGACGACTATATCTACGATGTGATGAAGAAGCCCTCATGGCTTTTCATCGACTGGCGCGACGGTCTTGACGTCAATGCCTGTGTGCAGGGCGCTGTGATATTCGGACTTGAAGAGACATACGCTGTTGCAGAGGCTCTGGGCTGCACCTCCGATGTGAAGGACTGGCCTAAGATTGCCGCAAAGATGAAGAAGGCTGCCTACAGGCGTTATTTCGACAAAGGCTCTGGAATGTTCCTGAGCAATGGCCAGGCATCTGTGCAGAGCCAGGTGTGGATGGTGATGGCAGGTGTGCCCTCTGCAAAGGAGGGAGCTGTTGCACTGCGCAACGCGTTGGCATCGGAGAAGGCGCTGAAGCCCGGCACTCCCTATGCGACCCATTATCTCATAGAGGCTATGCTCCGCTGTGGGATGAGAGATGAAGCGCACGACTATCTGGTCGATTACTGGGGAGGTATGGTGCGCAAGGGCGCCGACACTTTCTGGGAGGCATACGACCCGGACAACGACCACATTTCGCCCTACGGCTTCACTCCTGTCAACAGCGCCTGCCATGCATGGAGCTGCACTCCTGTATATTTCATCCACAAGTATCCGGAGATTTTCCAGAAGTAATTGATTGAACCATAATACCGAAATACTATGTCAAAAACCGCCTTCAAAGTAATGTTTCTTGCTGCCGCACTGGTCTCTGTTGCTGCAGTTGTTTCCTGCAACCGCTCCAAGAAATCTGCAGAACCCGCTGCGGAAGAGGAGGTTGTTGTAAGTGATGTCAAGTATAATTCTGAAACAGGCTCTCTGGAGTGGCCCGGCGGCTCTTACCGCCTGATTGCAGTCGAGCCCGGCACTTTCACCATGGGTCCCAACGCAAAGCAGGAGGCCGACTCCAAGGATTGGGAGAAGCCTGCCCATCAGGTCACTCTCACGAAGTCTTATATGATTGGTGAAACAGAAGTGACTCAGGAGCTCTGGGTGGCTGTCATGGGAGATAATCCCAGCATGGCAGAGGGTGAAAACCTTCCTGTGGAGTGTGTCAGCTGGAACCTCAGCCACGAATTCATATCAAAACTCAACAAGATCACTGGGCTGGCCTTTGCGCTCCCTTCAGAGGCTCAGTGGGAGTTTGCTGCAATGGGCGGCAATCTTTCCCAGGGCTATATGTATCCCGGTTCTGACAATCTTGACGAAGTGGCGTGGTATCAGGAGAATTCCGGCAACACAGTCCATCCGGTGGCTCAGAAGAAGCCCAACGAGCTGGGTATCTACGATATGGCCGGCAATGTATGGGAGTGGTGCGAGGACTACTATCGCGGCGTCTATCCCAGCGCCGATCCCCAGACCGACCCGCTTGAGACTGCCAAGAGTGACAACATCATCCGCAGAGGCGGCGGCTGGGGCGGTTTCGCCTATTTCTGCCGCCATTCTTTCCGCGCCGGCCTCGGTCCATCCCTGGGCGGCAACAACTGCGGCTTCAGAATAGTGCTGAACTAAAGAGTTCCAGCGGGTGCCCATGTGCGTATCCTTCAACCGTTTTCTTCGGTAAGACAGTAATGATGCGTGGCGCGTAACGTACTGGAATACAGCAAGATGGCATAAACAGCCCCTCTGATTTGACATGAACCCCGAAAGTTAGACAAAAAACTTTCGGGGTTTTGTTATGTCAAAAAAGTACAAGAAACACACGTATGCAGATAGGTTGAAATACATGCATATGATTGAAAAAGGATTCTCGATTAAAAGCATTGGCCGCA
>JAZLJK010000006.1:0-7088 GCA_045617865.1 Bacteroidales bacterium | reverse complement strand
GTATTTTCTATTATGCATATGCCATTCTACGATAGTCTGGCAAAGATAATTTCAAATCGGTTGACTCGTAAAGCCTCTGTAATTACCTAACTTTCAATATTTTCAAAGAACTTTTATGAATTTTTAGTGGACACTAATGTCTGAGAATATTCATCAATTAAAAAACAAATTTTGCATTTCTATAACTCACTGTATATCAACGCTTGAGAAGGCAAAGATAATCCAAAATCATCAAACTTCAAAATCATAATGCAATTGGCTGTGCTTCATGATTTTGAATCTTGGCGGATTGTGGCTATTTTTGCACACGCTCAAACAAGCGTCCCAAGTGTAATGAGAAAGAAACTCCAATACGGTGTGGTCGGCAACGGAAGCTGGGCCACGGCACTGGTAAAGATCCTTACAGAGACAAATTCGGTCGTATACTGGTACGTCCGCAAATATGAATATATTGAATACATTGAAAAGTATCACCGCAACCCCATGCACCTGCAGGCCGTCGCCCTTGACACCGACGCCCTGATACTCACCGACAACATCAACGAGCTGGTGAACATGTGCGACGTGGTTGTCTTCTGTGTTCCCAGCACATACTTCCTCGACCAGATCAAGCCCATCCAGTCTATGGAGGGCAAATATGCCGTTTCAGCAATAAAAGGACTTGTGGGGGAAGAGAACTACACCATCTCTCAATATCTCAACAAGGTGATGGGTGTGCCGGAAGATCACATCGCGGTGCTCAGCGGCCCCACACACGCAGAGGAAGTGTCAATGGAGCATCTCTCATATCTCACCGTCAGCAGCGTGGACCCCAGGACCGCATCCACTATCAGCAATGCCTTCAACTGCCGCTACGTCCAGACTATACAGGGCACCGATGTGATAGGCGTGGAATATGCCACCTGCATGAAGAATGTCTACGCCATTGCCTGCGGCATCTGCAACTCATTCCGTCTGGGCGACAATTTCCAGGCAGTGCTGGTAACCAGCGCCTACAACGAAATGGTCGAGTTCCTCAACGCCATCGAACCTGACCCCAACCGCATCCCCAGCCGCAGCGCCTACCTGGGCGACCTGCTTGTGACATGCTATTCGCAGTTCAGCCGCAATATAGTCTTCGGTTCAATGATAGGCCGCGGGTATTCTGTAGTCGCTACACAGGCACAGATGAACATGGTGGCCGAGGGATACTACGGCACGAAGCACATGTACGAGATAGCCTGCAAGGCCGGCATCAGAGTGCCCATAATCGAGGCGGTTTACAAGATTCTATACGAGAACGTCAAGATAAAGGACGTGCTCAAGAAATACGCTTCCGCACTAGCCTGACAACCAAGATTTGGTAGTTTAATTTTTTTGACTTACCTTTGCAGTCCAATTCACCGCGGGGTAGAGCAGTTGGTAGCTCGTCGGGCCCATAACCCGGAGGTCGGAGGTTCGAGTCCTTCCCCCGCTACTACTAAGAAACCGGAAGATATTCTTTCGGTTTTTTTGTTATATTTGTTTTTGATACAATATGGAATACGAAAAACAGGAAAGAGCTGCCATTACGGCAAAAGTCACCTGGACTGGTGTGGCGGTGAACTGTGTGCTTTCAGCCGGTAAGATTATTGCCGGCGTGATAGGGCGCAGCGGGGCGATGATTGCCGACGGCATCCACTCCATTTCGGATTTCATCACAGACTTCATCATCCTTTTCTTCCTGAAGCTGGCGTCGAAGGAACACGACATCGACCACCGCTACGGCCACGGCAAGTTCGAGACATTCGCCACTTTCCTGGTAAGCGTGATACTGCTGGCAGTGGGTGTGATGCTGGCGAAGGAAGGTATTGAAAAGATTGTCTTCTGGGCAAAGGGCGGCGAGCTCGAGCGTCCCGGCCTTATTGCTGCAATTGCCGCCGTAATCTCTATCATTGCCAAGGAATGGCTTTTCCGCTACACATACCGCAAGGGAAAAGAAATCAGCAATGATGCCGTGATTGCCAACGCATGGCACCACCGCAGCGACGCATTCTCATCAATAGGTGTGCTGGTGGGCATCCTGGGAGCCATCTTCCTGGGAGAGCGATGGGCTGTCCTGGACCCTGTTGCATGTGTTGTGGTATCTGTTTTCGTTTTCATTGCAGCCATAAAGATTCTGATTCCTGCAATCAACGAGCTTGTAGACCACTGCCTGCCCGACAATGAAGAGAAACTGATAACCGACACCATCCTGAATGTAGACGGAGTGCGCGGCATGCACCATCTCCGCACCCGCAAGAGCGGCAACCTCAGGATCATGGACGTGCACATCAAGGTCGATCCGGACATTACCGTTGATGCCGGGCATGACATTGCGACTGCTGTGGAGAATGCCCTTGATGATGCTTTCGACCACATCCCCATCATGAAATCGATTCATATCGAGCCTTTCCGCGGCCAAGAGAACTAACCTGTCTGCCATATGAAAAAAACACTTGTCGCTGCCGTTGCAGCCATTCTTGCTGTGGCATCATGCCGTGGCACATCAGAAGAAGAGCGTCTGTTCAGCGATGATTTCTGGAAAGACGCTGTCTCATATCAGAATTTCTCCGACCCGTGGGACACTCTCACCGACAACACCACAGTACGCATCATAAAATCCGACGACCGCCTGTTCTTCAGGTTTGATGTGGAAGACACATCGTTTGTCTATTCAAAGGAAATCAATGAAGAGATGGATGTGGCCTATGGCGACCGCGTGGAAGTGTTCTTCTCTCCATATCCCCAGATGGGAGCAAAGTATTTCTGCACGGAGATAGACCCAGAGGGGCGCTGCCTCGACTACAGCTGCATATTTGAAAAGCAGATGGACTACGGGTGGGCGTTTTCAACCCAGAAGATATATTCCCGTATTCGCGAAGACGGCTACACAGTGATTGCCAGCTTCAGCAAAGATGAGATCGTCTCTCTCGTAGGAGAAGGGCAGCTGTATGCCGGCCTGTTCCGTGCCGACTACCACAACGGTCTTCCTATCAACTGGTATTCTGTCGCCATCCCCGACAGCAGCCACCCCGATTTCCACATCCCTTCAGCATTCTTTCTTCTTTCATCAGACAATTAGCAGACAGCATGCCTTCCAACGACAGGATATCCGGCCTTGATTTTGTGCGGAGCACTGCCATTTTCCTGGTTGTGCTGCAGCACGGCTGGTCTATGCTTGGCCTCAACCTGCAGGACGGCGGCATGCAGCACCATGTCTATTCATCGATAATCTACGGAGTTGCACTGTTCATCATGCTTTCAGGAGCCCTGAACCTGCGGGCAGCCACTCCCACCCTGCCATTCTACAGGAAGCGGTTCGCAAGGATTCTTCCACCGTTTCTGTTGTGGGGGACAGTCACATACATCATTTCAGCATTGTTGGGAAAATACAGCTGCGTGAATGATATCCCGTCAGGAATCAAGATGTACCTTCCCTTCCTGGCAACAGGAAGGATCAACGATGCATACTGGTACATCTACCTGATTTCCGCCCTGTATCTTATCACCCCTCTGATCCAGCGTGTCCTATGCGGTGATGGAAAGATCCAGAAGTTCACCCTGGCCGCCATCATCCTGATATGGCTGGCAGTCGAGTCATTTACATCCATATCCGGCGTGTTCGGAACCTTCCTGCTGTATTTCGGGTATTACGTATCAGGACTGTTCTTTCTCAAGTATGTCACTCACAGAAACAGGCGCCTCACTCTCACGGCAGGTTCTCTGGGCTTTGTGATCTTTTTCACGCTGAATGTATGCCTGCGCTCAAACGGGCATCAGTCTTTCATTGCAGAATGCGGCGAGGTGTTCTCCATGTTTGCAGTGCTTTCAGAAATGAATTGCGAAAACCGTGTCATTGAAAGACTCAGCAGATACAGTTTCTTCATATATCTCACTCATTTCATCATAATCGGCGCACTCTATTCCATCTTCCCCGGTGCGTTCCCTGCAGCATGGTACACTCCCATCTACACGACTGTTCTTGTGATAGCTGCGGAATATCTGCTCTGCCTTATCCTTGACCGGATTGCATGGCTCCCCCATAAATTGATTGGAATATAAACACAAAAAAGAGAAGCAATGCTTCTCTTTTTTTGTGGTGCCACCGGGAATTGAACCAGGGACACAAGGATTTTCAGTCCTTTGCTCTACCAACTGAGCTATGGCACCTTGATTTGGGATTGCAAAGGTATAAAAACTTTTTACAACTCCAAATATTTCTAAACAGCTTTTACTGTTTCTTGATTTTCAGCTTCTGGCCGACGTAAATTTTCGAGTTGCGGTTCAGGCCGTTCAACGACATGATATCAGACAGGCTCACACCGCTGTACTTGTTGGCAATGCCATACAGGGTCTCGCCCTTTCTTACTGTATGCATCACGTATCCTCCTGCAGACGAAGATGACGGTGCAGGACCGTTGCCGCTGTAGATCTTAAGCTTCTGACCAATCAGCACCTTGCTGCTTGTCATATTGTTCCAGCTCTTTATCTTGTCTATTGTGGTTCCGTACTTCTTTGCAATCTCTGTAAGGTTGTCTCCACTCTTCACAGTATAGGTTATCACCGAAGGTGCTGCAGGCTTTGATTCTGAAGCAGAGCTTGACGATGTTGAAGAAGATGATGATGACGAGGTGCTTGATGAAGATGTTCCGGGAACGGTTGTGTACTTATATCCTGCAAAGATCTTCAGCTTCTGTCCGGGGCGGATGGTAGAGCTCTTGAGATGGTTGAGTGTCATCAGATTCTTTACAGTGGTGTGGTTGCGGGAAGCGATCTTGCCAAGGCTGTCGCCACTCTTCACAGTGTAATATTTATAGGTAGGCTCTTTCTTTGTGGTACCGCCAGCCGAAGCGTACGAGCCACCACCCACAGGCTTGTATTTGATAGGGTCGAAGAAGAATGTGTCCCTGTAGCTGTAGATTGTGTCCTGTGCATCCATGAATGCGCCTGAATAACTGTAGGGCAGACGCAGGACATGCGGCTTGTTGTCGGGAATTATATCCTTGATATACTGTGGATTAAGATTGCGGAGCAGGTCCATGTCAATGCCGGTGCACTCAGAAATCTGGCCGAAGTGCAGCTTTTTGCTGATCTGGAAGGTATCCACTGGAGGCGGTACCTCCTGCTGTGCGGGCGTGATGTTATGCTCTTTGTAATATGCCAGCGCATAGCTTGCCGCCACGAAGGCAGGCACATATCCGCGGGTCTCTTTAGGAAGATATTTGTAAATCTCCCAGAAGTCATTACCACCGGAGCGGCGCTTTGCCTTGTTCACATTGCCGAGGCCGCAGTTGTATGATGCGATGGCAAGAGACCAGTCGCCGAACACTGTGTATGCATCCTTGAGATATTTGGCAGCTGCGTGTGTTTCTGCCACGTAGTCGAAACGCTCGTCGACATAGTCGTTGATTTCGAGGTGGTACTGTGTACCGGTGGCGCGCATGAACTGCCACATTCCTGAGGCGCGCACCCTTGACACGGCGCGGGGGTTGAAGGCAGATTCTATCACCGCCACCTTCGCCAGGTCTGAAGGCATGTCATACTGCGCAAAAATCTCCTCTATCTGAGGAAGATAGTAATATGAGAGCGCCAGGATACGCGGCATACTCTTCAATCTCTGAGTGTAAAGTATGATATAGCTGCGTACAACGTCATTATACGGAATCTTCACCACTGAAGGGATCTTGTTCAATCTCTGGATGTAGACTGAATCCGGTATGTCAGACGCCAGCTTCATATCACCCACCGCCATAAGCTCATCAGCGTCGAAATCGGGCATTCCCTGCTTCTCGAAATATGCCACGAAGAGCGAGTCGGTGTTAATATTATCATCACGGTCTTCAGTATAGTCCAGAGTGTCATCTTCGCCTATGAAGGCAATCTCCTCGAAGGGAGCCATCATCAGTTCGTCATACGCTTTCTGAAGGGAATCTATCCTCAACTGCAGCGCACTGATGGTGTCTTTAAGACTTTTTTTGGTAACGCCTCCCAGCTTCTGCGCACCGGCACACACTGGCAGGCTGACAACAAGGAATAATGTTAAAAGTGTTTTGAAAAGTTTTGTATTTGTCGGATACATATAAATAAATGTGATGTTTGTTATTCTTTAAAAATTCAATGTCATCTGTACGCCGAACGAGGGCATCTCGTTGTTTACAGGAAGATATTCACTGTTCAGCTTGTCTATCAGCACAGGCTCCATGTTAAGTGTGAGCTCATCGCTCACATTGAAGTCACTCATATATGCAAACACGTTGGCGTCGATAATATTGAGGGCATACACCAGCACCGTGGCCACGTATGAATAGTCGCGGTAGCGGTGGTACATGTCTTTGTACACCTCTGCCTGCTGGAGGGTGATACGCCCCACGTAGCCGGTTCCTTCCTCCAGGGCCATCTTATATACATAGTGGTAACGCTTGTACTGGATGCTGTTGAGATGGATTGAATATCCGCACACCGCCAGACCGCCGTACCAGATGGGGACATGCCACCAGTCGCCGTTGTATGCCTGGCCAAGGCCGGGAAGCAGTGCTGAATACACCGCCGCCTTGCCGGGATCGGGGGTTCTGGTATCTTCCAGCCCCGACACACCGTCCATGATCTCTGCCCAGAACGCCAGCGCAGCTCCGGCATAGCTCAAGGTGCGCAGCGTGGCGTATTTCTTTTCGCCGGTATCGTGATATTTGCTGTTGAAGATCAGACCGCCGGCCACTCCTGCGCCGATAGTGCCGTAGAATACCGGCATCTTCCAGTAATCCTTGTTGAAAGCCTGCACGCAGCCGGGCATTATTATGGAGCCCAGGGTGGCGTAGGCAGGAGTAAGCGGCTCCTTGCCGGAAAGTCCGCGGAAGAGGTGCTTCATCGAAAAGCCCTGCAGGGTATCGCTCTCGGCCTCTTCGTCATCCTCTACATATTCGGAAGATGTGGCATCTGCACCGGGGGCTGTGGACATCGGGGCGTTTGTCTTGAACTGCCCCTGTGCCGCCATCTGAAGCGATGTGACCAGAAGAACCGATAATATGACGATTAACTTGCGCACCTTCTCTCTCCCCTGCTTCTAGATATTCCCTTTCTCAAGCGCCTTG
>JAZLJK010000005.1:0-17361 GCA_045617865.1 Bacteroidales bacterium | reverse complement strand
TTTCTTTTCTATTAATAACTTTACCTCGTTATCTCTCTCAAGATGTCAATGAACTGTCCCCTTCGTTTCTCAAAGGGACCGCAAAGATATGCACTTTTTCCTTTCCTGCAAATTATTTCTGCACTTTTTTCGAGAATTTTTCAAGCATATTTTATCAGAAAATCACAAGTGCAATTATATCAATCAGTTACAAAATGACGATTATTTATCCCAATTATCCGTACGGAAAGGAAGAATTGGCAGATGATATGAATTCCAGAGTCTGGCAATCACAAAATCATCCCATAGATAGCGTACAGCCACTACCTTCTCCACCTTGGAACTGCCAAGGTTGATGCGGTCTGTGCCCACCAGCGTGACATTGTCTGCCGGATAGAACACCCTGTCTTCTCCAGCCACAATGAACCCCGGGAACTCCCCTTCCTCCCAGAAACCGCTGCCCATATTGACAAACTTTACTGTCACTGTGCCATTGCCTTCTTCCACAAAAGAATCATATTTGGGATTCTCGGTATGAAGATGCGGGATGCCGTATGTGCGGTCTGCTGCCAGAGTGGCGAAGCGGCGGCCCAGCTCTGCTTTGTTGCGGGGATGTATATGGCGGCGTTCGAACGGATATACCAAGTCATAGGTGGCCACCATGCCGGCATTTGTCATGAGCGATTCGGCGCGGGTCTGCTCGTCGCGTAGGATTCCAGCATTGAAGCCGATTCCATCACCATAGAAGAAAGGTGCTATCTGAGCATAGTAGAAAGGCAGGTCGCCAAGCCCCCAGATGCTGCGCCATTCGGTTGCCATCACATTCTGATAGTCTGCATAGTCGCGCTGGCCAAGATTGGCACATCCCTGATACCAGAGGAAACCTTTTATTGTATAGTTGTGAAGAGGATATATCATGGCATTGTACATCACTGAATATGCAAGGGTTGCTATCTCATGATGCTGCATCTTGTCAAACTCCTGGCTGCTGATGCCAAGGCCGAGCAGAGCCTCCTTCGACATGTAGCACTTGATATTGGCACCGCCCCAGGCACAGCTGATGATGCCTACCGGCACGTGAAGATACTCTTCCAGTGCGCGTGCATACATATATGCAGTTGCAGTGAAGCCGGGAGTGTTTTCAGGGCTGCTTTCCTTCCACTTGCCACCGACTTCCTGCTGAGGCTCGAATGCAGTCACATGGTCTACCACACACATTCTCAAACCTCTGGCATCAGCGCTCTTTCTGATGATTTCAGGGCTGCCCTCTACAGGCTCGTTGGGATAGCCTCCCATTGGCATATCCATGTTCGACTGTCCTGAGCACACCCAGACCTCACCTATCAGCACATTGTTCAGGGTGACCGATTCTTTGCCGCTGCGGATCACAACCGTCTGAGGAGTGTATGTTGCACGTGGAGTATTGACCTTGACCATCCATGAACCGTCTTCAGCGGCGGTCACGTTATACTTGGCTGCATTCCAACCCGTTATCACCGTAACTTTGGCACCTGCATCCGCCCAACCCCAAATAGAGGCCTGGGTCTTCTGCTGAAGCACCATGTTTGAACTGATGACGTCCGGAACACGCAGAGTGGCGTGTGAACAGATTGCGATGCACAGCAGCGCAATGATAAAAAACAATCTTTTCATAGTCTATTTGATTTTACGATATCTCAACAATTGTGAGCCACGTCTTTCTGCTATATGCAGGGTGTATCCATCACGGAGCTGCGCACCGGTGAGGGTCTCGACCATACCTGTGTCGCAGTCGGTGATTTCATATGAGGCATCCTTTTCAACACCTCCGAAACGCACTTCGAGCGACGGTTCTTCAGCAAGATCACGGCGGAATGCCACCACGTAGCCCGTGCCGTCTGTGGGGCGGTAAAGCTGATACGCCAGCCAGATGTCATCGGCAGTCATGTCTTCATAGGTGGTGAGAGGATAATAATCCTCATAGAAATATGGTCTGACATCGAAGAACTCCTTGTAGCAGCGCTGGAATTCAAACATGTCGAACTCCGGTTCAGTCACCTTCCAGTTGAAGATGACACTTGTGCCGAGGCTTGAGCGGAAGCTGAACCTGTCTGTCTTGTCAACGCCGGTACCAGTGAGAGGGAGGAAATAGTTCAGGCCGTATGTATGGGTCTGATACCCCAGAGGCTCACCATAATTGTAGTCGGTGCGCCACATTGGTGCGCTGCGCTTCATGGTTTCAAAGTCTATGCGCCGCCCGCCGCTTGCGCAGTTGTCGATTATGGCATTGGGGAAACGTTTCAGAAGATAGTCCCAGAATGCGTAAAGCCCGGTGATATGTCTGATTTCACATATCCCCGTACGTCCGGGCCGGTCGTTGGCACGCCAGAAGTTGTCTACGTTCATGTTGAAGTCCTGACGGTAGTAGTCTATACCGTTGCGCTGCATGAAATCGCCTATGTAGCTGCAGAAATAATCCAGAGCTTCGGGATTGCCCAGATCGAAAAGATATGCGTCGGTGCCGGGAGCATCCAGCATCCACCCTTTCAGTGTCCTGCCCCAGTATGAATCCTTGATGACGCGCTCTGGCTCGAACCAGAGCATGAACTTTGCTCCAAGCGCATGGGCAGTGTCAGACACCGGCTTCAGACCGTGCGGGAACCTTTCCTCATCTATCATCCAGTTGCCTACAGTATTCGCCCAGTTCTTGTTGTTCCAATATTCCTTGGCATGGGCATACCAGCCCGCATCCATCCAGAATGTCTCCGGCACAAGACCGAAATCGGCGAAACGCTTCATCATGGCGATTGCATAACTCTCCGTCATACAAGTATATTCGTTGCAGGGATAAGGATCACCATAATTAAAACTGCACGAAACTGGATAGACAGCAGGTTTTCCACACACCTTCGGAGCCTGTATGTTTATCATGAAACGGCGCCATTTATTGTGGCCTGCAAGGTAATCTTCCCCTTGATAGAACAGCAGGCAGAACGATGAAGTGCGGATGGTCTCGCCAGGCTCAAGGTAGGTGTCAAGATTTTTCAGACCTGATATGATGGAGGTGCCGTTGCGGCCGGCAGCGATATCGGCATACCATGTGCCGGTCCAGCCAACTGCCGACATCACACCCTGTGCACCATCTCTGCCGGATGGGGCGATCAGGTTGAAGAATGGGAACACCTGGTCGCTCGAGCGTCCTCCCGGAGGTGACATATACACGTTCTCACCCATCTTCAGCTCTTTGCGGCGAGGATGGAAATCAGCTTTTGAGACATGGGTGCCGTCGGCATACTGAAGTTCGAAACTGCCGCGCGAAGCACTGCGGAACGATATGTCCGACACCTTCACATCACTGATCTGACCGCTGTTGCGCCTGCCGCCGTTGGCAAAGCGCAGCACCCATTCCACTGCATTGTATCCGGGATATCCCTTGACCTCTGCAGTAACCACAAGATGTGTGGCGGGATCACTCCAGGTAAAGATCCTGACGAACTCTCCCTCCTGCGAGGGGGTGCCATCCTCTGCCGTGAAATCCCATTTCTTCAGGAAAGTGGCAGAAGGTACACCGTCATATAGAAATGAGAATGGCGGTACGACACCTTTTGCAAAATATGTGTCAACCCACTTTGCGGCATCGGGCTGCACTCCACGGAACTGATATGAATTCTGCGCACTGGCAGCTGCCGAAAGCAGCACTGCGGCAAGGGCCGCAAGCAATCTGTATGTCTTTTTCTGCATGTCTATCTGTATTGTATTATAAGTGAGCCGCGCGGCTCTGCGATGTCAAGGGTATAACCGGCAGCAAGTTCTGCTCCTGTAAAATGGAACTCGCCTTCAAAGTCAAATGATGTCACAGTATATTCTTTCTCCGGATTGAGTCCGCGCAGTCTGACAGTATAAGTGCTATCAGGAGCCCCAGGACGACGGAATGCCACAATCACCCCCGTATCGTCGCCCGGGCGGTGCATCTGGTATGCCACCCATATGTCATCTGCAGTAAGGTCGTCAAGCTGGCACAGAGGATAATAATCTTCATAATAATATGGCCTTATCGCCAGATATTCATCAACGTTCTTCCTCATTCTCAGGACATTGTTGTATTTACTGGTGACGCGCCAGTTCAGAATCAAAGCACTGCTCATCCCGCAGCGGAATGAATACGGGTCGTCTGTCAGCACACCTGTGCCGTGAAGAGGCAGGAAGAAGTTAAGCCCCACCGTATGTCCCTGATAGCCGTCCGGATCATCGTAATGGTAGTAGTCGCTGCGCCAGAGCGGTGCGCTGCGCTTCTGCATCTCAAAGTCTAGGCGCCGGCCGCCGCTTGCACAGTTGTCTATCAACATATCGGGGAATATCTGCATCAAAGTGTCAAGAAAAGCATACTCTCCTTCAATGTAGCGCATCTCCTTCATCCCCCTGCGTCCCGGCTCATCATTCTGCTCCCAGTATTTGTCCGGCTCCATATTGAAATCCTGACGGTAATAATCCACACCGTTATCACGCATCAATCCCGCGATTTCAGATGTCATCCATGACCGGGCCTCAGGGTTGCTCATGTCAAAAAGGCGGTATGTTTCATCAGTGCTTCCTGCTATCTCAAGAAGCCATTCAGGGTGCTTCTCAGCCCAGGCTGTTCCTTTCATGACACGCTCAGGCTCGAACCAGAGCAGGAATTTCGCACCCGCACGGTGCACTGCATCCGACACAGGTTTGAGACCGCGTGGGAATTTTCCGCTGTCAACGCTCCAATTTCCTACTGTATTGGCCCAGCTCCTGCCATGCTGATAATCTGCAGCACCGGTGAACCATCCGGCATCAAGCCAGAACACTTCAGGTGAAAAACCAAACTGTGTGTATCTCTCCACAACTGCAACTGCCATCTCCTCAGTCAGGCATGAGTATTCCTGGCAAGGATAAGGGTCGCGGTGATTGAATGAGCATGAGAATGGATACTCCACAAACTTGCCGTCTTTCATCCTGGTGTGATGAGCAAGGCTGAAACGGCGGAATTTGTTGTGACCCGTCATCCTGTCGTCACCTTTCCAGAAGACCAGCCCCACAAGTGGCGTGCGGACAGTCTCTCCCGGATGGAGGTAACTGTCGAATGTCTTCATTCCTGCCTGCATTTTGACCGACTTCCCAATATTCTCGAATTCGGAAATCCAGGTGCCGGTCCAACCCACTGCCACCACCACACCGTATCCGCCCGGCAGTTCAAGGTTATAATAAGGAAACTGTTCCTGAGAAGACCTGCCACCTGCCGGCACAAACTGCACGGGGCAGTCTGGCTGCAGCACTTCGGTACGAGGATGATAGTCTGCTTTCGAGATGTGGCTGCCTTCAAGATAATGCAGCAGGCATTCATCATCTTCTCTATATGAAAGTGATGTGTTCAACGCCCTCAAGGCACTTACATTCTTTGAGTCAGCCGCCGAAAAATTAGTGATGTATACAGTTCAGCGCAAGGCGTCATATTCGGGAATTATGTCGAGCAGGCACTCTACGCGCAACCCTTCACGCCTGCCGGTATAGGTAATCCTGACCTTCTCCACGCCTGTTTCATCACATGGCATGGACTCCTTCCGGAACTGCCACCCGCCGATGAAACTGTCTGAATTCACACCGTCATAATCAAAAGAGAAAGGAGGCACCACCCCTCTTGCAAAGTTTGACGCCACCCAGGCATGGATTCCGCCGGATTCCGGCATTTCAGCCTCGCTGCCGCTCAGAAGCCTTGACGAAAAGCACAGCAGCAGCGCAAAAAACAGATATTTCTTCATATCAAAACATATACGTGAAAGTCAAAGTTAAGCATATCCCAGAAGAAAAGCAAAGAGGTCTTTGCAATAAAATTGCTACATTAGCGCATTGAAACAAAAAGACAAGATGAAAAGATCCCTTCTCACATTCATTGCAGCAGCAATCTCAATCTCAGCACTGGCCGGCATCAGAGATGCGAAATACCCCACTCCGCAGGCCGAGTTCGTGCAGCCGGTTTACAGAAATGCCAAGACCGCAGACCTTACCGTGATAATGCCCGACAGCACAGATGCAAGCACCGTGAAGGTTGAAGTTTACGACCCGGACGGCAAAGAGATTGAATGGGGAGGTTACTTCAAAGTCCAGCCCGGATGGAACACCTGCGACATCCCTGTGGCAGCGCTGGAAGACGGCAGACACCTTACCTGCGTAACTGCCGGTGATACATTGCTCAGGCGTCTGCTCAGACTTGAGACAATCCCCGAGGTTGCAGCCCCGATGGGACTGATTGAAGACAGAAGGCTGCTCTTCACACCGGACGGATATATGTTCACCGACTATGACAGCAGGCATCTCGACATAACATTCGGAGAGCCAGAGCTCACCTGCATAATGGAGGCACCCGGTGAGGACGCCCTGGTGGTGGAGGGATACAATCTGCGATGCACTGTTGACGGACGCTTTGCCGTGAGCCTCAGCGAAATAATATACGAAAGATGGCTGCTCTACAGCGAGAACAAGCGATACTATCAAGCGGTTGCCGACTCACCGGAAGGACCTTACACACTGGTTGACGAGGTTCCTGACACAGAAAAGCCAGAGGAGCCCGCTGTGCTGCAGAATTTCGGAGGAATGAGCTTCGGCCATCTTGACCCGGACCGCAAATACGAATTCTACGATCCCGAGAAGCACGGAAGGTATTCGTTCAACTCTCTGTTCATGGTGCAGAACCTGGAACCCCACGACTACGGCTGCGTACAGGCCGGTTACCGCACATACTGGTGTCTTGCAAACACCACATCAGGGGACACAGTCTTTCTGAGCGACAAACCTGTTTTCACCGATGTCCCTCTCTATGCAGAAGACCAGCTTGACGAAGGATTCACAACCAACGACAACTTCTGCAACGCCTGGCTGAGCAAGGAGGGAACAGAGCTCTATTACGGCCGCTGCCAGACAGTGCACCGCTATCCTCCATACGACCTTCCATTTGACATTCTGCCCAACAGCAGCCGCATTCTCACGCTTTACAAGACACGTGACGGAAAGGACTGGGAGTATGTGCACACATTCACCGCAAACGGACCTGGAGAAGACGCTTTCTTCCAGCAGTACGGCGCCGCAGTGAGCAAGGTGAGCGGCACAGACCTTTCGCTCTGCTTTGTACAGGCATACAAGGGGCTGCATCAGCAGATAGGTATCGATATGGTCTACTCCCGTGACGGAGTGAACTTCTACGATTTCAACAACAAAGAACTGTTTGTGGAGACAGATGACATCAACAGCTGGTATTTCGGTGAGCTGTACACAGTGAATGATGTGCTGGAGCACAACGGACGCTACTATCAGCTTATCAATATCGCATCGATACATCCGCATTTCTTCGCCGACCCGCTGTTCATGCACAACCATCAGAATGAAATCACCGGTGAAGACTACAGGTATCAGTTCGAGAACAAGCGTTTCAAGGAATACTGGCCGTATTTCGAAGAAATCGGAGGTTGGGAAGGACTTGGTGCACACGGCTGCAAAGACCGCTATTTCTTCGGCGTCATGTCATACCGTGCCGACGGATGGTTCGGCATCGAGGCGGGCGGACACACCGGTTCTTTCAAGACCCGCAGGATAGCCGGAGGCACCACCCTCAGCATGAACGCCGTCACACAAGACGGAGGCAGAATAGTTCTCAAGCTCTATGATGCTTCGGGCCGCAGGGTTGCAAGAAAAGTATTCAAGGGCGACGAACTCCACGCAAATCTGTTTGATCTGGGCAGCTGCGGCGGTGCATTCAGTGTGGCAGTGAAGATGCGCAACGCCAAAATATATGCAATGTATGTTGAGTAAAAAGATATTATCAGCCTTCGCGGCAGCTTTTGTTGCACTGTCTCCTCTCTCTGCCGGTGAAAAGGCCGATGCAATTTGGGCGAAATACAAGACAGTTGAAGACTGCACCTCCTTTTCGTTGAGCGGTCCGATTGCCAGAATGGCAATCAGCAGCTCGGGAGCAAAGATTCCTAAAGGGGCTAAAATAAGCGGCATCAACATTCTTGGGTTCGAGAGTGAGAAATTCGCTGACACGAAGTCTTTCTGGACCGACATCGACCGTGACCTGAAAAAGTCGCTGGAACTTGCAATGGACGCACACCAGGATGGAGACCACATAAAGATATATATGGAGCCGCAGGGCGACGACATAACATCGCTGGTCATGTTTGTCAACGACCGCAAGCAGAATGTTTTTGCGGTGATTCTCTCCGGCAGGATTGCAAAAGCAGATGCAAAGAGAATTCTTGAAGAAAGTAAGAAGAAATAATATGATAGTTATAAAGAACATACTGCATGACGGCAGCAGAGCCGACATTCTGATTGAAGGGAACCGTTTCAGCAGGATCTCCCCTGCCGGAACGATGGAAGCACCCGGAAGCTGCGGTCAGGTGATGGACGGCTCGCATCTTGCCATCACCCCGGCTTTCTACAACACGCACACCCACGCGGCCATGACTCTCATGCGCGGATATGCCGAAGGGCACGACCTGCAGGACTGGCTTGAAAACTATATCTGGCCATACGAAGACACCCTCAAACCGCAGGACATACGGAAAGGCTCTGAGATTGCTGTGCGCGAGATGGTTTCATCCGGGTCGGTGTTCTTCAACGACATGTATTTCGACATCGAAGAGACAATATCCACAGTTGCAGCGGCAGGAATGCGTGCCGCAATCGGCATTACTGTGATGGACTATCACTCTCCCGAGGTGACTGCCGCAAAGAAGAGTTTCATTGAGAACTGGCAGGACCCCACCGGAGGTCGCATCCAGCTTGTGATGGCACCTCACGCGGTCTACACCGTAGGGCCGGAGAAACTGAAGCTTGCTGCTGAATATGCCCGCAAACACAATATGCGCATCCATATCCACGCTGCGGAGAACAAGGCAGAACTGGACAACTGCATCAAAGACCACGGACTTTCTCCCGTCAGATATCTTGACTCTCTCGGGGTCCTCGGCCCAGACGTCATTCTGGCGCACTGCGTGTGGGTGGATGAGGCAGAATGGGACCTGCTTGCAGAGCGCGGCGTAACTGTGGCGCACTGCCCCTGCTCCAACATGAAGCTGGGCAGCGGGCGTATGGTATATGAAAATGCCATAAAATCGGGATGCCGCATCACTCTGGGCACCGACGGTGCATCTTCCAATGACTCGCTAAGCATCATAGGTGAAATGAAAGCAGCCGCCCTGCTGGCAAAAAGTATGGGGGATGCAAAGCTGCTGTCATCTGAAGAAGTATTCAGATGGGCCACAAGGAATGGTGCTGAAGCATTCGGCATAGATGCCGGAGAAATTGCAGAGGGCAGGATTGCCGACGCCATCCTTTTCAACATGGATGATGCAAGCCTCCAGCCCTGCCACAATCTCACCTCCAACATAGTCTACTCTGCAGATTCACGCGCCGTAAGTCACGTAATCTGCGACGGAAAGCTTATCTGGTAAGTCAGTCTTCCTTGAAGAAAGAAGCGTAGTCGGCATTGCGCGTCTCACATTCCGATTTCCATGTGGGCACCGAATCAAGCTTGTCAGCCAGGTCGCTCATAACCTGCGGAATATCTATCTTCTGCGGGCACATTGCCGCACATCTGCCGCATCCCACACACGAATGAGGGCGCTGTTCTTCAGGAAGCGACTCCACTATCATGCGGACAGTGTAGTTCACACTGAAGTTGAAATCGTTGTAAAGATGCATCATGCGGGGAATGTCAAGCTCCATCGGGCACTCCTCCACGCAGTAGCGGCATTTTGTGCAGGGCACTCCGCCCTTTATCTTTTCTGCAACATCCAGCAGAAGTGCCGCCTCTTCGGGTGACACCGGATCCTCTTTTCCGTAAGTTGCAAGGTTGTCCTCCATCTGTTCCGGATTTGACATCCCGCTCAGCACAACGCCTATGTTGGGAAGCAACTGCAGCCAGCGGAAAGCCCACGAAGCGATGCTGGCATCAGGGCGGACAGCCTTCAGCCGCGCGGCCTGCTCTTCAGGCAGGTTGGCCAGTGAACCTCCATGCACAGGCTCCATCACCCATATCGGAAGTCCGGCCTCCCCTATCACGCTGCATTTTGCAGGGGCATTCTGCAAAGTACAGTCAAGATAATTGAGCTGGATCTGGCAGAATTCCATCTGCCCGTCCCACATCTTCAGGATCTCTTTGAGAAGCGGCAGTTCGGCATGTGTTGAGAATCCGAGATGTCTTATTCTGCCTACTTCTTTCTGACGGATGAAGTACTCCAGCATATCGGCTTCACGATACACATCTATCGAGTTTTCGCACACGTTGTGCATCAGGTAGAAATCAAAATAGTCCACCTTGCACTTCCTGAGCTGCGCCTCGAAGTATTTCTGCGGATCAAGGTCGGGGATATGCTGATGTCCAGGATATTTGTCGGCCAGCATCCATCTGTCGCGCGGATGTCTTCCCAGCGCGATGCCGCATGCCACCTCACTCAGGGAGTCGTGATACGGCCATGCTGTGTCAAAATAGTTCACACCTCTGTCGATGGCCTCGTCGGTCATCCACTCAAATGTTTTCTGGTCTATCCTTCCACCGCCGTCAACCGGCAGACGCATTGTGCCGAAGCCGAGAGCAGAGATTTTCTCTCCTTTGAAATCCTTGTAGAACATCTTATTTGTATTCCTTCACTGTGATTCTGTCAATAGCAGGCATTGCTGCGGCAGGATTCTCAAGACGGATGGTATTGTAGCCTGCATTGAGTTCAACCACTGCAGAAGTTTCGGCCCATTCAAGTTCGGCACCTGTGTTGAGAGCATTGAATGATGCAGCCTCGGCTCCGTTCACACACAGCTTCATACCGTTTTCTGCAGCACATGCATAGCGGACGGTAACCACATATCTGCCGCCCTTTGTGCTTTCAACTTTCTGCCACTCCATCCAGTTGTCTTCACGACCGCCCAGACCGCAGGCATACATTCCCAGGTCGGCAGATGTACTGAAATATACATGAGGTGTGCGGTCTGCGTGCTCTTCAAGTTCTGAATATGCATTCAGGAATGCCTCTTCTGCCTGATATGATGTCTTGTCAATACGTTTGCCTGTGAGATAGAAGGCCTCACTGCCGTGTGCTGCAACCTTTACCGAGATATGGTCGCTGAGGCAGATGTCATTGCGGTCCGCATGCTGGAAGCAGTCATACACACCAACTTTGCCGCGGAATCCAAGGTCTGACAGAGGAACGTCTATCGAAGCCTCTTTTCCGCTCAGGTTGGTCACCACCACTGCCCTCTTCGGACCGTGGAATGTCTCCATATCCTTTGCAAGCACAAGCACACTGTCGGCAAACGCTACAGGGGCGCCGCTGATGCCGAGTCGGTCCTGATCCATTGCAAGCAGATCCTGATTCTTCAGAAGTTCCAGCGAGCGTTCTGGGATTGTGCGGAAGTCACATCCTATGATGATGGGAGATGACATTATGCACCACACGGCCATATGTGTGCGCTCTTCATCCTCGGGCAGCTCGCGACCTATTTCAAGCATGTCGAGGTCATTGTAATGGCCGCCTCCCACATATGCGGAAAGATATACATTTTCAAGGGTGATGCGCTTGATTGACGCCCAGTCAAGCTCGATGTCGTTGGTGGTTCTCCATGAGTCTGCAACCTCACGCACCCACACTCCGGGAAATGCCCAGCGGCACACATTGAAGCGGATGTCCTGCTTGTCGCACTTGTGGATTGCATCGGCAATTTTCGTGTACTGCTCCTGGACGTCAAGCTTGCGCCAGAGTCCGCCGCAGAAGTCAATCTTTATGAAATCATAGTTCCAGTCGTCGAAATACATCTTTGTGTCCTGCTCCTCATATCTCCAGAGGCCGACTTCAAGCCCGTAGGGACGCACGTCACGCGTTCCGCAGTTGTTGTTGCCGCCATCGGCGTAGATACCGGCCTTGAGCCCTTTGCTGTGGATATAGTCTGCCACCACTTTCATTCCGTTGGGGAATTTGGTAGTGTCTATACGGATGAATCCGTCCTCACCGCGGCCGTCGGTATATCCGTCATCGATGTTGATGTAGCTGTAGCCGGCATCTTTCAGCCCGGTCTCAACCATGGCATCGGCCTGACCGCAGATAATGTCCTCGCTGATATCGCAGAGGAATGTGTTCCACGAGCTCCAGCCCATGATGGGAAGGCGCACCTCTTCCTGGTTGTCAAATGGGTTGCTCTGCCCCGCACAGGCAGAAAGTACAGATGCTGCACAGAACAGTGCGCAGCAAAGTCTTGAGACGTTTTTCATAGTTATGGTATTTTTCACTTAATTCATCAAGTCCGGCAAATATAGCAAAACTGCGGCAGAATCACTTGCGGTGATACCCCCTGTCCGGTTCTCCTTCATAGTACCAGCCATAGCCCAGGTCTTGATAGTCGTCGTTGTAGTAGTTGTAATAACGCTGGTCATATCTGGGCTTCAGCCCTCTGCCATACATTTCGTCAAATATCGGCAGCATCACGTCCGACAGGTTCCCGTTATATTCGCAGTTAAGTTCCCTGATGGACGGCAGTCCGCCGGCCTCAAAAGAAGAAAGTCCGCTATTGTAACATAAGACTGATTCAAGCATCGGACAGCCTGTGACAGAGACTGCGCCTATGCCGCCGGCATTCGATGCATTGTTGTATGCATTGAATGTCTTCAGAATCGGACAGTTGCTGACAGTGATGGATTCACCTGCGGCATTGAACACATCAATCTTTTCCAGAATGGGCGACGCATCAAACACAAGCTGTTTGAAGGAGGTCCTGATGTTGACGTTCCTTACTTTCATACCAAACGACAGTACATCCACATCACAGTTGGTGATGGTCAGGCTTGCACCGGACCCGGTCAATTCTATTCCGTCAATATCATCCTGGTTCACATCAAGATCATAGAACTGTACTTCCTGCAGCACAGTACAACCTTCCGTAGACACTTTCGGGGCATTCCTCCGCGAGGCGTTTCCCTTTATGATGCAACTTTGAAGGGATGTGCACCCGTCAAGTATAAGTTCCTTGATCTTGTTGCACTCATACGAGTCATATATATTGAGCTGCTCCAGATGACTGCATCCGCCAAGATCCAGAATCTCAACCTCGTCAGGAATCAGCGCACGGGTGATTTTATCTGAATGTACTGCATATTTTCTAACCTTGTCACCCGCAAAGAACTCGTAGCAGTTTCTGTCATCCACTTCTATCGAGTCAAACGATCTGTTATCAGTGCCGGCCACAGTAAGTGACCATCTGCCGAATTCCTTAATACCGGAAGTGTGGTCGCGGACATGGATGTCAGGTTTCAGGGCCCAGTCTGAAGGAATGGTAATCTGGCAGTATCCTTCACGCTGGTCCACATTCACATATTCCGACAGCATGAGATTGGGATCGCCCCAGTTGCATCCGGGCCATTCTCCGCTGCGCGATTCAAGCAGATCGGAAAGAATCTCCCTTATGGCCTCGGCCACCTCTGCCGGTGCCGGACTCACCCTGGGGCCATCCGTATATGCCCAGAAATCATCAAACGGGTTTATTGAGAATCGGGTGAAATAAGAGCTATTGGGCTTCAGTCCCTTCAGGCACGCCTGCACTGTCACCGACTCTGCGCCGGCATTGAGTGCTTCGCTCTTTTCCTGATCCATGTCAAACATATCGGAGGCAATGGTCTTATACTCTCCGTCCTCATAAACCATGGCCTCCACGCGCATAGGCAGCCATGTGAAATGTTTGTTCTTGACATTCACGGCAACTTCCACGTCATCGCCATCCTGCTGAAACTTCACCGTGCTGATGTCGAACATCGGCACAAGATTACGGCTGTCTATCTCAAAATCTGCGTCCGGAAGTTCCACATCGGGCGAATTCACCCCATACAGGAACGTCATTCCGCCATACAGATGCGAGGTGAATGCAGTGTTGAATGTGCCATCGACAAGCGCCCGGTAGGCAAAGCTCTGGTCAGAGCCGTAGGATTCGGGGTTTGCAAACACATTCCATTCGGTTGTCACCGAGTGCTTGAGCTGTGCAGACAGCCCGATGTGCGCCGATATGGCATCCCCGAAAACACCTATCCTGGGTGATACGCCAAGTCCGTAGCTGAATGAACCTTCTACTTTCGGCCCGGCGACAACTGGTTTCCAACCATCTGTTTCAGGATCGGGGTTTGACCAGTCAAGCGACACGCCGTTGATCTCGTCATAGTGGAAGCTTGTGCGGCAGCTCTGCCTGTAGGTGGTTGTTGCGTGCAGGCTTACCTTTCCGGTAGGATTGAAAACGAAGTCTATGCCTATCATGGGTGTCACCAGAATCGGACCTACCGGAATGGGTGAAAGATATACGTCGAAAAGTCGCTTGTAGATATATCCGCCCAACTCCAGTTTACCGGCGATGTCGGCTCCGATCTCCAGATCGCTGTCAACAACAAAGTTTAGTGTGGAGATGCTCCAGTCACCAACTGTCATCTGCATCTTCAGGGTAAGGGCAGCCTTCATGATGGGAGTGAATTCAAAACCCTCGCCTATCGGCAGCGAGATGCTGGGGATGGGTATCTCGATGGGGACCACTGCCGAGGCCTTGGTAGGCGTACCGAGGGAGAAATCCACCGGATTGCCTTCGGGATCAAGAACCTTGTCTATGTGGGACGCAAGGTCAATTTCAGTCTCAGGTATGTTCAAGTCCTTGAACAGAGAAGTCACTGAAGTCTGCTGATAACTTACCAGATATCCTTCATCTGTCTTTGTCACGCTGTTAATCTGGGCAAGCAGCCCCTGGGGAAGAGCCTCCGACACCTCATTCACAATCCAGCCTTCGCCATCCTTCGGGACACTTGCCAGAGGATAGTCAAGCGGAAGAAGCAGTGTATTGTTATATCTGTCTGTGTTTGTGACCGAAGAAACTTTCGAAGCAGTGCCTTCCGGAGCTATGAATGTGTTACCGGTGAGGTTGTATTCCGCACCGTCGATCTCGCCATGTTCGTAGTGTTCAGCCCCTCCATCAGGGTCGCCGGCCTGCGCAATCTCCACTTTCAGCGTTTCATTGCCCGATGTGAAAATGACATTGCAGAAACGGGCTGCCTGATCTACATTCTGCTCAACTGTCACATTCACAGTATTGCCGGATATCGATATTGTACACCATCTGGCATCCTGCACTGCATCCCACTTTTCTTCACCCGGCGTGACAGTGATGGTGGCGGTGCCGCCACCACATGCATATTCAACTCTTTCCTGATCTACCGCAAAGCCTTTCTGCTCAGGGTTATCAATAGGATCCGTACCGGGACCGTCCGGTCCGTCAGGTCCATCCGGGCCGCCTGGCAGGTTGCACGAAGCAACACTCAGGGCAGCGCATGCGAGAAAAAGTAGTAATCGTTTCATAGTCAAACCCGTGCTAAATGTGTCAAATTTAGGACAAATATTATAGAAATGCAATGGATATGGTTACCTTTGCGTACGACACAAATCAGATTATGGAAGAAAAAGAAAAGATTGTTTATTTCCACGGCTTTGCATCTTCAGGTGCAAGCGGCACAGCCCAGCTCCTGAGGCGGGTGCTTCCCGATTATGAAATTGTTGCTCCGGACATCCCGCTGGATCCGCGCGATGCCGTGCCATTCCTCAAGCAGCTGTGCGGACAGGAACAGCCCTGCCTGATCATAGGCACAAGCATGGGCGGGATGTATGCACAGCAGATGAGAGGGTTCCGCCGTCTGATTGTGAATCCCGCATTCTGGATGTCGCGCATGAGCAAGGTGCTCAAGCTTGGCAATTTCACATATCTCAACAAGCGTAAGGACAAACAGATGACAGCAAGGGTCACAAAAGAGATAATCCAGGCCTTCCGCACTATGGAAGACCATCAGTTCGATGACCTTACTGAAGAAGACAAGCCGCTTTGCCACGCCATGTTCGGCCGTCATGACCCTGTTGCACACGGGCACGACACATTCATCGAGCACTACCCCGAGGCGCAGGCAAGTTGGTTTGACGGTGAGCACCGCATCAACGACGATGTGCTCAAACACTCAATCCTTCCGAAGATTCTGGAGATTCTTGCAGAATAATGCCTGACATAATGTAGGTTTGCCGCTCTGCTGCGTGGCGAAGTGGTGAATGCCGTGCCGGCGGTTATCTCCCGTCGGACTTGCGTGGAGCAGTGCGGGGCTCTCCTCGGCGGGCCGAGGATAACCGCACGCTGACCTCCTGCCGCTTACCGCCAATGTTGATGAGCTGCCCGATCACCGCCGGCTGCTTGCTGGCCAATGTTGATGAACTTCCCGCTCACCGCTGGCTGCTTACCGGCCAATGTTGCTGACCTGTCCGCTCACCGCCTGCTGCTTGCTGGCCAATGTTGCTGACCTCCTGTTGCCAGCTAAGTCAATACTGCGAAACTGTCCGCAGCACACGCGCTGCAGGTAAATGCAGCGGCGCGGGCGAACACGGTGCTGCAAATCTGTCGCATTGTCAGTCCACGTGCACCTGCCCTACAGCATATTCTGACAGCGGCTAGCGTGGACTGGGCCGCTCCAGAGGGTGTCAGTCCACGGCGATCGCCTTTGCAGATGCATCCGGGGCACACTGTCGTGTCCTGGAAACCATTTACGGAAGCCCGTTCCGTGCCTAAGGCTGTGGCGAGCACCCAGTGCCGGCTACCAGCTTTCGTGACATTCATCTAAGCACGGCAATGTGGGCTGTAGGTGGGTCTGGGGCACATCGGTGTGCGTAGATGCGGGGGACAAGGTCTCATCTAAGCATGGCAATCACCGCTGCAGACACCTGTGGGGCACATAAGCGTGCTTAGATGAATGTCACGAAGCCGTTCGGGAGGGGAACGTTGCCCTCACATCGCCCCGACCCCAAGCCTGCCCCCTCAAACGAGGTGATTATTTCCTCATACTGCCCCGATGTCATGATAGAATGCCTTGCCAGCAGCAGTCCGGGGCTGGCGGGTGTGATTCAGCGTCAAATCTGCCGATTTTGCTGCAATTTGGGGCTGGCGGGGCGTGGGGAACCGTGCTGGCGGTTATCTCCCGTCGGACCTGCGGGGCTCTGTGCGGGGCTCTCCTCGGCCCGCCGAGGATAACCGCCCGTGGAATGCCGCGCAGTGGCAATCCGGGTGCCGGGGAGAGGCTCTGGACTGGGTTCTGGTGGGGGCGCATGGAACCCATGACTTGATTTGGGCACCTGGGCGTCGGCGATGGGCTCCGGACGGTCCTCTGACGGTGGCGTGCGGAACACGGGCTTGCAAATTTTGCTCTAACGGTAGGTAAAAGTACCACCGCTAGTTACTATGTTTGAATCCGGAAATGCAGCAGGCGCTCATTGGGTCTTGCAGCCCCAGCCGCCAGGGCTGCCCCAGCGAAGTTTTTCATGAATATAAAAAGCTACAGAT
>JAZLJK010000004.1:0-10795 GCA_045617865.1 Bacteroidales bacterium | reverse complement strand
AGGAGAGTATTATCAGACAGGAATCGCTATCAAGAAGTGGGTTCATCCAGAGACGCAGAACATGTACTGGGAGCGTATCATGTGGTTCCCGTTCCCCCTCATCAGACTCTCAGACCTGTATCTGATGTATGCCGAGGCCGTTAATGAGGCACAAGGCCCCTGCGAGGAGGCTTACAAATATATCGACCTCGTAAGGGCTAAATACAATCTTCCCAGAGTGGAGGATGTGTGGTCAAACGGTGAAATTGTGAAGACTGTAGGCAAACATCTTACAAAGGAAGGACTCAGAGAAATCATCCATCGTGAAAGAGCTGTCGAGCTTTGCTTCGAAGGCCACCAGTACAACGATATCAGACGTTGGAAAGAAGCCGACATCGAATTCAACGAGCCTATTATGGGCTGGGACAGTTCAAAGGGAGAGATCAAAGACTTCTACCGTCAGACCAACTGGCAGAACAGGACCTGGGTCACCCCCAGAGATTATTTCACACCTCTTGCCAACAGCATTCTCAACAAGAACCCCAATCTTGTACAGAATTTCGGATGGTAACAGATTAAACAAGAAAAGAGATGAAAAAAATATTATACTTCATAACATTTTGTATTCTGCTTCTTACTGCTTGTCAGGAAAAAGAACAGAATGTCAATGTCGAGAAGCCTCAGCCTGTGACTGAGGTTACATTCGAGCCTAATCTGGGTGGCGGAATAATCCGTTATACCCTGCCGGACGACGAGACTGTCTCTTTTGTCAAGGCATGCTACACTCTGAACAGTGGCAAGGAAGTCACAAGGGCTTCTTCCTATTTCTCTGATTTCATAGAGATTGATGGCTATGATGATGCAGACGACCATGTTGTCACCATTTCTACCGTCAATTTCAGCGGAGTCAGCTCAGATCCTGTGACAATTACCATCAATACGCTCGGTTCACCTCTTGAGGCGATAGCCAGCACCTTCGAAGTAGCTCCCTATTTCTCATCTGCCAAGGTCAGCTGGACAAACGAGTCAGGAGCAACAATCCAGATTGTGACCGAGATCGAATTCGGAGGGAAGACAGTCATCCAATCTGTGGATACCAATTCTCCCGGAAAGAATTCGATGAGCATCCAGAACCTCAATGCAGAGGACTATGCCATCAGGGCTTACGTGAAGGATATCTACGACAACGAGAGCGCCAAGGTCAATCTTGGAACTATCAAACCTTACGTGGATTATAAGATTGACAAGACCGCATGGAACTATGTCGGCAATGACCAGCTCCCCGAAGGATTGCATAATGCAGATATCATTTTCCAGGAAGGCCGTCTCACCAAGTTCTGGGATGACGAAATAGATGATGCCACAAAAGACAACCTCAATTTCTTCGTGGCGTATCAGGGATATCCTTTCTCATATTTCATTGATATGGGAAGACCTATCCGCATCAGCCGTTTCAGAGTATGGCAGAGAGACGAAATCTGGTCAGGCCCCCATTTCTTCTATCAGGGAAGCAATGTCAAGACTTTTGAACTGTGGGTCAGCAACGATAAGATAAACTGGACAAAGATCCGCAGGGCTACCATTGTGGAGCCTTCCAACAGTGCGACTGCTCTGGAAGAAGCGCGTGCCGGTCATGAATTCATCGTTTATGAAGATGACCCTCATTTCACAGAGACCTTCCGTTATCTGGAATTCAGGGGAATCGAGTCGTTCGGTGACAACAGCTCCGGATGTCTTTCAGAGATTACACTGTATGGTATTGAAGAAAAGGACTTTTAATTTGAGAGAATATGAGAAACATCATCAAATTAGCGGCATTTGCCCTTTCATTCGTTGCTCTTTTCTCTTGCAGCGATAATGAAGAATATTATGAACAATATTTGAGCGACATCAAGTATTCAAGCAAGATAAGCAACCTTCAGGGGCAGGTAGGAGTGGAGAAAGTTTTCCTGAGCTGGACCAACCCCAACGACAAGGTGGCGGAACGTATACATATCGAGTATGGGGAGGGGAAAGTGTTTGAAACAGAAGGAATGGTTTCTGAGTGTGTCATAGACGGGCTTGATTCAGGAGCCGGATACAATTTTGATGTATACACTCTGGACCGGTATGGCAACAAGTCTGTGGGATCCAGCATTTACCTTCTCCCTGTCACAAGGGAGTATGTTGACAACTTTGTCAGCAAAGTGACAACAGTCCAGCCTGTCTTCACACTGCAGGATGGCACGTTGACAGCTACTTGGCCTGCCCTTGACGGAAACACTTTCCTGCGTTACGCCGGAGAGATGAGCTATTCATACACCATTGACGGAGCAACCGTAACCGGTGAGAACAACTCAGGAGATGCATCGTCAGAGACTTTGATCATTCCCGGGATAGACAGGCCTGTAAAGGTGAAACTGGACTACACCATGCAATATTATCCCATTATAAGCGGTAAAGTCATCAATGACATTGTTGAGATAACCGAACAGCAGGAAGTCGAGATAGTTTTTTCGGATGAAAAGATATATGCTCAGATAGGTGCTGACCAATATGGGCGTGTGACTACTATACCGTACGACCACATCGGAGATTTCAATGATTCAAATTATGCTTTCTGGCATCTTTTCGACGGCTCTCAGGATGCTAACTGGGGGTGCTGGGTCTGTGTTGCCGGGAATCCTTACAATGGAGGTGCATGGCCGATATCGTTGACTTTCGATCTGAGCAAGTCCAGGGCTGTCTCCAGCATTGAGGTATGGGGATGGGAAGGATTCAATGCCTATCCGAGAGAGTTCAAGGTGTGGGGGGCAAATGAAATCGCTTCCGACAAACCCGACTCTTACTGGGACATCACAAATCCCGGAGAATGGCAGAATGACTGGACTCTTCTTGCAGATGTGACAGTCCCGGATGATGTCCAGCAGCCTGGATATAAAGGCGACATTAATCCAGAAGCTATCAATGTCAGATACGTCAGAATTCAGATATTCAGTGTATTCAATCACCCTGCGTGGCAGCCTGCTCCCTTCGTGGGAATCGGTGAGCTTATCTTCAAGGAGCAGCTTCCTCCCGGACTGATTATTAAGAAATGATGATGAATAGAATATTGACAATGGCGGTGTCGGCAGCATTGCTGCTGGCACCTGCCTTTATATCTTCGGCGCAGAAGCTTGGTGTTTGCTGCGGGAAGTCCGACGACATCGCCTCGCTGTTGAAGGATAACAAAATCGATTTCAAGCGTTTCGACTCGGCCGCCGAGGCTGTGGCCAAGGCTGTACCAGGGTCGTCTGTCATAATTCTCGCTGAGGGTTATCCTGAAAAGACGACAGAACTGGATGAGAGCCTGTTTGAAATGGCGAGTGAAAAGCACCTCAGACTGTACGTGGAGTACCCTTCCATGCTGCCAGGCTTTTCTGTCGGTCCTGCATCAAGCACTCATTTTGAGAGGGGAGTATGTTCATCCGACGTTTTCGGAGAGGCTCTCGAGAAGAACAGGATTCTTGCAATCCACGACTGCTATTATCTTGATATTCCTTTGAAGAATCCTGATATTGTCATAGCAAGGGTTGCCGGATTTGACAGTGCTGTCTTCGGGATTCCCGAAAATGCGGCTCCTATTCTGGCCAGGATGCCTCTGGGTGATCAGGAGATGATGGTCTGCACATCACGATTGAGCAATTTCATCACTGCCAGATATGCTCCGACAGATGCATGGGGAGCCGTCTGGTCATACATTCTCAGGTGGCTTCTCCCCGACAGGGAGATTAAATCTCTTGAATGGAAGCCCGTGGTACATCCGACTTATGCAAAGGTTGAAGAACTTCCTTCTGGTTTTGAGAAGAAATCATACAGAAGAGCTGTCGGCTGGTTCTTCAACTCTGGAATGGTAATGGGACCAGAAGTTGATCAAATGTATGAAACAGGAAATTTCCCCAAGGGCGGCGGCACGGCTTTGACTCCCAGCGAAAGAACTGCATTGATGCCTGAATGCAAGGCGGGTGATGGTTCTCACGGTATTCTGGAAGGTATATCTTCCATAATAGGTGCTGATGGAAGCCAGCTTGTCCGTTTCTGGAGAAGGAACGACTGTAATGGAGAATGTGCTGGAGCAATCAGCCTGGCCGGCAAGGTTTTGAAAGACAAGAAATATCTTTCTACCGGTAATAATATCGCCCATTGGCTAGTGTCTTCAAATATGATGACCGGCGACAGGGAAGACCCATCCAATCCCGCTTACGGACTGGTGGGCTGGAACGACCGTCATCACTATTTTGGTACAATGGAAGGTTATGAAGTATATTACGGAGATGACAATGCAAGGACGCTGATGGGGCTTGCACTTGCAGCAACAGCAGCTGAAGACAACAGCATGGACGCAAGGATTCTGAGAGGATTCCTGGCCAATCTCCGCATCTGCGGGCAGAAGGGATTCCAGCATGACAGGGTCGACCATCCCTGGCTGGTGGATGCTGGACTGGATTACTTTGCACAGTCACAGCATGTCAGTTATTCCGGCAACTTCCAAGCCTATATCTGGGCTGGTTATCTGTGGGCTTATCAGCATTGCGGATACAAGCCGTTCTTGGAAAAAGCGAAAGCAGGCATATCTAACTTCATGGCAGTGTACCCCATGGAATGGGGAATTACCGGAATTCAGATGGACAGGGGACGTATGTTGCTTCCTCTGGCCTGGCTGGTCAGAGTCGAAGACACTCCTCAGCATCGCCAGTGGTTGGATATGGTAATCAGAGATCTGGGATCCGACCCGGATACCGGCGCAATTGGAGATAAAATAGAAGAGGGACGTACACGCTTTGGCTTTGGACACTACAAGCTTCCTCATTCGAACGAAGAGTATGGAGCAACTGAATCCCCTATCATTCAAGAAGATACGGATTGCGCTTGCGACCTTCTTTATGCGACAAACTTTGCATTCATCGGTCTGCACGAGGCTGCCGCAGCGACAGGGAATCAAGAATATAAGATGCTGGAGGATAAACTTGCCGATTTCCTCTGCCGTGTCCAGATAAGTAGCCCGTCCCGAAGAGAACTGGACGGTGCGTGGTTCCGCGCCTTTGATTTCAACAGGTGGGAATACTGGGCTTCAAGTGCCGATGCCGGCTGGGGCGCGTGGAGCGTTGAGAGTGGATGGACAATGAGCTGGATTACCATTACGCAGGGACTCAGGCAATTGGATACTTCATTCTGGGAGTACACCGGTGCCCACAAGCTTGACTGCGACACTGACGCGATAATAGCTGAATTCTTCAATAAAGATTAAAGCATTTAATCGTATATTGGAAAGGGGATCTCGGTTGAGGTTCCCTTTTTTGTTTGAGCTAAAATGGCTACCTTTGCGCTCCTCAAAAACTGATATGGATATGAAACACACATTCAAAGACTGGTTTGTAGCAACAAGGTTCTGGTCGTTCCCCGTATCGGCAATGCCGGTGGTGGCCTCAACCGCATTCCTTGCATGGAAAGGTTATGAAATCAACTGGCTCTGTGCCGTGCTTGCCCTGTTGGGCATGGTGGTTTTCCACGCCGCCGGCAATGTGCTGAGCGACTGGTGGGACTACCGCAAGGGAGTGGACAACGAAAGGGCATACGCTGTGCCTAACCTGGTTTTCCACCATTTCGAGCCGTCTGAATATATGCGTTTCTCCATTCTCCTCTTTGCTCTCGGAGTGGTCATAGGAGTTGTGATAACTCTTCTTTCCGGGTGGCAGCTTCTTGTGGTGGGCTTGATCGGATTCCTGCTTGCAGCAAGCTATTCTTTCTTCAAGTTCAGGGCATTGGGAGATATTTTTGTGTTTGTATGTTTCGGTGTTCTGCCACTGATAGGTACCTCTTTTGTCACCACCGGAGCCGTTGACTGGTCGGTACTGCTGCTCTGTGTCCCTCTTGGCATCCTAACTGTGGCAGTGCTTCACAACAACAACACCGTTGACATTGCAACTGACACTGAGTCAGGCATCCGCACCATTCCTATGTGGCTGGGCGAAAAGCCGTCGGTAAAGCTTTATCTGGCTTATCTTGTAATCCCTTATGCTGCAGTGGCAGCCTTCTGCATCGCGGGGCTTATGCCGGTTACTGCTCTTCTGTGCCTGTTTTCTGCTCCTGTTGCGCTCAAGCTCTGGAAGACTGCATCGGGATATTTTAAAAATGGCAGGGAGGCATTGCTTGGTCTGGACCAGCAGACTGCAAAGCTGCACCTGGTATTCAGCCTGCTGCTGACATTGGGGCTTGTGCTTGCAATCATTTTCTGAATGTGACTTTGGCGGATGGCGGCAGCTTCTGAAAATATACCCTCCGGCTGCGGACGGGAGCATGCTGTGAGGAGGCTCGTGATTGCGGTGGCGGTGGCTGCCGTGCTGTGGTTCTTCATGTTCAGCCCATGGACTGGGCATCTTGTCAATTTCTGGGTGATGATGAGCTTCAGCGCCGTGGTGCTCACTTCTCTGGCAATTACCGGGCGTAGAAGTGCCGTTTATGAAAATGTGACAGGTTGCGCTGCGAAAGGCAGTTTGCATGCCAAAGACTTTGCTGTTCAGCTGATTGCAGGTGTTGTAATAGCCTTCGTACTGTGGGGCATCTTCTGGGCAGGAGACAAACTCTCGCAGATGATGTTTGACTTTGCCAGGCCTCAGGTCGATGATGTATATGGCATGAAAGATGGCACCTCGCCTGTTCTGATATCCCTTCTGCTGCTCTTTGTCATCGGGCCAGCCGAAGAATATTTCTGGAGAGGGTATGTTCAGAAGAAGATATCAGACTTCCATGGCGGCAATGTGGCGCTCTTTGTCACAGCGGCAGTATATGCGCTTGTGCATGTATGGTCGTTCAATTTCATGCTGGTGATGGCAGCGCTCGTGGCCGGTGGCGTCTGGGGGCTGATATACAGGCTGAAACCTTCCTTGCTGCCAGCGCTGATTGTCTCTCACGCCGTGTGGGACGCACTGGTGTTCGTTATTCTGCCGATATAGCCTCCGGTCTTGCTTTCGTGGCCCGGCGGCACCCCACTTATTCGTGGCCCGGCAGCACCCAACTTATTCGTGACGCTGCGGCTTATTTTCCGCAATTTCCCCCATTACGTCAGCTGTCTGCCGGCACCGCCGCCGCTGAGTTCCGCGTCAGCGGAGTGTGTCAGGTGCAGATGCAGGAGGGGGTAAGCTGGCGATCGAACGATGGGCGGACAAGCGCACTGTCTATGATTGCTCTGGTCTGCACTGCACTGGCCGCGCAGCCAGAGCGAAGACTCATCTTGTGTGAGGCAGCCGCGTCGTAGAAATTGGTTCTAACGGTATCCCAAAGTACCACCGCTAGAACCAAAAACGTGATTATATTCGGAAATAAAGGGCAGATGCCGCAGTACCATGCCCGCAGGTACGGCATTCTCTTATGGCATAGGGCAGTAAGCAGGGAGAATTCCCCAGTTGTTCATCCATAGCTTTGTGTTGAAATGTCAGACAATGCTCCCCGGTCTGCTTCGTGAAATTCATCTAAGCATGCAGATGTGGGCCACAGAGCCTGTGACGGCGATTACCGTGCTTAGATGAGACCTTGTTCCCCGCATCTAAGCACGCCGATGCGCTCTAGATGCGCTACGGTCCATAATGCCGTGCTTAGATGAATTTCACTAAGCCTTAACTGTCGAGGAGACGAAACATATTGCGTAAAATTTTGTCAGTCCATGGAAAGATACTACTGATACATCTGAGAAGGCTGCCACCGTGGACTGGGGCTCTCCAGAGGTCCCCAGTCCACAGCGATAACCCCTGGACGGTGCTGTGAGACAGGTGGCCGTGGCCTGGATTTGCCGCAGACCTGCGGAAGAACTGCCTACGTCAGCGCAAAGCTGCAGCAGATACGGCAGAAATGCCGCTGAACTGCGTCCGCCAGCGTAAAACTGCAGCAAATACGGCAAAATGCATCAGATAGCTGCCAGCGGAGTGTTAAGGCGGAACAGAGTGGAGTGCTGATTATGGCAGAGTGTGGCTACAGGCAGGGGATCCACTCTATTTCTATGCCGCGACGCTCCATGCCGCGGAACCAGGTCATCTGGCGTTTGGCGAACTGGTGTATGGCGGTGCGCAGCCCGTCCACCATCTCGTTGTAAGTGAGCTCTCCGATAAGGTATTTTGTGACGAACTTGTATTCGAGACCGTAGTAGATGAGGTCTTCTGCGGGTATGCCGCTGTCAAGCAGGCGTTTGACCTCGTCGACCATACCCTCCTGAAGCCTGGCTTCAAGGCGGCGGTCTATGCGGGCGTTGCGTTCTTCGCGTGAGATCTCCAACCCGATGTATTTGATGTTGCGGGGGAATGTGCCGGTGGCAGAACTTGCGTTTCTGTTTGCGGTGGAAACAGAAGTGTCTCTGTCTGCGGTGGCATCTGCAGCAGCGCAGACACCATCCGGCCGGACGCCATCCGCCGGGTGCTCCGATTCGTAGATTGCAATTTCAAGTGCACGGATAAGGCGCTTGCGTGTGTCGTAGTCGGTGGTGTTGTGAAGTGGCTTGAGAGAGGCCAGGCGGGCTATGAGAGTGGCGTCGTCAAACTGCTCGAGTTTCTGCCGCAAGGCCTGGTTCTCAGGCACTTCGGGCAGTGAATAACCCTTGCAGAAAGATTCGATGTAAAGCCCGCTTCCGCCGCACAGTATGGCGCGTCTGCCGCGGGAGACGATGTCCTTGTAGGCAGCCAGTGCGTCTTTCTGATACTGGAAGATGTTGTATTTGGTACCGGCATCGGCAATGTCGATCATGTGATAGGGGACATCTCCGTAGTCTGAGAGGTCCTTGCCCGTGCCGATGTCCATGCCGCGGTACACCTGCCGCGAGTCTGCCGATATGATTTCTGCACCCATCCGGCGCGCCAGATCCACCGCATAGCGGGTCTTGCCGCACGCAGTGGGGCCGAGCACACACACAAGGTCAAATTCTTCGTACATATCCGTTGTCAAAACTGCCGGCATAAAGGTATATATTTTTTGATTATATTTGCGCGGTTTTCTTAGTGAAAACCACAGGATACCATGCCGAAGGCGAAAAGCAAAGTAGAGATAAAGAACAAGAAAGCTTCCTTTGAATACGAGTTCATAGAGAAGTTCACTGCAGGCATCGTGCTGTCTGGCACCGAGATCAAGTCAATCCGGGCCGGCAAGGCGTCGCTTGTAGACAGCTACTGCTATTTCGTTGGTAATGAGTTGTTTGTTCGCAATATGCACGTCAGCGAATACTGGTGGGGTACATTCAACAACCACGATCCTAAAAGAGACCGCAAGCTTCTGCTTACAAAACGCGAGCTCAACAAGCTCCAGCGCTCGACCAAGGAGAAAGGTATGACCATAGTTGCAGTGAAGCTTTTCATAAGCGACAACGGTTATGCAAAGCTTGACATTGCACTTGCAAGAGGCAAGAAAGAGTTTGACAAGCGTCAGTCCATAAAAGAGAAGGATTTGCGCAGAGAAAACGACCGCGGACTGTAGGAATTTCCACATTTTTTGACTACCTTTGATTGATTTTGTGTACGCATACACGCGTATGCGAGGTAAACAATTGCAAATCAATTAATTACTATAAATCAATCATGACAAGTAGAAGAAACTTTATCAAAGGGGCGGCCGCATCTGTGGCAGCTTTCACCATCCTTCCCCGCAACGTGCTGGGTGGAAAAGGCTACATAGCTCCCAGTGACCAGCTCACAAAAGGCATCATCGGTGTGGGCGGAATGGGCCGTCAGCACTATGACTATCCCGACCGTCTCGTGGCAATCTGCGACGTTGACAAGAATCACCTCCAGAGAGGTGCAGAGCTTGCAGAGAACATGAATTTCGGCAAGGTTGCACTTTACGACAACTTCATGGACCTTATCCATGACCCCAACGTCGACATCGTGCACATCGCCACCCCTCCTCACTGGCATGCACTCATGTCAATCGAGGCTGCAAAGGCAGGCAAGGATGTTTGGTGCGAAAAGCCCATGACCCGTACAATCGGCGAAGGCAAGAGAGTGGTTGAGGCCATGAAACGCTACAACACAATCTTCCGTCTCAACACCTGGTTCAGATTCAAAGACACATTCTACGGTCTCGGTACCACGGTCAATCCTCTCAAGAAGCTTGTTCAGAGCGGTATGCTCGGCTGGCCTCTTACAGTCACAATCTCAAAGCACACCGGTTTCGACTGGAAGTTCTTCTGGGTAGGAAAGGAACATCTCGATCCCATGCCTGTTCCCGCAGAGCTTGACTACGACAGCTGGTTGGGCCCGGCACCCTACAAGCCTTACAACCCTCACCGCGTTCACGAGACATTCCGTGGCTACTGGGACTATGACGGCGGCGGACTCGGCGATATGGGTCAGCACTACATCGACCCTGTACAGTATCTCCTCGGCAAGGATGACGAGAGCCCTGTGAAGGTTGAGGTGGATGCTCCTCAGCAGCACTACGATGCTGTCGGTACATGGCGTCAGATCATCTACACATACGCTGACGGCTGCAAGATCGTCCTCTGGGGCGGTGACTTCGGCGACCCGAACACTCCTTACATCGCAGGTCCCAACGGCAACGTATACAACAACTTCGTATGCGACATCCCCAACTGGCGCGAGAAACTTGCAGAGTTCCCCGATCCTCTGCCTCAGCAGACCGACTTCCTCGAGTGCGTACGCACACGCAAGAAATTCGCTCTCAACGAGATGAACGGCCATCGCAGCTGTAATATCGTAAACCTCGGTACAGTTGCCCTGCAGCTTGGCCGCACACTCGAATTCGATTCAGAAAAGCAGGAGTTCATCAACGACGATGCCGCAAACCGTCTGGTTTACCAGCC
>JAZLJK010000003.1:0-80481 GCA_045617865.1 Bacteroidales bacterium | reverse complement strand
GGCCCCGGGCGGATGCTCGGGGCCGTATTGTTTTTGGCGCGGCCGGGCGTTTCTTCACGACGATGTAGAAATACTCACGGGTCCTTGATGTGGTGTCGATGGCGGCGGCAATGGCTGTGGCAGAGTTATCTCTTCATGATGTAATATGCGAACGAAACTCCGATGCAGCGGCCCAGGAAGATTGATTCGGTGTGGGATACAATGTCGTTCTGGACATAGTTGCCGGGCATTGCCCTGCTGTTGAGAAGGTCATTGCAGAAAATGCCTGCAGCATTCCTTCTTTCTTTTCCAAACATCCACAAAAGATTGATGTTCAGTTGTGTGCTGTTGAAGTCGAGGCCCTCCATCGTGGTGTTTTCAAAACTGTTGTTGGCATTGACTGTCAGAGTGATATGCTCACCGAAACGCTGCCTTAACATGAGCCATGCCGTGAACGAGAAATAATCGTAGAGAAATTCTCCGTCGGTCTTCTGCCTTCCCAGGTTGGCAGTGCCGATGAGTGTCATCTGATTCTTCTCACCGCGGTGTGAGAAATCGGCCGAGAGGCCAAGAGAGTTGCGGCCGTTGACATGCAGTACGTCCGCAATGAAATAGGGGCTGGCATCGGTGTTCCAGATGAGGTTTGTGCGGATGTCGGACTTGATTTTTGTGATGTATTTGCTGACATTGAGCGTGACGTTGGCGTCATAATGGCCTGAAATGTTCTCGGGAGTGGTCAGGCTGGATCCTGCCGGCGCCATGTACTGGTACTCTTCCAACCATGTTTCTGTGGCGAAGTATGTGGTCTTGCTCTGGATGGAGTTGCTGTAGACAGCGGCTGATGCCGAGAGTGAAGTCACCAGATTGCGCTGGGGAAACGACCTGCCGGCCTGGATGTTACCGCGTCGGCACACAGAAAGGTCAAGGTCAGGGCGCCCGGCAGAAAGAAACAGGGGGTCGGTGTCATCTATTGCGTTGCGCAGCTGCTCAACCATGGGCACTGTCTCGTGCTCTGAGTAAGACAAAGACACGTTGTTTTCTCCTTTCGACCAGGCGATTTCAATGCCTGTCACGGGCCTTACATAGTTTTTCAACCAGTCTTTGACATTGTCCATCCTTTCGTCCCTGATATCAAGAATGTCCCTCACGCCCAGGAAAACCCTTGAATAGAAGCCGTCGTTCATACGGCCATAGATAAAGGCTGCATCAATTGTGCTGGTAAGGAAGTTCTGGGTGTAATCCTTTGAGTTGTTGATATCCATCCCGCCGGTGAACATGTTGGTCCACAGCTTTGTGGTGCTTGTATATTTATAGTCGCTGCTGGCCTCCAGAACGAGCGACGCCTTCTCTCCGAAAGGCTCGTTCCAGCCGACAGACAGGGAAGGGTTCAGGCTCTTCTCTGAAAGTGTGCTTGTGAGCCACTCACGGCTCATGCTGGTCTGCAGTGTGTCAAGCCGTTTCCCGTCACCCCTGGAAACGGATGCCATGAAGTTGGGGGTGATGCTCAGCTTCCGTCTCTTCTTGTTGAAATATATCTCCATCCCCGGGAAGAACGACGCTGAAAATCTGTTAATTCCATTGTTATCTGTCCTTTCGAAGCCTGAAGCCGCTCCATCTCTCACCGACGATGCAACTGTAAAATTGTTGTTGCTTTCATGCGACTGCTCTATGGATCCATTCATACGCATCATCAGGTCGTCATGCCGCATGTACCCGTATCCGTGAATGTTGGCGAAGCTTCGGCCATAACTTGATTTTGACGATGATCTGTCGGTCCTTTCATTCCATATCTCAGAGGGGGAGAAGACAGATACTTCGCTGCTCTCATACCATTGCTTGTTTGAATTGGCGCTGACTCCCACCGTATAACCGCCTTTCTTCGCTATATCTTTGCCGATATCAAGATAGCTCATGAAGCTGGTGCTGGGATTGCCCGAAGTGGCGGGATTCTTCGCGTAGCTGAATCCGCCGTGCACCCTTGGCTTGGAGGAGAGTGTGTAATTGCCCAGAAATACATTTTCCTCAAACTCTATCTCGTGGCCACCTTCAGGTTTTTCTGAGGTGTATATTCCGGCTGATGCAATGTCGCTGAGCTGCCCCACGCGCTGCAGGGGCTTCCAGGTATGCACATCCATGACTCGCTCCTTGGCGTCGTTCGAGTCTGGGTTGAGGTCATCCACGGCGGTCTTTTCATACACTTCCACCGACTTCACCTCATCGGCCATCACCATGTCCATCGCATTGCCCATGTCCTTGCCGAACAGGTTGTTGCCATTGAACAGGATACGGTCTATTGTCTGCCCGTTGTATTTGACGCCATTCTCGCCGACTTCCACACCGGGCAGTGCCTCAAGCATACTTCTGAGTGCATCACCCTTCATGGTCTTGAAAGCCGCCGCGTTGAAGACGGTGGTGTCGCCGCGCATCACCATCGCCACCGCATCCGCTGTGATGATGAGCGAAGACAGCTCCATGGGGTCTTCCTCCAGGTTGATGTAGAAGATGTTGGACTCTTTCAGTTTGACATCCACAGTGTCCCGTCTGGTCTTGAATCCGACATAAGAGGTTATGAGCTCCACAGGAGTGTGGCGGAATTCCACAGTTCTGTACGATGCCCATCCATATTCAGGTGTCACCATCTTGAGCGTGTCTTCACCGGAAACGGCAAAGACAGTGGCCCCTGGCAGCAGTGTCTTGCTTGTGGAGTCGCGCACCACTACCGCCACCCCCGCATAGTCCAGGTAGTTCCCCTTGATCTGGGCGGACATGCTGAAGCATGCCAGCAATATAAGCAGTGAAGAGACAAATGATTTCCGCATCATCAGAACTCATATTTTACAAGGAATCCCACGCGGTGGTTGGATACCGGATGGGTGTCGCTCACGCGGCCGCTGCGGTACATTGTGCCGTAAGAGGCGCAGGTCCATTCATATTCGGTACCGATGGTCATGGGGCCTGTCTTGTATGTCACAAAGGGATTCACGCGGAAAAGGTCGTTGAGTGCAGAGGGGCATCCGGCATGGTTGCCGTACATCACCACATTGCCTATGAAATCATCACCAGCCGAACCGAGGTTCTTGAAATAGCCGAGCATCATGCCATATTTGAGCTCCTCTCCGTAGGTTGCAGTAACCCATGAAGAAACGTTGTGCAGAGGGGCGAAGCGGATGGTTTCACCGTCGGAATATGTCACGCCGTAGCCGGAGGGCTGAAGCAGGTGGGAGGTGTTCTGCCCATATACCACCTTTCCCTTGAGTGTGAGCTCGTCAAGCATATAGCATCCCTGCGCAAGCAGATTGAGGCCCGAGCAGTGGCTGTTCACCTTATGTATGCCACCCTCTGCATCGAGGACATTGTCGGTGGGCTTGATGGTGAGGAAGTCTGCTCCTGCACCGAATGAATAGTTGTCCATCACATAGTTGACTCCTGCATAAAGCTCAGGTACAATGGCCTTGCGTGACATGTTGGGGCTGGTGGTGCCGCTCATGCCGACGCTTGAATACTGGAACTGCCAGATTGCCGCTGCACTGGCGGTGAGGCAGTCGTTGGGACGGTAGTCAAACCTTATCTGGGGGGAGCGGTTGAACGGGTTGAAGGGGCTGCCGGTGCAAAGGCTGAATACATCCGGCTTCAGGTCGCCCGCCATGGGGTGCCAGGTCTGGCCGAGCAGTGCGCTGCAGAAATCCCAGTTGAGTTTGAGGAATGCCTGGCGGATGCGGAGCATCGTGACGCTGCCAGAATATCCACAGAAGTCCGTCTCGATCTTGATGAGCGGCATTGCGTCGAACACCCTCTCGGCAGGAGTTATGTCCACACCCAGGCGTGTGGTGATGGAAAGCAGCCTGGTGGAGCCAACTGCGTTGATGTCCCGCCCTTCGGCATCCAGCGCGCGGTCGGTGGGCATTATGTTGAAGATGCCTTCATTTGACTGCAGCGAAGCGTGCGAATCATAATATCCGTAGTTGCTGAAGAAACCGTAGACATTGTAGTTCACTTTCTTATCCTGTCCGAAGGAGGCGGTTGCAAAGGCGCACAGAAGCGCGATTCCGGCAAATATCTTTCTCATCATCATTATCTTTTTATAGGTGTGCAAAGATACCACAATGCGGTATAGGAATCAAAATTTTTTAACTTTGCAAACTTAATCACGGCTATGATAAAAAATATAATATTTGATTACGGCGGAGTGCTGCTTGACTGGAACAGGCACTTCCTTTACGACGAATATTTCAAAAGGGCTGATGTCCAGGACACTTTCAGGAAGAACACAGGCATCGCAGACTATACTGCGCAGCAGATGTGCGACTGGTTCCTTGACAATATCTGCACCCTGGAGTGGAACAGCCTGATGGATGCCGGCAAACCTTTCGAAGAGAATACTGCAGACCTCATAAAGATATATCCTCAGTGGAAAGATGCCATTGCGGTATATGATACAGAATGGTACAAGATGGTGGGAGGTGAGATTCCGGGCATGTATGAGCAGGCGGTGAAGCTGAAGGCTCAGGGATACAGGCTTTATGGCCTGTCGAACTGGAACGCTGTGAAATTTCACACATACTGCCGCCATGCGTATCCTGTATTCGACCTTCTGGAGGGAATGGTGATATCGGGAGAGGAGCATGTAATCAAGCCCGATGCCGGGATGTATACGGCGCTTCTCGAAAGGTACGGCCTCGATCCGGAGGAATCAATATTCATAGACGACACCCGGAAGAACCTAGATGGTGCGGCGGTCTTCGGCATCGCGGGATATCTTTTCACCACTCCCGAAGACTTTATCTCAAACTTTGCAAAATCACTCAAATAACAGATATGAAACGACATCTAGCTGCCGCTTTGCTGGCACTTCTGCTTCTCTCCGCTTCTGCACTGAAGGCAGAGAATTACCAGATCAGAACTTCCAACACATCTCTCGTGCTTTCTGCCGAACCCGGTGCTCCGGTGGAGGTGGTTTATTATGGCGCTGCCCTTACCGACACTGATTTCCAGAACATTATCAGTGCAGGCATCGCAACTCAGCACAAGGCTTATCCTGTCTTCGGACTGGTGGGCGACCGCCCCACGGCCTTTGCGGCGACGCATCATGACGGCAATATGACCACCAAGCTTGTGTTCGACTCATATTCAGAGGAGAAACTTGATGGTGCTTCTGTCATGAAGTTTCACATGAAAGATGAAGTTTATCCGCTGTCTGTGGACCTCTGCTACCAGACTTTCAACGACTGTGATGTGATCGAGACCTGGGTAGAGGTGAAGAATATGGAAAAGGGTCCCGTGGTACTGCGCGAGTTCGCTTCAGGATTTCTGCCCATCCGCTGCGGTGATGTGTATCTCTCTTATCAGACCGGAGCGCGTCAGGCAGAGTGCAATGTGCAGACCGAAAAGGTGCTGCGCGGCATCAGGGTGATTGACGGTGTCGACGGTGTTCGCACCACTCATCTCACTCATGCAGAGGTAATGTTCTCGCTTGACGGCGAGCCGCAGGAAAACACTGGCGCCACCATCGGTGCGGCGCTTCTCTATACCGGCAATTTCCGCCTGAAAACCAATTGGATAGACGAGGATTGGATCTGCTTCAGCGCAGGCATCAATCCAGACAATTCTGCATATACTCTTGCAAAGAAAGAGACTTTTGTGACTCCCCGTCTTGCCTTTTCGTGGGGCAACGAGGGATTGTGCGGCATCAGCCGTCAGTTCCACCGCTGGGGCCGCAGCCATCATCTGCTGCACACCTCGCAGGTGCGTGACGTGGTGCTCAACAGCTGGGAAGGTGTCCGCTTCGACATCGACCAGAAGACTATGGAAGATATGATAAGTGATGCTGCTTATGCAGGAGCTGAACTTTTTGTGATGGATGACGGCTGGTTCGGCGGCAAGTATCAGCGTCAGGACGGCTATGCAATGGGCGACTGGGTGTGCGACACCCGCAAGCTCCCCGGCGGCATCCAGCCTCTGATTGACTTCGCAAAGTCTAAGGGATTGAAGTTCGGCATCTGGATCGAGCCCGAGATGGTTGACCTGCACAGCGAGCTTTACGAAAAGCATCCCGACTGGATTCTGAAAGGGAAGGACCGCGAGATAAACCGCGGCCGAGGAGGCAGCCAGATGATTCTGGACATGGGCAATCCCGAGGTGCAGGATTTCGCATTCAAGGTGGTGGACGACCTGATGACTCAGTACCCCGATATCTATTACATCAAGTGGGACGCAAACATGACTCAGCAGGACTGGGGGTCTCAGTATCTGCCCATGGATAACCAGAGCCACCTTCAGATTGAGTTCCAGCGCGGTTTTGCGGCTGTGTGTGAGCGTATCCGTGCCAAATATCCCGACCTGATCATGCAGGACTGCGCAAGCGGCGGCGGACGTGTGAACTGGGGCTACCTCGGCTGGTTCGACGAGTTCTGGGACAGCGACAACACCGATGCCATCCAGCGCCTCTACATGCAGTGGGGCACATCATATTTCTTCCCCGCAATCGCAATGGCATCGCATATCAGCGCTGTGCCCAACACAGAAAACTGGCGTACCACATCGCTCAAGTTCCGCACCGACGTATGCATGAGCGGCCGTCTGGGCATCGAGCTGCAGCCCAAGCACATGACCCGCGATGAGCTTGAGCAGACACGCGCCGCCGTGGCTGAATACAAGCAGTATATCCGTGAGGTGGTGCAGATGGGCGATCTTTACCGCCTGGTGTCACCCTACAGCGGCATCGGCCTTTCATCGCTGATGTATGTGTCTTCCGACAAGGATAAGGCTGCCTTCTTCTGGTGGAAGATAGACCAGAAGTGCGACGAACACTATCCCCGCGTGAAGATGGCCGGTCTGGATCCTGATGCTCTCTACAGCATCAAGGAAATCAACCGCATCGATGATGCGCCTCTGGCTTGCGAAGGAGCTGTGTTCAGTGGCAAGTTCCTGATGGAGTGCGGTCTGGAATTCCCTTACCGCCACAAATGTGACATCAAGCTCCGCGGCAACAACTCGTCCCGCGTACTGTACCTCGAGAAGGTGGCAGAGTAGGGGCACAGCATCAGCCCTTCTGTCTCCCGGTTTCGGGATTTCTGCCTCCCTGCCTTCGTGACCGCCGTTTGCCGGTTGACCGCACCGTTTGGGATCACTGAGAGGGTGTTTTGCTCCCGTTTGCCTATGAAGTATTATATTCCGAGTGATGACAGCACCTCGGGCTTGGCTGTTACCTCAAGGGAGGAGACTGCATCGAGGATGTTATGGACATCAAACCAGTCACTGCAGTGCTGATGCTCAAGTGCCTGAAGGTTACGGGGCAGCTGAACAAAAAGAGCGGACTCTACAGCCCGCTCTTCAATAATATTGAATATATGTCAGTCAGAATTATTCAGCATTTTCATTATATCTGACGCATCGTACATGTGCACCATTCGATTCGTCAAAATCATTCAGACTTACATATGTTGGCTGCCAGTAACCAGTGCTAGAGCCAGGCACAATTCTCAAGGCAGCACGGCTGGTTGTGGAAATCGGGAATGTTGGGATAGCAAGCCAATATGCTCCAGTATCAGTACCTTTGAGTACACCTGATTCTACGTAACCTCCAAAGTCAAATCCATAGATTGAATCTCCGGGCCAATCGGCAGATCTCTGATAGTGGCCGAAACCATTGTAAACGGCTTCGATATCTTCAGGAGAAGGAACTCGCCAACCGGCAGGACAAGGGTCTTGCAAACTCTTAGTGTTAGACCGGTTCCCCCATATACCATTGGTCACAATGCCGAAATAGTATCTCTGACTCATATCCTCAGGATGTGCTATAAGCCAACTGCCAAAGCCAGTGCTCGGTTTATTGGTTGAATAAGTCTGAGTAAGACCATCTCTGGCTTCATTCGGATATGTGAAAGGATCTTTACGGCCCCACTGATAGAACAGACCTTTTCCTTCGGTTGTCTTATCGGTTGTGATGTAAACATCCTGTCCAAGATTGCAAGACATCAGGTCACCAAAGGTAGATGAATACAACAGTAAGGGATCGTGTGGTGCCCAAATGTGCCAGCTCCAAACCAAACCACTATGGTATAATCCAACAACTGCGTTGCCTTTCGCTCCTGCATGGATCTCTATCAGAGGATCGCAATAAATCCTGTAATTATTATCGATGCAGAAGTCGTCCAGCAATTGCTGATCATGCATTGTCGCTTCCGTAATGACAGGTCCGTCCGCTTCATCATATGCCTGCTGCCATATTATGTCCGCGCTTCCCTCATAAAGCCAACTGGTCTGTCCGGCAAGAGTCTGTGAAGAGCCCATAGTCGGACGGAAGAAGAAGACGGTTTCATTTTCAACAATATGACAGTTTGCAGGTTGCCTGATCTTTCCCTTTACCACACTAACATTGTTTGGCGTAAGGCATTTCTGGCTGAAATTACGGCTCCATACAAGATTGCTATATCCCCAATCTTCCCATTCATAATATGATTCAGCATATTCACCATCAATACTAACAGATGCACTTAAAGAACTTAATGAATATTCAATGGTACCGCCATCATAACCATATCTTATTATTCCGGAATTAACTCCGGTAGTTTCATCCGTAATAGGAACACTTTTATCGTAAACAGCCCAATTTCTGTCAATAACATATATTGTGTTGGTGTTTTCATTGTAGATGAGATCACCGGGAAGGAGATAGTGGCCCGTGTACATTTCAGACCTTGTGCAATAGATGAAGGTGCGGTCGCTGTATGCTCCGGCAATAATCCAGAAACGATTGGTGAAATCCTGCTTGAGGTCATTTGACAGGAATGTTACAGTGTAGAATTCACCGGCTTCGATTGTTTTTTGGTCTGACCCTTTCCTTTCAATTGCATAGTCTTTTCCGCCAATAGTTACCACATAGTTTCCGTATATGCTGGTGCCGGCAGGAACGAGCATATAAACACTGCGCTTGGCATTGTGTACTGAAGAACACTTTAATCCGCTGACATTGACTTGATAGCAGTCGGTGGTTGTGGCGCCCCATCTGATTGTTCCGTTGTTCAGGTCAAATGAATAGTCACCACAGGGAATGTCGTTCTCAGGATAGAAGCGAGCTCTACTTATAGATGCATCCGACCAGGAAGGATCGTTGCAGATGACCTGGAACTCGATGATGCCGAACTGGCGCTTCATATCCTTGATGGGCACCAGACCGTCGTAGGTCTTGCGGCAGGTGATTTTGGTGTAAAGGAAATTGTTGTCTACCACAGTTCCTCCGGTGACAGAAACGCCGCCATCAGATGTGGCCGTCTGTGTGCTGGGAAGTGTGCCGTGATACACCTCGTTTGTAACATTTGATCTATAAGGGTAGTAGATGGAGAAAGTGTGGTAGTCGGTCTCGTTGCCCCACTGATAGTCAGTATTTGAATAAAAATACAGTTCATCACTAATAGCTTTAGCTGTATAGCTGGCGTTTGAGGCTTGCGGATTTGTCTGCTCGCAGAACACACCGATTTGATCGCCTTCTGCCCAGAAGTTGGAAAGTGACGGGGTTATGCTGCTCTTTGTCTGAGGCTCGTCAATCTTGAAAGACACCGTTTTTGAATAGCCTTCGGCCATCTCGTATGGCTCCACTGTGCAGGCTGCAACTGACATTGCCATTGCAGCCACAATTAATACATTGATATATGCTTTCATAGTCGTTTTCATATTAGTCTACAATAGCGCCTCCGTTTCCGCCGTTTTCACCACCAGAGAAGCCGGTGCCGTTTCTGCCGACATTCCGATATGTCCTACCGCTGTTATGGCTGATGATATTCTGGAATACGGTGGTAGGGCAATAATAGAATGTTGTGTTGTATCCGTCGTGCTCATCAGTAGAGACATTGTTTCCGATTGATTCGAATGAAGCGGGTTGCCAAGTTGGTGATGCAAAATCGCCTGAAGTATTGAAAGCATATGACGGAACCCTGAAGGCATCACTCATTCTAACAGTGTGCAAATACAGGTTCCAGGCAAGGAACCCCTGCATATTTGTGACATTGGATGTGTTCCAGCCAGAAATATCCAGATATTCAAGCCCCCACTCACCTGTATAGTCAAGATTATACTTATACATCGACAGCATATTGTTCATATTCGTCACGTTGGATACATCCCAGCTGCTGAGATCGAGACTGCGGAGCACAGCGCAATCCTGGAAAGCCCCGCTCATATCGGTTACGCCGGATGTGTTGAGCTTGTCAAGGCCGTGGATCTCCTGCAAAGTTGAAATGCTGAAATAGTTGGACATATCTGTCGGCATCGTGTATTCATCGGCGCTTGTATAAACATTGATGCTTCCATCGTGGAAACGCTCCACGTAAACAGGAGCACCGGTCGCAGAAGTAAGTCTTTGCGCAGTTGATTTGTTTGGTGTGTATGCCGATCTGGTATAGAAAGTAATGCTGGTTACGCCTGCATCCCAAGAATTATCGTATCTCAGACCTGCAACGAATGCATTGAAATCAGTCCAGGACGGCAGGGTTGTGCTGCTTCCAGCGTGGAATTGCCGGTTTGCATTATATAAGGAGGGGTAACTACCGTCAACATAGATGGTCAAGGCATCCCAAAGGCTTTGTTGACAATAGAATGTCGTACCCCCCGCTGCCTCCCTGCCAGTGGCAAACAGGCATTCTACGATGTCAGTATTATCATTTAATAAAAAATAATCGCCGAATTGTACTTTCTGCAATTTGATGCAGTTGAGAAACATCCTTTTCATACTTGTCAGGCTTGATGCGCTGAACGAACCAAGATCCAATTCCATCATCCCAGAGCATCCCCGGAACATACCTGACATATCTGTGACTTTAGATGTGTCAAATGAATCAAACCTAGTTTCTCCGGTACCAGTAAGTGCAGCGCAATCACAGAACATTTCTTTCATGTTCGTTACGTTTGACGTGTTCATGTGCCTCGTGTCCACATCTGTAAGTTTAAGGCACTCGTAGAACATCTTACTCATGTCAGTGACATTTCTGGTATCAACATTCTGGAACCCGGAGATTATGGTGAGATTCATGCACATACTGAACATCTCTTGGCAGCTTTGCGGAGCAATATAAGACGGTGCCATAGTCATTATGGTGATGTCTTTGTACCCTGTCAAGCCGTCGGTGTCGGCAGAAGAAATGTATATACCGGGACCGTCAGATACTGAATTGATCAATTCACCGTCCAAAACCGAGGGGTTGACACCTGCCAGGAAGTCTATTCTGTGAATCTTATCAAGAGCGCACTGAGAAGTGAGCGCACTGCGGAAGTCTGTAACTGATGGCAGCTGGGCTCCAGTCGTAGGGATGGTGCCGCCATACTGATACATATTCGCATTTGCGACAGACTTGACAAACTCCATCCAGTTGTCTTCAGAACAGATAATCGTGGCAGCCGGCCTGAAGCTGAGTTCACTGCCAGACTGGTTGTTGATTCCGAGATAATTGAAGGTGTTACTAAGATCAGCATTAGAAAGGTCAAATCCAGTCAAATTCAGAACGCTGAGATTTTCGCAATGATCAAAAGCATTTGACATTCCAAATGTGCCTGTAGTAGGATCGACGGAATGATTCCATCCACTGAAATTCAGTTCTTCAAGATTTGAACAAAACCTGAACATATTTTCAATGGATTCCAGCTTGGAAACATCCAGTGATGATAAATCCAGGCTTGTCAGAGAAGAACACTCAAAGAACATACTGGACATATCTGTAACATTCCCTGTATCAAAAGATGATAAATCCAAGCTTGTCAGAGAAGAACAGTTAGAGAACATGCAGTACATATTTGTTACTTGAGACGTGTTGAAATTGCTTAAGTCAATTGATTCCAATGAACTGCAATTATAGAACATATATCTCATAATGGTCACAACTTCAGTATTTAGATTCTCAAACCCATCAAGTTCTGTAAGGTTAGAAAAACCATCAAATGCATGACCCGAATCTTCTGCCAGCTTGAACTCCTCTGCACTGGTGCTGACAGTCACTTCACCGGTAGCTGAATCGAAAGTGATATCATAGCCATCAGTTGTGTTTGTCACAACCTGCCCGGTCTTGAAGCTGATCTTTGTGACATTGCCTGCATCTCCACCCGCCGCAGTCACCACTGCCGTATTGAATGTCCGACCGGAAGGAAGAGTTACTGACTCAATTTTACTTGAAAGGCGTGATGAAGCTTGATAATAATTGTTTGAGCTCATGTTGTAACCCTTGAAGTTGAATTCAGTATATTCGTCTTCGCTGTTAACAAGTCTCAATGTGCACATCTTCCCTTTCAAGTTGATAGGAGCAAAAGTTATCCACACATCAACATCACCATCAGACGTCAATGTTATATCCTCAAGTTCAAGTGAATAGGTGTTCTGATAATCTGTTGCCTCCCAGGAACCAGTGCTCAGATCAAGAGTGGCGGCTATAGGGAAGACGGGCTCATTAGAAATCAATTCCACCCTTTTATACGTTCCTGCAGATGCTGGAATCACAATGTGAGTCCAAGATACCCATGGCGCAAAACTGAAACTGATTCCACCATCGTTTACACACTCCGCCTGTGCATACATAAAATTATAATTACCCAAATGAGCCTCATTGCCATTTCCCACTTGTGTCTGCCCGCTCAGGTTAAATCCTGTGACAACATCATCACTGTTGGCTACACAGCTCACATATGGAAAATATGCTGCATAATGCCCACTTTTCACTTTCCAGCTACCACCGTCGAAATTGGCCACGTTCCCTGAAGCGTCGCTGACAGTATAGTTCGTTTGATTTGTATGGGCATCGATTGGCACAACTCCAATCACATCACCTTGGTCCCAGACAAAGTTGAGCCCCGAGACATCATATGACTCTGTGGCCTTTGTGGGGATTTCACCGCAAGCAGCGGCGGTGACTACACAACTGACACCCTTTCTCTGAAATACAGCATCTTCAGGTGCGTTTTCAACGACATTGCATGATATTATGAGCAATATCATTGACAATAAAAATAGAAAAGATTTATATTTCATACTTAACTTGTTATAAACAATTAGTCATCAAATGATCCTTCCTGTCCGGGCGGCACTTCACCAGTTTCACTCCCCGGTGAATTACAGATCAATCCGTCGATTCTAACTTCCACCACCTTCACACCCGGGGCGGTGTAGGCCGGGTAGAAATCGTTTTCTTTCTTTCTGAATTTTTCCATAAGCTTATTTGTTATTATATAATATGTGCAAGTAAAAAATTTTACAAATTTATGGGATTGCGGAATGGTAAAATTGGCGTTTATTACCTATTGGACTTAGGTAAAAATACCTAATGAATGCTGATATTGTCTAGTTGTATGCGCGAATTAGGGTATTTTCCCTAACTTTGGTAATGTATGAAAAAATTGTTCGTGATATTGTTGTTGGCGGTGGCGTTTATGCCGTGCCATGCTAAGAATGACGTTGATACAGCGGCAGCGGAAGCTGCGCTTGAGGAGGTTGAGAATTCGGGTGACGTCCCTGAAATAATCAGGAGGTTGGTCCGGTGTGGCGAAGCCTGGATTGAGGCTGGGAATATGGACAAGGCGCGTGAGTATTGTTGCCAGGCTTATGCTCTGCTGAATGAGCAAAACAGCACATATCTCACAGTAAGCTGTTTCAATATCAGCAACTCGCTGTTCACCATTGCCCGGATTTACCGCAGGAACAACGAGCCGGAGAAAGCCCTCCTATATCTTGACAGGAGCCTGACGTTTGAAAAATCTCTTAACCGTCACCAGATTATCCTGCGAAGATACGATGAGAAGATTGAAATCCTTGTTGAAGGCAAAAGATATGCTGAGGCGCTGAAAAATATTCAAGAGGCGCGCAAGTATACCAATTATAAATATACACAGTCTTATCATTATGTCACAAAGCTCCACTATCTGGAGGGGCTGTGCAAAGAGGCTTTGGGAGATATTGAAGGAGCTGAGGAGTCGTTCGTCTGTGCTGCTGACCTTGCTTATGACATGCGGGGACGGCCCGATTTTACATCATTGCCGGTTTATCTGATGAAACTGGCTGAGTATGATCTGGCAGATGCCGACACTGCTGCTGCTCTGGAAAGATATGAACAGTCCCGCATGTTGTTGGAGAACCATCCGAACAAGGTGAATTCATACGCAGTATATTCAGGTCTGGCAAAGCTTTATGCCAGCTCCGATCCGGCAGCAAGCAGTGAATACAGCATGAAGGCTGCTGATATGGACTTCCTGCCGCAACTGGAAGAGCTTGCTTCAAAGATTGCTGTTGACAGCATAGACTTTCCGCGCCGCGAACGTGAGCAGATGATACGCAACCAGCGGCTCAAAGCCACCACTTTCAGCATCATTGCCGTGCTTCTGATGGTGATTCTGTTCTTCAAACTGCAGCAGATCCGTAACCTGAAAGTAATTGCTGAAGGCCGCAGGGTGCAGAACGAATCGCTCATGCAGAGCCTGGAGCAGAAAAATAAGCTTCTCGAGCTGGCAAAGGGTATCACCGACCAGAAAATCAGCAGTGAGGTCCACACCATTGCCGACAATATTGTTGCAGACATCAAGCTTTCAAACCGTGAAAAAGAGGTGGCTGCCTTGATTGCAGACGGCCTGCTCAACAAGGAGATAGCGTTCAAGCTGGGCTTGAGTGTCCGCACAATCGAAAACCACCGCCGCTCGCTCTACAGCAAGCTGGGTGTGAGTAACTCCGCCGAGCTCATCAAGTGCCTCAATCTCTATTTGAAAGACTGACGTCGGTTATTACAGGAAAATGGCGTTGAAGGCGAGGTAGACCAGGCCTGAAACCACGATGGTGCAGGGGATGGTGAGCAGCCATGCTCCCACGATGTTCTTGGCGGTGACCCAGCGGACATTGCCGGTGCCGCGCGTGAGGCCGGTGCCTATGATGGAACCGGTGATGGTGTGGGTGGTGCTTACGGGAATTCCCCACAATGCTGTGATAATCAGTGTGATGGCACCGGAAGATTCGGCGCAGACCCCCTGAGGGGGAGTGACTCTTGAGAGCCCCTCACCAAGAGTACGGATGACCCTGCGGCCTCCGATCACTGTGCCAAGCACAATCACTGCGTATGATGAATATTTGAGCCAGTGAGGCACGAAAAGCCCCTCGGGCGACATCGCTCCGCTTACTGAATCGGGGCTGAGAAGCGCTGCTATGGGGTGGTTGGGGTTGCTGGCAAGGAAAGATGAGAGAAGGATGGCAACAACGCCGATGACCTTCTGTCCGTCATTTCCGCCGAAGCCAAGAGAAAACGCAGCAGATGTGAAAAGCTGCATCTTCCTGAATCCGCTGTATGCCTTGAGTCGGTTGCTGTTCTTGAATAATCTGTTGATTATGCAGTTCAGAAGGAATCCCATTATTATGCCCAGCAGTGGCGCCAGGAAAATGAAAAGGATGATGGGGATAAGTCCGCTTGCAATCACGTTCTGCCCGCCGAATCCGAACCAGATGGGGCCTACAAGACCTCCGATGAGAGCGTGCGAGGCAGATATCGGAAGACCGAACTTGGTGCAGAAATATATCCAGAGGATGGCTCCCAGCAGAGCGCAGAATATCACGGCAGGGGTGACAAGCTCTGAATTGACGATTCCCTTTCCCATGGTGCCCGCCACAGTGAGCGGGAAGATGAATGCAGCGGCGAACTGCCAGATGGCAGCCCATGCGATAGCCTTCTTGGGGGAGAGCGCTTTGGTTGTGATGACTGTGGCGATGCAGTTGGCGGCGTCGTTCATTCCGTTGAGGAAAGTGAAGCCGTAGGCCATTATGGCAGATATGATGACAAGTGCCAGCATAGACCTAACTCATCTTGACTATGACGGTGCGGATGGCCTCGGAGAGTGTCTTGACGTGGTCTGATGTGTCTTCAAGGGCCTGCACGATGTTTTTCTTCTTGACAAGTTCCACGAGGTCTTTCTCGTTCTGGAAGATATGGCTCATGAACGCCTCGTAGATGTCATCCACTGTGTGCTCGTCCACCTTTATCCTGTCGCAGATATCACTTACCTGGGCTGTCTTTTTACGGAGCCCCTCGAACATGTCGGTGGCATTCTGGATAAGGACTGCGTCGTTGTAGATGATCTGTGCGATGTCTATGAGCTTCTGCTCGGTGTCTTTAGGCTGGTAGATGGAAAACTTCTTTGCACTGTCGTGGATGAGGTCGAGGAAAGTGTCCATCATTGATGCAAGGCGGTGGATGTCCTCACGGTCGAAAGGAGTGACGAACGCCACCTGAACCTCGTCGAGAATGTTGTCGGTGACTGTGTCACACGCACTTTCAAGCTCCTTGATGCGGTGTGAAATGATGTTTCGATTGTCAGGGTCGACCTCTTTTGTGATTTCTACAAGGTAAGAGGATGCTTTGACTATAAGCTCAGCCTGCTTGCTGAATAGAGGGAAAAACTTCTTTTCCTTTACGGTAAACAGTTGGAGGAAATTGTCAAGTTTCATTTATGTGGGATATGTTAGAGTGTACCGAAAATTCTGTCACCTGCATCGCCCAGGCCTGGAACGATATAGCCGTTTCCGTTGAGATATTCATCCACACCGGCGCAGATGATGTCGATGTCGGGATGTGCAGCACGCAGTGCCTTGAGTCCTTCGGGGGCTGCAATTATGCAGAGGAACTTGATGGAACGGGGGTTGCGCTGCTTGATCTGTGCGATGGCGTCTATTGATGAACCGCCTGTGGCAAGCATGGGGTCCAGCACGAAGACATCGCGCTTGTCGATGTCGAGGGGGAGCTTGCAGAAGTACTCGACAGGCTTGAGGGTTTTCTCGTCGCGGTATAGACCGATATGGCCCACTTTTGCGCCGGGAACGAGGGTGAGGGCACCGTCTACCATGCCGAGACCGGCGCGGAGGATGGGCACGAATGCCAGTGTCTTGCCGGAGATGTGCTTGCAGTGGGCTGTGGCAACGGGAGTCTCAACGTCGATATCTTCCAGCGGAAGGTCGCGGGTGGCCTCATATATCATGAGGGTGGCGATTTCGCTTACCAGTTCACGGAATTTTTTGGTTTTTGTTTCTTTGTCTCTGAGAACGCTCAGCTTGTGCTGGATCATGGGGTGATCCATAATGATGGTTTTGCCTTCCATAGCCGGATAGATTTTTGAAAATTCAATCAAGCAAATTTACAAAGCGTTTCGCAAATAGAAAAAAATATTTATATCTTTGCACCACGCTTAAAGGATAAGGGAAGCCGGGTGAGATTCCCGCACAGTTCCCGCTGCTGTAATTTCCAGATTGGATCCGCATATCTTTTTTGCCACTGGCCCGTCTGCTGCTTGCAAGGGCTGGGAAGGCAGTGCAGATCCGGAATAAGTCAGAAGACCTCCCTCGACGCGCTTTGAGTTTTACAGCCTGCGGGTTTATGGGCTTTAAAATGTTTTCGAGATCTTCTTGACTACATCCACCAAACTGTAAAATTCATTGTTTTATTAACCATTTAATTATTAAAACGATGAAAAAACAATTTTTCTTTCTTGCGCTTGCATTTGCAGGCATGACTATGGCTGTCTCATGCCATAAACAAATCGAACATGACATCAATCTACTTTCCTTCATTGATTTTGAAGGGGACTACTGGGATAATCTAGTGGATGACAAGCAGTATGGCGGCGACCTTCTGTACGGCCCGGCCGATGAGGACTGGTGCTACAGCTCTGATTATAAATGGAATGATGAGAAGTCCGGTCTTACTTTCAAGGGCTTTCCGGAAAGTTGGGGGTCTCTCTCTTTCAGCGGTGGAGGAGAAGCTGTGTCGGATTATGTCAACCCGGATTATGCCGGGGCGGACTATCTCAGGCAGCTTGAGGTTCCTGTTGCCCCGCAACTTGGAAAAAACTTTGTGGTTCATTACGGAAGTGGTGAACCTTATCCGATGCTCAGCTTCACTGACGGATGTCTGCACAATGTGCAGAGTATGGACATAATCATGACCGGTTATATGGCGGATGCTGCAATCAACGGCAATTCCTGGTTCGGCCCCCTTTCAAAGGCAGGCAGTTTCCTCGGGGTGCGCATGATAGGTTTTGACCAGAACGGCGAGCGTTGTGGCAGCGTGGAGAAAGTGCTGATAACTGCAGAAGATGTTCCTCTCTACAAGAATGGCAGCAAGAAGCTTGAATGGCAGCGTTGGATCACGACAGATCTTGGTGCCATCAGCTCATTTGCATTTGAGGTTTTCGGTAGCGATGACTGCTATGACGACTACGGCCTTACCGCGCCCGCGTATTTTGCATATGACGCAATATCGATTGAAAACTACAAAAGGTGAGAAACTATCTTCTGACATATCTTTTGCTTCTGGCAGTTCTTTCCGGCTGCAACTACAGCGAAATAATCGGGCCGGACGGCAATCCGCTCGAGGGTAATTATCGTGCTCCGTTCAAGAAGAGCTCGGCGTCATCTACCGTCGTATTCGATTTCACACCGGCACCGGGCCAGTTCGTGAACGAAAACTATGATGCTTCAACCATGGAAGAGGCGTGCAGCCATGCGCAGGACTGTTTCTCATCGGCAAAGTTCGTCTCACTTGGCGGTTTCGGAGGTTATATTGTTGTGGGGTTCGACCACAGCATCATGCGCACCGGCAGCTATGATTTCGGCATCCTGTCCAATGCCTACGACGGCAACAGCGAGCCCGGAATCGTGTGGGTGATGCAGGACGGGAACGGCAACGGACTGCCCGATGACACGTGGTACGAGCTGAAGGGCAGCGAGTCTGACGCGGAGGGCACGGTGCATGATTATGAAGTGACGTATTACCGGCCTTCGGCCGACAACCAGCCTGTGCGGTGGACCGACAACCTTGGCGGCAGCGGTGAGATACCTTATATGAAGGCATATCACCACCAGCCGTCGTATTATCCTGAGTGGATAGAAGCAGAACAGTATACGCTGAAAGGCACGCTGCTGGCAAGCCGCTCGTACGACAAATACGGCGACGGCACAATGTGGATAAGCCCCGACTATGGCACAGGCTATGCCGATAACCACAACAGCACCGACTTCGATATGTTTGAATACAAGGGCAGGACGCTGCCAATCAATTATTTCAAGATCTGTGACAATCTGGACTACATCGATTTCATCAAGGTCCAGAGCGGAATCAATGCCGTATGTGGAAAAATCGGTGAGACATCCACCGAAGTATGCGGTTTTGTAGACCTTTCTCTTGTCAGATGAAGCGCATCCTCTCCATATTGATGATTGCCTGCTTCGCGGCCGCCTGTATGGATTACGGGCCTGTGGAGAGCGAAATCTTTGATGTGGACCTTGCTGCTTCACGCAGCCTGATTGTGCTTAACGAAGGCAACTATATGTACGGCAACGCCTCACTTTCTTTTTATGATCCCGCAGTCAGAAGTGTTGAAAATGAGGTGTTTGTGCGTGCAAATGGGTTCAAGCTGGGCGATGTGGCGCAGTCGGCTGAGTATTATGGCGGCCTTGTGTGGACGGTGGTGTGCAACTCGGGTGTGGTGTTTGCGCTGGACCCTTCTTCATTCACTGAAGTCAGGCGCATCACAGGTTTCACGGCGCCCCGCTTCATAAAGTTTATCAGCAGCACAAAGGCGTATGTCTCACAGCTGTGGGACCCGCGCATCTATATTGTAAATCCCGAAACATGCACCATCACAGGTTATATCGAAACGGATATGGACTATGATACAGGCTCCACTGAGCAGATGGTGCTGTACGGCGGGTACATGTATGTGAACTGCTGGTCGATGCAGCACACCGTGCTCAAGATTGACACAGAAACAGACCGTGTCGTGGCGCAGCTTGAGGTCGGGGCGCAGCCTCAGTCGATGGCACTTGACTGCCATGGCGGCCTCTGGGTGCTCTGCGATGACACGTTCGGAACAACCCCGTCGCTTGAAAGGATCAATCTTGATACATTCTCAGTGGATAAGTCCTTCACTCTTGATGCCGGATCGGCAAGCCGCTCACTTACTGTGAATGCGGCAGGTGATATGCTCTACTGGATAAACGGTGGCATCTGGCGGATGGATGTGGAGGCTGCAGCGCTGCCGTCCGCTCCGTTCATTCCGGCTGCCGGAGCCAGATTCTACGCGCTTTCGGTGGATCCTGACACAGGCGACATATATGCCAGTGATGCAAAGGATTACGTGCAGAACGGCGAGGTGCTGCGCTACAATGCTTCGGGCATTCTGCAGCACAAGTTCACAGTCGGCATCAACCCCGGCAACTTTTTATGGAGGGTGGAGCGATGAAAAGGCGTGCCGCAATTCTGATTCTGTCGGTTGTGTGTCTTGCAGCATCATTCCGGGATGCCGCAGCGCAGGAAGAGTGGTGGAACAGCGATCCGACCCTCTCGCAGCAGATAGACGGCTCGGCTGTCACCGCCAACCGCGCGCTGAGCAGGATAGGGGTGAAGGAGAGCCGCCTCGACTCGCTGTCGCTCAGAGAGAACATCGCTCTTTCGATGGGGGACGTGCTGGCTTTCAATTCGGAAGTTTTCGTGAAGGAATACGGGCGCGGCAGCCTCACCACAGTAAGCTTCAGAGGCACCGGCGCGTCGCATACACAGGTGCTCTGGAACGGCATCAAAATCAACTCCCCGATGCTTGGAATGACCGATTTCTCCACAATTCCGTCACATTTCATGGACTCGGCCTCACTGCTTTACGGTACAAGTTCGGTGACAGAGGCGGGCGGCGGACTGGGCGGCGCGGTCATAATGGATTCGCAGTCGGAGATTCCGCAGGGGTTCGGTGCTACAGCCACCCTCGGCTATGGCTCTTTCAGCACTGCCGACGGCTTTCTCAAGCTCACATACGGCACCGGGCGCTGGAGCTTTGCCACACGCATGGCGGCAACATCATCGGAAAATGACTTCAAATACCGCAACTACAACAAGAAGATAGACGACCAGTATCCCATAGACACCAACCGCAGCGGGCAGATCCGCGACCTCCATATCCTTCTGGAGGCGCACTGCAAGCTTGACAATGGAGACAATCTGGGGGTGGATCTGTGGTGGTACGGCTCCGAGAGAGGCATACCCATGCTGAGCGTGGACTACCGCACTGGCGGCGGATATTCCAATGTACGCAGCGAAAAGACGCTGCGCAGCGCCCTCAAATGGAGCCATACCGGAGAGTGGTGCAGCATGGCAGCCAATGCCGGCTTCCTGCATACAGACGGAGGTTATAACTTCGAAAGGGACAAGGGCAACGGTACCATGGTCAGGATGGTGGAAAGCACCAGCGAAGTAAACACCATCCACGGCAGTTTCAAGGGAGACTTCTATCCTGCGCGCCATCTGGCGGTATCAGCACAGCTTGGTGCATATCAGCATTTTGTGGAGAGCTATGATGCCGATGCAATGACCCTTTCAAAGTTTGATGCCCCGACTGCAGGCACGCCTTACAAGGTGGGCTACCGTCAGGCCCGCTTCGAACTGCTCTCCAGCGTGGCTGTGAAATGGTCCCCCGTGCAGCGTCTCGGGCTGAGCACCGTCCTCCGCGAAGAGCTGTACGGAAGCAGCCTGATTCCTGTGATACCCGCTTTCTTTGCAGATTACCTGATAAGCAGGAAGGGGCGCGTGATGGCAAAGGTTTCGGCAAGCCGGAATTACCGGGTTCCCACACTCAACGACCTCTACTATATGCCTGGCGGCAATCCCGACCTGCTTCCCGAGCACGGCTTCACATACGATGCCGGGCTGAGCTTCGCTGCGGGCCGTGACGGGCTCAAGGCAGACGGCGAGCTCACCTGGTTCGACTCCTACATAAAAGACTGGATCCTGTGGATTCCAACATTCAAGGGCTATTGGACCGCGATGAACGTGCAACAGGTGCATTCCTACGGCATCGAGGCGCGCGGCTCTGCCGAGGCAGGGCTAGGTCCCGACACCTATCTCTCAGCCTCGGGCTCTTTTGCATGGACTCCAAGCATCAACCAGGGAGCCGCCGGTGAATGGGCTCCGGAAGCCATTGGCAGGCAGCTCGTATATGTACCCGAGATATCTGCCTCGGCCACGGTGGCGCTGCGCTGCAGGGCCTGGACTTTCCGTTACAAATGGTGCCATTACAGCGAGCGCTTCACCACTTCAGACAACGATGTCAAGACCAGGATTGGCCGTGTGCTGCCTTACTATATGAACGACGTGATGATAGAGCGGCAGTTTGACACACGCTCTGCCCGGCTTGCCGCAAAACTGGCGGTGAACAACATCTTCAACGAAGAATACGAGTCGGTGCTCAACCGCCCGATGCCCCGCTGTAACTACGAACTGTTCCTTACTGTCACACCAAAATTCAACAAGAGATGAAAAGATTCGGATTGCTGATGGCTGCAGCAGTGCTGCTGTCTGCTGCAGTGTCTTGCAAAAGCTCGCAGAAGCCAGAGAAAGAGCTTTTTGTGAGAGATACTGCCTCTTATGCCGCAGGGCTGGATATCAGCGGAGGCGGAGATGTGGTGAAGGTGCAGGTGCGCGACCCGTGGGATACTCTGGTGGTGCGCAGGACATACTGGCTGGTGCGCCGTGAGGCGGCGTCTGATTCGCTCTGCAGGAGGCTCGGTGCCACAGGCGTTGTGGTAAAGGTGCCGGTAGAGCGTGCCGTGGTGTACACATCTGTGCATGCGGCTATGGCAGAGCAGCTGGGAGTGGTAGAGAAGGTGAGGGGAGTGTGCGAGAGCCAGTACATGACTTCACAGGTTATCAGGCAGCGTATCGCAGACGGATTGATTTCTGACTACGGCTCGTCCACAACTCCGAATGTGGAAAAAATAATTGAAGACCGGGCCGATGTGATAATAGCATCCCCATTTGAAAACAGCAGCTACGGCGCTGCCGAAAAGCTGGGCATCCCTATTGTTGAGGCGGCCGACTATATGGAGCGGCATCCTCTGGGACGCACCACCTGGGTGCGCTTTTTCGGGCTCCTTTTCGGAGTTGGTGACAGGGCAGAGGAGATGCTTGCCCAGGTGGTGTCTAACTACAACAGCCTGAAGGCCCTGGCGGTCTCTGTTCCGGTGCAGGAGCGTCCCACTGTGATGCTCGAGCGCAAATATGGCCAGGCATGGTTTGTCCCTTCGCAGAGCAGCTATATCGGCACTTTCCACAAAGATGCCGCTGCACGATACATCTTCAGCGATGTAGACGACACCGACAGCCGCCCTATGCAGTTCGAGGAGGTGCTGAAAAGGGCAGAGGACGCGCAGTTCTGGTTCTTGAAATACACAGCCGAACGGCCCATGACCTACGATGATTTAAGGCAGGAATATGCGCCCTACGCAAATTTCGCCCCTTTCAAGAACCGCCGGATATATGCCTGCAACACACTGGAAAGCACCTATTACGACGACATCACGCTCCGCCCCGACAGAATCCTTGCCGACTTCATAAAGATCTATCACCCGTCGCTCCTTCCCGACCACCAGCCGGCATACTACTTTCCACTGGCGGAATAATAAGCTGTCTCGCAGTTAACGGCGCTCTTGTCTGATCCAGCTCTCATCCATGTAGGGGAACTTCTTCACAAACATGCTGGCCTCTCCTCTACTTGCGAACTCCTTTCCATTGACAACCCAGACGTCGCGTGGTTCTGCAGTCTGTTTCTGGGCATTTGTCACTTTAACGCTGCTTCCTTTAACAGCACTTCCTCCTCCGGAAGGAATAAGTAGACCGAAAAATACAACTGCAACAAAAAATCCTATGATAATTCCAATGAAGTGGAACAGATGGCCATGTGTAATCCAGAGAAAGAGTTTTTTTGCCAGTTCCAGGCCGCCCCAGTCCCCGATGAAGAGCCATAACAGAAGGCCGAGAAAGCCAATGACCTTGAAAATCTTCGGCCTCAGACAGATAAGAAGGACTGATAAGGCCAAAAGTCCGAACGCAAAGCATATTTTCACTACCATGTCGATAAGTATTTAGGTGAATCCTTACAAAGAGGTGTTTCACACACCTGAGCACGAATATACTGAATTTTCTCCTAAATTATGCTGAAATTCCTTTTTTCAGCAGCCAGGAACTCCGCTCATAATAAAAGAGGCCGACATAGTCGACCTCTCATATCAATTGACTTCCGGGAAGTTTGGCTGTTATTATTTAATTATTCCCAGCGAATAGCACGATATGGTGCACCTTCACATTTAAGAATAGGAGAGAGCCATGCATCTACGGCAGCGCCACCACTTCTGATAATTGCAAATGCGAATGCGTAAGGATATGTAGTACGATTGTACCATGTTTCAGTGTAGTCTTCAACTTCAGGAGTCCAGCAATATGCCAGATGTCCATGACCGCTATATTCGTTATTCTCACCATATCCTGCGGCAGGGAAGAACAGAACATTGTTCGAATAGTCTCCCTTTCCTCTGAAGACGAAGCCAGGTACTCCAGATCCATCATAGTCATTCACCCATGTCTGTGTGGTATTTTCAAAAAGAAGCATGAATTGGGTGCCCGTAGGGAATTTATATCTGTCGTCGCCAGTGAAATAAGTGATGGGATTCGTCCCGGTCCTTGTCGTAGCCATCAAATCGGTCAAGTAATCACCGTTCTGGGTATATTCATTCAGAGTAAAAGGATACGGGGACTCGTCGCCAAAGGCATAGGCCAATCTGCTATACCAGTTGCCATCTCTATAAATGCGATCGATACAGGAATTCCAAGCACAGAAGGATCCCTCTTCAAACGGTTTATCTGCGCCGATGTTACGTGTTGACCAAAGCGGACCGCCTGCATACATCCTCACCTCGGTAGGATATACATCCACTATGCAGGATGCACTGATTCCCATACAAGTGGCTGTGACGATGAAATGGCCAGGTCTAGTAGCCTGGAATTTTCCATTACTTGTAACATGTGACCCCAAATAATCGTTGTTGTCGTCAGTCCAGGTAACAGTCTGGGCAACACTGCTTGCCGGCTCTAACGTTGCCGTGAACTGATGCTCCTCTCCAACCATCAGCCATATATGATCGGAGTCGAGCGTGAAGCTCTCCGCGTTGCCACGCACATCCCATCCGCTCGGAATTCCGTTTATGCCGTTGACACGTTGCCAAGCAGCATCTACACTTCTGATGAATGTTCCGGTCTCAGCAACATTCTCCAGCCACCCGGTTGTGTGAATTGACCATTTTATAGTTGGATTTACGCTTCCATCCCAATCCGTGAAATATGCCTCGACACGATTCAGATTTGAGCACCCAGAGAACATACCATCATAGCAGTCTGTTTTAAGACAAGCAGCGGGAAGTACTGGAGAATCCGTCAGACTTGTGCATCCCGCGAACATATATGCATAACAACTGGTCTCGAGAGTTTCTTCAGGGAGTGCAGGAGCCTTATTCAGTGATGTACATCCCGAGAACATATGCTTATAGCAACTCTCTGCCAGCCATGTGGCAGGTAGTTCAGGGGCCTTTGTAAGGCTTGTGCATCCATCAAACATATACTCATAGCAATGGTTTGACAGAACTGTGGCTGGCAACTCCGGAGCCGTGACAATGGGAGCATTCTGGAACAAACGATAATAACACCATTGCAGATTAATCGGATTGCTACTATTTTGTATATCTCTTAACACAGTTTTATTAACCGTGCTTGACAGCAGTGACATGATGTTTCCCTCTACAGAAGCGGGACTATCAAGGCGGAAAGTGCTATATACAGTCTCTGATTGTGAGAAGCCATTGCTTCCATTATTCCCGCCACCTCTTATGTACAAAGGCTTTGATGCAGTAAAAAGAATACCTCCGCTGGTGTAATTCCATTCCTTCCAGACTATCTTATCGGTCGACCACTCAAGATAGGGATGATTCTCACCGACGCAGTCCAGATAGAGCGTGTTGGTTCCAGACTCAACTGAGAATTTCAAGCAGTGGTCTCTCAAATCCCAGCTAAGTCCAGAATCGCGGTTTTCAAGCCAGTTGCCAACTTTTCTCTTAATGGGGACTTGGCTGGAAATCTTATAGGTCGCCTGTTTGTCATCCTTCACATAAGTGACATACATGCCGTTCATAGTTACAGGCGCCATTATTACGTAATAGTTCGTGCCGGTTGCGAAGGTGCCGTTGTTGGGGGCATTCACGGTAATTCTGTCTGAACCGGATGTAACGCTCTCCAGAACCGGCTTGCCGTCTTCTCCGAAACTGCATTTCATCGTTCCTGCAATATCAGTATAGTCAGCGGTAGTAAATACGACTTGCTTGATTCCTTCCTCTGAGACAGTGAATCTGAAAAAGCCGCAAGTCTGGTAGAAACTTAGGTGAAGTCCGGAAGCCTTTGCAATTGTAGGGCATGTGTTTGGAGCTATTCCTTCCGCTACTGCAGTCTGCACGGAGGGAAGAGTGAATGTAAGTGACTCTCCATCGCAGGAATTGTTCACATTATACGGGTAGATTGCCCAGAAACTTGTCTCGTCGGTGGAGTCCTCATCTCCTCCGGTGATTACATTAATGACTCCCGAAAACTTTGTAGAGGATGTCTGCGCGGTTGCATTGGATGTGAACTTGCTGCCTCCGTTTGACCCGGATCCGTAGAACAGACTGATGGCGTCTCCTGGAGTCCACGGGAACTTGTAAACACCATCCTCGTTTACAAGATTTGTTTTTGTCTCATTGTTCTCCGCAAGGCTTGCGTCAAAGGTCATATATATACCTTGAGGCTCGGCGGGTGACTTATCAACCACTCCTATCTCATTTATTGTACAAGATGCCAAACTGAGAGCGGCCAGTGCTAATGTTGATGCTAAATAATGCTTTTTCATAACTATCAGAGTTGATGTTTCTGTTAAAAACCTTGGCCGCCTGCTTCACCACCTTCTTCATTTTCTCCAGCCCCCGGGTTGGAGCCACTTAATATTGACCGTTGAAATTCGACCTCGATTACTTTCGTCTTCGGGCTTCTGTACTCGCCCTCAGTCATGGGTGTTTTCATAACTTCAGATTTCATATTGATTTTCGTTTAAGATAACAACAGAAAAGGCCGCTGCCGGTAGGCAACAGCCGAGTGGCGGATATAATCCGCCATTATATATAAGTAATTGATTTACAGCACTATACTGCCCCCCCCCCTACGACGGGGTGAGCGGCAGATCATAGGATTAAGGTTGAAGACAACTCTTTTCATGTGCAATAATGTCTTCAAAGGTAAAAAAATATATTGAATATGAACATGTTACAATGAAAATTTATCAGTCTAAGCTGATATAATAGTGCAGTTCATAACTCGGTAAACTTTGAATAAATGCGGTTTCTATCGCTAATTCTTCTGGAATAATGCAATTTCCGGTATGATTTCGTATGCTGGTTACGTGCCTTAGCTGAAATATGGCTACCTTATAGAAACCATTTCTGCCACTTTGCTGCCGAAGATACGTTCGAAGACATCGGTGGCGGTGAGGCTGTTGCATGTGCCGGTGATGATGCGGCCGGATGTGCCGTCGGCAATCCACAGGCAGTCGCTGTAGCGGATGGCGGTGTCGAGGTCGTGGGTGGAGAGCAGTATGGTCTTGCCCTCATCTGCTGCCAGGGTGTGCAGCATGTCCATGGTCTCGATGCGGCTGGTGATGTCCAGGAAGGCGGTGGGCTCGTCCAGAATTATTATGGGGCATTCCTGTGCGAAAGCCTTGGCTATGAAGGCTTTCTGACGTTCGCCGTCGCTCAGGTCGCTCAGATAGCGACCGGCCTTGTCGGCAATGCCCACAGACTCCAGCGCGTGACGGATAATCTCGTGGTCATTCTCTTTCAGCCTGCCCAGGAAATCGGTGTGAGGGTGGCGTCCCAGCGACACCAGTTCATATACGGTGAGCCCTCCTGCAGAATTGCGGTCGGTGAGCACAAGTCCCATGAGTGTGGCAAGCTGCGCGCGCGTGTATTCTCCAAGCGCCCTGCCGTTTACCGAGATGCTTCCTGAAAGAGGTGCCTGCAGGCCGCAGAGAGTGCGGAGCAGGGTCGACTTGCCGGCTCCGTTCAGCCCGAGCAGCGAAGTGAGCCTGCCTTCCTCCAGCTTCAGATCCAGACCGCTGAAGAGTGGTTCGCGATATCCGATTGACAAACTATGTGTGGAAATTGCTGCCATTTAATTGAAATATTGGATATTGCGACGGTTCATGATTACATATATGATGACAGGCGCGCCTATCAGCGAGGTTACTGCATTGAGTGGAAGCGCTGAGCCGGAAGGTGTGATGCATGTGATGAGGTTGCAGACCAGCGCAACTGCAGCTCCGCAGAGAATTGTGGCGGGTACAAGCACGCGGTGGTTGCTGCTCTTCAAAGTGAGTCGTGCAATGTGCGGCACGGCCAGCCCGATGAACGAAATGGGGCCGCAGAAAGCTGTGACAGTGGCGGTTGCGATGCCAGTGACAGTGAGAATCGCAAATCTTGTGGCCTTCACGTTCAAGCCAAGGTTGGCTGCGTATGATTCGCCGGGAAGCAGTGCGTTCAGAGGCTTGACCATAAGCAGCGAAGCAACCAGCGCGGCCAGTGTGAACCCGGCGAACCAGGGGAGCTTGTCCAGCGACACACTTGCAAAATCGCCCATTCCCCACATTACATATTGGTGCACCTTGTCGGCGGAAGCCCTGAAGTTCAGGATCGATATGATTGAAGAGGCCAGATAGCCCACCATGATGCCCACAATAAGCAGCATCACGTTGTTGCTAACCTTGCGCGAGAAAAGAATAATCACGAAAAGCACCACGGCCGCACCGGCAAGGGCCGCAGCTATGATGGAGAAGTAGCTTGAAACGCCAAGGTAGAGCATTGCCAGAGCCACGCCAAGATTGGCTCCGTCACTGATGCCCAGAATGGAAGGGCCGGCCAGAGGATTGCGGAAGAGAGTCTGCAGGAGAAGACCGCTTATGGCAAGTGCAGCACCGCCCAGAAGAGCTGTGACTGCCTGTGGCAGGCGGTTTTCAAGTATGATGTGGCTCCAGATCTCCTGGGACGCTCCTTTCCCTGCCAGAACAGAGAGTATCTCCCGGAAAGGAATCTTCACCGGACCCGCAACCAGGCTTGCTGCAAACAGCGCCACCACGCACACCGCCAGTATGATTATGGCACCTGTGCGCAACGGTCTGCCGCAAGTTTCAACTTTACCTCTGTTCATACTGCAAAAATAGCAAACTTTACTATATTTGTAGCTTTAATGCCTTTTTGAATCAGCAAATTAGACAATGCATATAGACAAAAAGAAACGCTTTGACACCCAGAGCCCTCCGACACGTCAGAAAAAGTTCCTGCAGATTGTGGCGCGCATCATCAGCAAGATTGAGATGCACAAGCATCATTCGCAGGTTGTGTACGAAGGGGTGGAGGGGCTCAAGCCGCCATATCTGCTTCTTTGCAATCATAACGCTTTCTTTGATTTCTGCGTGGCGGTTGACACTGTGGCTCCGACCCGCGCCAACTATGTTGTGGCAATCGACGGATATATTGTGAAGGTGGGGCCGTTTGTGCTCAACCTCAAACCTTTCATGAAGCCGCTCGGCTGTATCTGCAAGCGCAAGTTCACCAACGACCTCAATCTGGTTCGCAACCTGCGCCAGGTGATAGACAACGGAGACGTTGCCGTGATGTATCCGGAGGCACGCTACTCGCTCTGCGGCACTTCGGCTGTGCTGCCGCCCGCCCTTGGCAAAATCTGCAAGATGCTGGGCGTGCCGGTGGTGACTCTTATGTGCCACGGGCACCACATCAACTCTCCCTTCTGGCGTCTGGGCGACCAGAAGATCAGGACAGAGGCTGAGTTCAGCCTGCTGTTCACGGCGGAACAGGTGAAGGAGATGTCTGTGGAAGAGCTTAACGATGCGCTCAACGAACGCTTCGCCTATGACGACTACAGCTGGCAGCTGGAAAACTATGTGGAGGTCAAGGACCCCAACCGTGCAAAAGGACTATACAAGCTCCTATATCAGTGTCCCCACTGCGGCACAGAGTTCAAGATGAGCTCGAGTGGCACAAGGCTGCGCTGCAATGCATGCGGCAAGGAGTGGGAGTTCACCACACTGGGACAGCTCGAGGCCGTGGATGGCGAGACAGAGTTTGCACATGTGCCTGACTGGTACGAATGGGAGAGGGAGAATGTCCGCAGGCAGGTTGAGGAAGACACATATTCACTTGTGTGTCCGGTGCACGTGAGCTCGCTGCCGCACAAGAAATTCATTCCAATAGGCCGCGGATTCCTGCGTCACGACAAGGAAGGATTCCATGTCGAGGTTGACGGAAAATACGGGCACCGCTCAATCGACCGTGCCGTGCCGTCAAACTATTCATGCCATATCGAATATGAGTATCTCCGCAAATATGGCGATGCTCTGGACATAAGCACCAACAACGACACATGGTTCGTATATGGAGAGTCAGACGAGTTCTGCCTTACAAAGATAGCTCTGGCGGTGGAAGAACTTTACAAGTTCTACCACCCCAAGCGTGAAAAGAAGCAGCCTGAAACAGAACAGCCACAACAGTGATGAAAAAGACAGCACTCATACTTGCAGCCTGCATCCTGCTCTTCGGATGTGCGCGCAGCAGTCAGGCTCCCGCAGAGGGAGACGGCACAGCCAGCTGCACCTTTGAAGGTACGGTTGACTTTGACGCATATTTCACCCCTGAGCGCCTCCGCCTTGATTTTGTACTGGCTGGCGGCTCGCAGGAGCAGCATGCTTATCTGCAGGAGATGCACCGTGAGTGCGAGTGGGTTGGGCCGCGCAACGGCCTGGTGGACAAGTTCGGCTACGGGCAGTATTACTTCGAGGCATTCAGTGGAGATGACCTGGTTTTCTCAAAAGGATTCTGCACGCTCTTCGAAGAGTGGACCACCACCGCGCAGGCATCGCAGGTAGATATGGCTGCAACCCAGACCATCTGGATGCCGTGTCCAAAAGACAGCATACATGTGGTGCTATACCGCAGGACACGCAGCACCGGCAAGTTCAGCAAGTTTTTCGAGTGTGACATAGATCCGCATGACCGTCACATAAATCCCAAGCCTTCCAACAGTTTCAACGTGTCGGCTCTTGAACGGCACGGCGAACCGGCGGAGAAAGTGGACCTGCTTTTCATTGCAGAAGGCTATACCGCAGCGGAGATGGGCAAGTTCCGTGATGATGCGGCCCGCTTCACAGAATATCTGTTTACAATGGAGCCCTATTCGCACCGCCGCGCCGATTTCAACATCTGGCTTGTTGAGAGCATATCTGAAGAGAGTGGGGTGGACATCCCTCACTGGGACCAGTGGCGCAGAACAGTCTGCAATTCAAGCTTCGACACGTTCTACATTGACAGATACCTTACTGTCATGGATCACCGCAGTATTGCAGAGGCAGCGGCATGCGCTCCTTTCGACTGCCTGTTCGTAATTGCCAACGACCCCAAATACGGCGGTGGCGGAATATATAACTCCTACGCAATGGGCACCAGCGACAACAAGCTCTCGAATGAAGTGTTCATACATGAGTTCGGCCACAGTTTCGCAGGCCTGGGCGACGAGTATTACGACAGCGAGGTGGCATATGAGGAATATTACCCTGCGGGCGTGGAGCCCTGGGAACCCAACATCACCACTCTTGTGGATTTCTCTTCGAAGTGGGAGGACATGATTGAGGAAGGCACAGAGATTCCCACTCCCAACGACGCTGCATATATGGGCTGCGTGGGTGTCTTCGAAGGTGCCGGGTACATGACATACGGGTGCTATCGTCCTTACTATGAGTGCCGTATGCTCAACAACACAGCACCCGGCTTCTGCCCGGTATGCCAGCGGGCAATCGAAAGAATGATAGATTATTATTGCGGAAAATAGCGCTTCTCAGCTCTTGCGGAAAGCTTGCTTCAATATCCGTTTGATTTTTCTGCCGTAGGAGTAATCCACGAAGCGGAGCATTGCCTGGAAAAGTGAGTGATGCTGAATATAGCTGTACGAGCTGTCTCTTCTGGCATGCCGCCGGGTGGGGGAGTGCAGCTGGGCGTTGTGCGCCAGTGCTTCTTCGGCTGTGCGTTCCTGCAGAAACAGGCTGCCTTTCACAGATTCCAGCAGCCGGCCTCCCTTCTCCGAATTGACCAGAGCCACCGAGCATCCCTTGGAAGTGTCTCCATCAAAAGGGATGCATTCGCCGATGCCCCAGAAATCGCCTATCGTGATATCAGACACGCGCCGGATGGTGGTATGGCTGCAGCTGTAGCATGACTCTCGCATGAACTGGCCGCTGAGAAACAGTGACACATACTCCTGCATGGGGCCGGTGAAACTCCCGGGCCATGCAGACGGGTCTCTGAACACCATCCGGCCGGTTCGCTGAATGGCCGCCTGCACCGAAGGGACATCCAGATAAAACTTCAACAGAGAGGCAGACGGGACTCCGTGGCAGATGACGTCCACCGTGTAGAGATTACTCGTTTCGCATCTGCCAAGAAAGCCATACAGGCCCGCAACCTGACATGGTGTGCCTGTGAAAAGCACCTTCCGGCACGCCTTCAGAAACTCTTTCACCTGCCTGTAAGAGACGCCGATATCGCTCTGAACATACTTCGAGCCCATCATAGGCTTGACTCCATCCATGTCCGTGGCATACCTGTGCGACACGCTGTGCATGTCATCTGAAAGAACTGCGCCGAAGACCGCCCCGCCTTCTTCAATCACCTTTCTGGCAAATGTGTAGAAAAGGCCTCCTGACGAGCTGGCACATCTGACATCGTCACTCGTGTTCCATGCTGCATAGACTGCCGGCACATCGTGCCTGTTGACAGTGGCAATCTGCGGACATGCCTTTTCGCAGAGGCCGCAGCCTGAGCACAAACCGGCATCGACAGAAGGGAAGAGGAAGCCTTCACTGTCTGCACGCATGGTTATTGCACCGCCCGGGCAGGCGCTGGCGCATGCAGAGCATCCGGTGCATATTTTCCTGTCGCAAAGCTGGACCATATCAGAGAGAGCAGTTACGTTTTAAATAATCAATACCTTCCAGCCTCATGCGTTCCAGCTCCTTACGGGCTTTTGAAAAGTCAATCTCCTGCCAGCCGGCCAGCCTGCTTTTGAAATTATCACGGTCTGTCATACGGTCTTCAAGGCCGGTGGCCTTCAGTATGTGGCTTATCCTGTTGTCCGGAGCGTCACATACGGCAAAGAATGGGCGCTCAAAGATTATGGCAAACATTATGGCATGGAACGATCCGCTTATCACCAGACTGGAATGGCGCACCAGATTGAGAAACTCCAGCGGCCCGCATGCAAGCTCTTTGCGGAATCCGGAATTCTTCACAACTCCAGAAAGCGTGGGCCTGACAAGTGAAGTGACATTGTCCATGTGCAGCTTTCTTCCTATTGTGCGGCTCATACCAACAAAGACGTGCCTTGGAAACGGATGGTATGTGAAGATGTATTCCCTTTTTCTGACAGGGGCGGCGCCGGCAAGTCTCTCCCAGCACTCTTTGTCAAGCAGTGCCACCGGGTCGGGCAGAATCTCGGCATCAATGCCAGTAAGGGCTTTGACTATCTCTGCCGACCCATGTTCTCTCACACTGATTGCATCATATTCCATCAGTTCGCGCCCTATCCGCTCAGATTCCCCCTTCACTGCATTACCGTGAGGGCCGAAACTTGTGGCATAAGAGATTCTCTTTCTGGCAAAAGGCAGATAGTAGGCAAATGTGAAGTCGTGGCACTCAGGATTCCAGATCTGGTCGCTGCCTGCAATGAAAAGATCGTAATTGTCTGACAATGAATTGAGCTCGTCAGGATTGCCAATCTCTTCTGTAAGCTTGAGGTGAGTCTTCAGAAACTGTTCGAAGAGGTCGTGCTTACGCTGCATGCCTCGGACAGTGCCACTCACAATCAGATTCTTTGCGGTCAGCTCCGGGCGCGGATAGAACTCTTTCTGGCTGTCGATCCGCAGATTGATGATTTCATTGTCAGCCCCCAGTGCAAGCAGAGTCTGCTGCAGAGCATAAGCCTGCAGCATCGAGCCATAGTTGTGGGCTGCATGGAATGTGATGGTGGCTGTTTTCATATATGGAGCTTCCTGCGCAGGATATGACCGGCGTGGTGCAGCTTCCTGTACCAGATCTGAGGGCAGATTGCGGCACGGGATGCGAAGCGGTAAGAAGTCAGTGGATAGAGAAAACGGAATACTCTTCTTCTGAGCGGACGTGTGGCCGGTGCTGTGAGTGACGGTATTCCGGCAGTCTCGGTGGCGGTGTCTCTTTGTACAAATGTGATATGTGTGCCTGCTGCCAGCTTGTCAATCAGCGATTTGCCTTTGTCTGAATTTGCCATCACCAGCGACACGTTTACGTTGCCTGCCGCGCGGTCGACGGCTGTTTTGTCAAATGCCGTGTCGTCGCCAAGCGAGATGTCTGCAATGCGCTGCAGCGCGGCATACTGGCAGAGATGGCAGCTTTCGCGGAGCGTGGCGTTGGCAAGAAATCCCCTGAAATATGGCTGCTCGTTTTCTTTTTGGCACCAGACTGCACGGCCTTTATCATCCCAGAGCGAAAGGGCATAGTTGTATTGAGGCTCCTGGCTTCTAAACTTCACATCACTGATATCCAGCAGCAGGTGCTTCTTTTTCTGAATGGCCAGCTCGCTCTGAAGGAATGACGGAGGGCAGACTCCGTGGCATATGAGGTCGCAGGTGGTGAGGTTGTCATACGGTTTGTGCAGGAATCCGTATAGCCCTGCCACCTGACAGGGGGTGCCGATAAAGAGCACCTGCCGGCCGTCCTGCAGCTCTGCCTTTATTCTGGCAAAGGCATTGCCGGTTACGCTCTGTGCATATTTGGAACCTTTGTAAAGGTTTATGGTCGAGGGTGTTATGCGGTCGATGACGGGGGTGAAATCTTCGCTGTAGCGCGTTCCGTATGCACTGCCGCCAGTGTCAAGAAACAATCTTGTAAGTGATGTGGCGACACCTCCCGACGCGCAGTCCTTTCTCTCTTCGAAGCTGTTCACCCACGCCGCGAAGCATTGCTGAGGCTCATGGAATGCCGGTGGATTGTTGACAGGGCAGGTGGTGCGGCACAACCCGCAGTCGGTGCAGATGCTGCTGTCTATGGCAGGGTGGAGGCAGCCGAAACGGTCTTCCTTCATTGAGATGGCGCCGTGAGCGCATACCTGCCGGCACGCGCCGCAGCCAGAGCATCTTTCTTTATCGCATATCTCTTTCATCGCAAAGCCTCCAAAAGAAAATCAACCGATTGTTTTTTCAATGATTCGAAGTGCTCCTGGGCCTTGTCAAAACTGTCCTGGGCAGATATAAGGGTGTTGAACTGCAGCCCGCCGCCCGCTGATTCAAACAGGTTGGTGAGGCGCGAGTTCTGCGATTTGACATCAGAGTCGCTGAAGCGTTTGAGCACGCAGAAAGGGGTGCGCATTATCAGGCTCAGCACCGCAGCGTGGAAAGAGTCTGTGACAACACATTCCGCATGTGCAATAAGCCAGAGCCATTCATACGGCCCGGCCTCTTCGAAGCGGAAACCATCAATACTGCATGGGTTGCTCAGATCTCCCGACACGCACACCACATCTCTGCCTGCGGCAATCTCCGCCACTCGGGCGGCGTATTCGGGGCGCTGCCCCACAAAGTAGCAGAACACGAACGGGTTTGAGTGTTTGATGGCATCGGGCAGCACGGCCTTGTCTGCCATTGAAAGATAATCGTCTCTTGTCAGCAGAATGGTGGGGTCGCCAGTCACGCGGATGTCCCGGCGGCATGTGGCTGCCTCAAGCAACTCTTTCGCGGAATGTTCCCTGACAGATATGGCATCATATTCTGCAACAGGCTTGTAAAGCGGCAGCTTGTCATCGGGGATGGCTGATGTGCCGATGCTGGTGGCATACGAAATGCGCTTTTTGCCGGCCGCAAAACTGAGAGTGGTGAAAGAGTTGATATAGTCTGGATTCCACAGCTGGTCGCTGCCGGTGATGAATGCGGAATAGCGGGTGACAAAAGCGGGATACTGGCTGTGCCTGTCAATTACTTGATATTCAGTCTCCTGATTGATGAACCGGGTGGTGTTTGCCTTGCGGATGCTGCCGGAAAGCGCGCTGAACTCAGATCTGCGGATGCGCTTCACGAGCCTGCAGGCCAGCAGATAGAGGGCATTTGCAAAAGACCCCGCTTTCTCGGGAGAGAACTCCATGGAGATGTTGACAGCATCCAGCCCAAGCCGTTTCAACGCTTTCTGCAGCGTGGCGGCCTGGATGTTCGAGCCGTAGTTATCGGCGCCGAACCAGCTTACAATGCCTGTTTTGCCAGTGTCTTTCATCTAATGTTCCAACTTCGTGACAAACAAAGATACTAAAATTTGCGTGCTCCGTTAAAAAATGATTAATTTTACAGAATCATGCGTATCTGCTATACATATCACTGCCTGATGCAGAAGTTCGGCGGAATCTCAAGGTATTTCTTTGAGATATTCCGGCGCGTGTCGGCATCGGAGCAGGCTGTGATGGCGCCGCGCTTCAATCAGAACGAGTACTTCAAGGCTGTGCTGCCAGACAGGAACGACTTCTGCCCTGGAAAGAGATTCCTTGGGAAATTCCACCTCCGCAACATGCTTGAAGAGATGAATCTGAAAAAGCAGATAAGGAACGGCGGCTTTGACATCATCCACCATACCGGTGAGTTCCCGCTGGTATTCCTGCACCGCAGGAAGGTGCCTGTGGTGGTGACAATCCACGACATGATTCCGGAGGAGTATCACGACAGGCGGCGGATATGGCAGCGCAGGATGTGTGTGAGAAAGGCGGACCATATAATCTGCGTGAGTGACTTCACCAGGCAGAGCCTGCTGAAATGGTATCCGGAACTGGATCCAGACAAGATTTCTGTGATATACCACGGCTACTCTTTCCCCGGCTTTCCCAAGGAGAGAATAATTGCCGACGACTACCTGCTGTTTGTGGGCAACCGCGGCGGCTATAAGAATTTCAACCTTATGCTGGAGGCTGTGGCTGGAATCCTTAAGGAGCGCGGCCTGAAGCTGGTGTGCGCCGGCAACCCTTTCACTGCCGCAGAGATACAGCTGATGGAGAGTCTTGACATAAGGCAGAATGTGATTGAATTCGGTTTTGCCGACGACGAGGAGCTCTCGTCGCTCTACCAGTATGCAACCCTTTTCATCTTCCCTTCAAAGCTGGAGGGCTTCGGCATACCTATTCTGGAGGCGATGAGCCACAACTGCCCGATATGCCTCAGCAACGCATCGTGCTTCCCTGAGATAGCGCAGGATGCTGCGGACTATTTCGATCCCGATGACCGGGCGTCGGTTGCAGCCAGCGTGAGGAAGGTTCTGGACGATACGGAATACAGAAAAGCCCTGGTGGAGAAGGGACGGGCACGAGTGCAGGAATTTTCATGGGACAAGGCCGCTGCAGAAACTCTCGATGTGTATAAGAAAGTGCTGGAGAAATGAAGATAACCGTTGTGACAGTAAGCTACAATGCAGAGGATTGCATTGAAAGGACCATCAGGTCGGTGCTGAGCCAGTCATGGAAAGATCTGGAATATATTGTTATTGACGGCGGCAGCAAAGACCGCACTCCGGAAATAATTGCCGGATATGCAGGCAGGCTGGCATATTGGTGCAGCGAGCGTGACGGTGGCATCTACTTCGGAATGAACAAGGGCATTGATGCAACTTCGGGCGACTACACGCTTTTCCTTAATGCGGACGACACTTTCGTGAGTGATGACACGGTTGAAAAGATTGCTTTGTTCCTGGACGCCAGGGATGCTGACGTGGCCTACGGCGACTTCTACTACGAATATGACTACGGCCGTTATCTGCGCCATCCGAAACCCATTGAAAAGATGGCCTGCAGCATGGCGGTGTGCCATCAGGCAACACTTGTGCGGACCGAATTGCTGAAGCGGCGCCCCTTTGATACAAAATACCGTCTTTCTGCCGATTTCGATATGCTTTCCGACCTTTACCTTCAAGGGAAAAAGTTTGTGTATATGCCTTTCCCTGTGGCCAACATGGTGATGGGCAGCGGCATGACACATGAGAATGAAGAGAAATCGGTGGCTGAATTCCAGGCAATCATGGCATCGCACGGTCAGCCGCTGTCGGCAGGGCAGAAAGGGCTGCTTGGCAGAAAAAAGTTCATTGAATGGCTCAAGAAGGTTCTGCCGGACAAGCTCCGCAAGCCGCTCTTCCGTTTTATCGCAAAAATATACAAGCCGCTATGACATTGTCAGTTATCATACCTGTATACAACTGTTCCGAGTGGGTTGACGACTGCCTGGAGTCGCTTGCCGCGCAGCATTTCAAGGAATTTGAGATTCTGGCTGTGGACGACCATGGCACCGACGACTCGATGGAGAAGATACGGCTATTCGCGGCCTCCCATCCGGAGATGGACATAAAGTGCCTTGCCACAAAGTGCAACAGCGGCCCCGGCGAGGCTCGCAACACAGGCATCAGAGCGGCGGTGGGGGAGTATGTCATCTTCATCGATGCTGACGATACAGTGCAGCCGTGGATGTTTGGCAGAATGATAGAACAGTCACGGGTGGAAAATGCTGATGTGGTGTATTGCCAGGCCCGCCAGATATTTCCCGACGGGCATGTGAAATTGCTAAAGAATCCCCCTTACCGCAGCAGGAAGCAGTTCCTCAAGACTTATGTGGGTGGCATCTGGAACGGGTGGCTTATGAAGACAGAGTTCGTGAGAAGGAATGACCTGCTGTTCCCTCCGTTCCACGCCAGTGAAGACAGCGCTTTTGCAGGTGCGGCAATCCTGATGGCAGAAAAAGTGTCTTGTGTAGAGGAGCCTCTGTATAACTATCTGGTTCACAGTCAGTCTGTAAGCAGGAAGAGAGACAGCGGCAAGGCGGCACAGAAGCGCGCTGCGTTCCGCTGGCTCATCGATTATGCAAGGCAGAAAGGCGTGTATGCCTCAAACAAGGGGGCCTTGCAGTGGCTCTATCTTAAAAAGGCAGTGCTGGTGCCGTTTGTGGAAAGATTCAAATAGGATGATATGAAGAGAATCAAAATAAATTTTGCCGATTTCTGGAACGGTTTCAACCCCACCGACAACTTCATATACAACACACTGAAGAAGCGCTACGAGATAGAGATAGCAGAGCGGCCCGACTATCTGTTCTTCTCTGTCTTCGGTGAGAGCAACCTGCAGTACGACTGCATAAAGATCTTCTATACCGGAGAAAACCAGAGCCCTGACTTCAACCTCACAGACTATGCGCTGGGGTTTGAAAAGATGGAGTTCGGCGACCGTTACCTCCGCTTTCCGTACTGCTACGTGCAGAGCAGCTCGCGCCGCCTGGAGAGCAAGCATCTTCATCCGCAGACTGCGGCAGAAAAAGAGTTCTTCTGCAACTTCATCTATTCAAACAACAACGCCAACCCCATCCGCGACCAGTTCCTGGACGCTTTGAACCAATACAAGACAGTGCAGTCGGCGGGGCGCTGGCGCAACAATATCGGCGGCCCGGTGGCAGACAAGCTGGCATACCAGAGCCGCTGCAAGTTCAGCATCGCCTTCGAAAACTGCTCGCATCCCGGCTATATGACCGAAAAGATCTGTGATGCATTTGCGGCCGGCACTGTCCCGATCTACTGGGGAGACCCCACCGTGGCCGAGACATTCAACCCGCAGGCTTTCATCAACTGCAATGACTACGCATCGCTGGACGAGGTGGTTGCGCGCGTGAAAGAAGTTGATGCCGATGATGCCCTGTATCAGAAGATGATGAAGACTCCTGCGTTGCAGCCGGGCGCTCCCACTTATGAAGAGAGTTACCGCCGTCTGGAGGAATTCCTCTCGAATATCATGGACCAGGAACTTTCTGCCGCCCGCAGGTTCAGCCGCGACTACTGGCAGAGACGCTATAAAGAGCGCCGCACTGCATACATAAAGGCGTTCGGCCGATCACCGCGCGGCATTGCAGAGCGCGTCTACAAGAAATATTTCGACAAAAAACGTGGCAGCGGCAAACTGCGCTGGGCACTTGACCGCTTCCTGAAAAAGAAAGTTCTGCGCTAAGCCTCTGCAGTCTCTTTCTTCCTGCCTCTTATGCCTCTGGCAATGAAGAACGCAATCACAAGCACCATTGCGCCAAGAGAGGCGAGGGAGAGTGCGTTGCCCTTGCGGATGCTGTCGGGGTCAAATACAAACTGAATCTGATGCTCTCCGGCAGGAAGGAACATGGCGCGGAGAATGTAGTTCACTCTGAAATGCTCGGCGGGAGCCCCGTCTATCGAAGCCTTCCATCCGTATGGATAATATACCTCAGAAAACACGGCCAGACCGCCTGTGGCTGAATTTGACACATATTCCAGCTTGTTGGGCTGCGATGCGGTGAGGCTGATAGTGGCGGTGGAATCTGTACCTGCTGCGAACTGCTCTGCAAAACTGCCGAACTTGGTCTCGTCAACAACTGCCGTGGTGGCGGGATCTATGGTGCTGAGGGCGTCGCACTCCTGGTCGGGGGTGCTCACTTTGAGCAGGTCAGACACGAACCACACGTTGCCGAGTGCGCCCGGGTTGAGCTGCGGCACTGCATCGTTGCCGGTGGGGATGATTAGATACTTGCAGTTGAGCATGTTGAGCACGCCGGGAGTCATCTTTGAGATGTGGCGGTCTATCATATCCTGATAGCGGCGCAGCTTGGCTGAGAAATATCCTCCAAGTGATTTGAACCTGTAAGAAGTGACTGCATCGTTGAAGGTGTTGGTGGCAAGGTTGAGCACCCTGAAGTTTTCGTCCGGATCCTGTGCAAGCATCTTCTCCCAGTTCTGCTCCGGGAATGCCTTTGCCATGACTGTCTTTGATGTGAAGACACTGTCGTTGCAGAAACGTCTGTCTACAGGCCACATGTCGGCCACCACGAGCACTGTGAGTATGGCTCCGAATACAACTGTCTTGATTTTGTCCTTTGCGTAGAGCCATACAAGCAGGGCTGCTGCCGCAATGAAGAAGAACGAGCGCCATGCGTCGGATGCAAGCATCTGCTGCCTCTGGGCAATGAGCGAGCTGTACCACCATTCTCCGGCAAACTGTGCGTCACCGGGGGCTGTGAAGTTTATGAACGAGCCTCCCATCAGCGCGAATGCAAGGCAGATGCCGCCCGTGATGCCTGCCGCCCAGTATATGCCGTGCAGAATCTTTTCCTTTGCGGCCTCCTTGTCGGCGATGGCCTTGACGGCCAGGAATCCGAGCAGAGGGATTGTGATCTCAGCCACAATCAATATCGATGACACTGTCCTGAATTTGTTGTAGAGAGGGAAATGGTTGAAGAACAGGCGTGTGAAAGGCATGAAGTTGCTTCCCCATGAAAGCAGCACAGAGAATATGGTGGCTGCTATGAGAGCCCATTTGTACGGGCCTTTTGTGATGAACAGACCGAGTACGAAAAGGAAGCAGATTATGGCACCGGCATACACGGGGCCAGCCGTGAAGGGCTGTGTGCCGCGGTAGGTGGGGGCCATCTCGCAGAACTCCTTTGCTGAAGCCCTGGGCACACCTGCCTGCACGAGGTCTTTGAACAGCACGCTTTCCGTGCCTACGTTGTATCCCGATGCAGCGCCCATGAAGTTGGGGATGAGCAGGGTGAATGTCTCGTCAATGCCATAGCTCCATGCAGTGGCATAGTCCAGCTCCAGGCCGTCATGCCTGATTCCGTCGGCAGCCGTGCTTCCGTCTGTGGTGAGTTCGGAACGGCCTCCTCGGGTGGTTTCCGTTACATATTCCTTGTTTGCAAAGATGTTCGCGCTGCACACTCCCATGCCAATGCCTAGCGAAACGGCAAAGACGGCTGCGGCAATGCCGAGGTCCTTGTATCTTTTCTCCTTTATATGGATATAGATTTCAGCACAGGCCAGAACACCCATCAGCATGAACATGTAATAAGACATCTGAGGGTGCGGGGTGAACCCCATTATCATGAAAAACATCGTGAGGAAGCTGCCCCAGCCATATTTCTTCTTGAAAATCAGGATCATGCCCACCAGCACCAGTGTCATCCAGGTGATTGAAGTGCACTTGGTGTTGTGGGTTGCCGCGATGATGATCATGAAGTAGGAGGAGAGTGACACGGCAAAAGAGCCGGCCACGCTTGTCAGCCTCTCCACACCGAAAGCACGCATCAAGATGTAGAACGCCACCAGATAGAACAGCAGGATCATCAGGCTGTTGCGGTGTCCCCATTGGAAAAATCTCTGGAACGGGCGCAGGATTGTGCTTACAGCGTACTTGCCGCCGCCAAGCTGGTAGTTGGGCATTCCGCAGAACATCGAGCTGTTCCACCAGGTGGTTTCGCCGGTCGTCTTGCTGAACTCTACGCTTTCGTGGACGGCCGCTGACGCCTGGATGTTGTCGCTGCCGCAGATTATCCTGCCGCTGAGGACGGGTGAGAAATATATGCAGGCGGCTATTATGAACAGCGCCAGGATTCCTGCCTCAGGCAGATATTTTTTCCAGTTGATGCTTTTCATTTTGTTGTGGCTGTGATGGCGCGGCTATTTCAGAAGCCCTTTCAAGATTTCGTTGGTTACTTTGCGGACTGCAGTCTGGGTGGCTGTGTTGGCCGCCTTCTTCACTGCAGAGCTTGCCTTCTTTGCAACAGTGCTCTTGGTGGATGTGCTCTTCTTGGCAGTTGAGGTGGATTTCTTGGCGGTAGATGTCGCCTTCTTCGCTGTGCCGGTGATGTTCTTGGCGGCCTGAGTTGCCAGGCTGCGCGCAAAGCTGGTGGCGGCGGCGCCTATCATTGTGCCGAAGATGGTGCGTTTGATGCCGCTGGACTTGCTCTTCTTGGATTTTTCCTTTTCGGCTGCCTTCTTTGCCTTTTCTGCCTCTTTCTCTTCCTGCTCGATTGCCTTCTGGGCGGCTTTTTCTGCTGCCTCATACTGCTCTGTCAGCACTTCGTATGCACTTTCGCGGTCGAAGAAACTGTCGTAGTTCTGGATGTTCTGAGGTGCTTTCTTGTTTATGTCAAGGCGCTGCCCCTCTGAAATCGCTCCGATAGAGCTGAGAGGGAAGAGGATCTTTGCGCGCTGCACTACAGAAGGTGCTCCCTTTTCGTCAAGGAACGATACAAGCGCCTCTCCTGTAGAGAGTTCCATTATGGCATCGGCTGTATTGAACTTAGGATTCTCGCGGAATGTCTCTGCTGCTGTGCGCACAGCCTTCTGGTCTTTGGGGGTGAAGGCGCGCAGGGCGTGCTGGATGCGGTTGCCGAGCTGGCCGAGTATCTCTTCGGGGATGTCTGTGGGAGACTGTGTCACGAAATATACACCCACTCCCTTTGAACGGATGAGGCGGACAACTTGCTCTATCTTCTGTGTCAGAGCCTTGGGGGTGTCAGTAAAGAGAGTGTGGGCCTCATCGAAGAAGAACACCAGCTTGGGCTTGTCAAGGTCACCGACCTCGGGAAGGGTGGTGTAGAGCTCGGTGAGGAGCCAGAAGAGGAATGTTGAATAGAGCTTGGGCTGAAGCATGAGCTTGTCTGCAGCCAGCACGTTCATCACACCTTTCCCGTCTTCCACTGCAAGCAGGTCTTCCACGCTGAATGCGGGCTCTCCGAAGAACTTGTCGCCTCCCTGGTCTTCAAGGGTGAGGATGGCGCGCTGGATGGCTCCGATAGAGGCAGTTGATACATTGCCGTAGGTGGTTGTATATTCAGATGCTGTCTTAGATACGAAGTCAAGCATCATGCGCAGGTCTTTGATGTCAATCAGAAGAAGATTGTTGTCGTCTGCAATGCGGAACACGATGTTCAGCACGCCTGACTGCACCTCATTGAGCTCGAGGATGCGGGCAAGCAGCTGCGGACCCATTGCTGAGATTGTGGTGCGCATGCAGTGGCCCATCTCGCCGAACACGTCGAAGAATCGGGTGGGGCATCCTTCGAACTTGGGGTTCTCTATACCGAACTCGGGGCAGCGCTTCTCAATGAATGAGCTCATGGCGCCTGTCTGGCTGATGCCGCTGAGGTCGCCCTTCATGTCGGCCATGAAGCAGGGGACACCTGCCTGTGAGAATGTCTCGGCCAGCACCTGCAGTGACACGGTCTTACCTGTACCTGTGGCTCCGGCAATCAGGCCGTGGCGGTTCGCCATTCCGGCTGTGAGATAAATGGGACCTTCATCGCAGTGCGCAACGTATAGTTTCTGATCTTCTGTATACATTTTCTTTATGATTTGGTTATAAAGGCAAATGTAGCAATTTTTCAGAAATCAAGCCTCATCGGCGCCGGCCTTTCCGATTGGGGATACTTTTCGTGATATTCATCTAAGCACGCTGATGTGTGCCACGTGGGCTGTGGCGGCGATTGCCGTGCTTAGATGAGACCTTATACCCCGCATCTAAGCACGCTGATGTGTGCCATGTGGGCTGTGGCGGCGATTGCCGTGCTTAGATGAATGTCACGAAGCAGATAACCGACAAACTGATATCACTCCCACAGAGAAACCCGGGTTGTGTCCGCCAAGATGCGATGCTGTCCTGGCTGCGGCCAAGCATTTATGGGCTTGGGGCCCGCGCATCCCCGCCAGAAACCCGTCCGGAGCCCATCACCGGCACCCAGGTACGCATTCGGTGGCTTGGGGGCAACTGCCTCCGCCTCATGGACGGTACAGCCTATCGTAAATGTTTTCCAGGACACGGCATGATGCCACTGGTGCATCTGAAAACGCTACAGCCGTGGACTGACACTCTCTGGAGAGCCCCAGTCCACGCTGATGACCTTCAGAATACGTTTTAAGGTAGGTGTTCGTGGACTGGATTTGCAGCAACGTATCCGACAGTGTCGTTGCATCTGCCAGACGCTCTCCGTGTGCGGCAGAAATGTATTAAGATTGCTGGCTGCGAAATGCGATTTTTTACTAACTTTCGGATTGTAACAGTAATTTCACATTTATGAAGCATTTTCCCGTATTGATACTTGCTCTGGTGGCCGCGGCGTGCTCACCGAAGGCACCGAAGGCGCTGGAGGCTTTCGACCCTGCCGATGGAATTGTGTTCAGCGATATGTCGGCCGACAAGATGGCTCACTGCTCTATCTTCAAGGTGGTGGGCGATGAAGTGTATTTCGCCTATTATCACGATACCACACAGATCACCGAACACCCGAAGATGCGCACGATAATGCCCGTGCTGGCAAGGTCGCCGTGGCCTGTGACAGGAGAGGGGATAGAGTATGCCGATGTGGTCCGCTGCGGTGAGACATACGGAAAGTTCACACAAGACTCAACAAGAGCCCCGTACGACCCGAACCTGCTGCTGGTGGGCGACAGGCTCCGCTTTTATTTCAACGGCTGTATGAACGGAGAGGTTGTTTATACGGCCCGCACTTTCGATGTGAAAACAAAGCAGTTCGAGCCGGAGGCTGTCCCCTGCAGGATTGTTTTTGAAGGAGATACGCTCAGTATGACCTCACACAATCTGTTCTCTATCATGAATAGGCTGGGCTACGAGACCGAAGATATCAACGATGTTGTGATATCGCACCGTTTCATAAAGTATCGCGGCTCGTGGTACAATGTGGTGGCAAACGGGTTCACACCTGCATCCAAGCCGCTTGTGATAAAGACCGACGACGGACTCCTGTTCGATTTTGTGTTTGCATGCGGAGTCATGCCCGGTGGAACTTGCGAGGCTGCCTTTGAATTCAAGAGAGACGAAATGTACCTCATAACCCGCAATATTTTCAGAGACGGCCGTCAGAATGCCACATACATTTCAAAATTCTCAATGAAGGACGGCAGCTGCCTTGCGGCGCCCAGATCCCTTACCCCGCAGACCGCAAAATCAGCTCTGTTCATTAAAGACGGCAGCATATATGCCCTTTACAACGCACTCCCCGATATTGAGAAGGACGGCGTGAGCGTGGGCCGCAGCCGCCTCCGTCTCGCCAGGGTGAATGACGACTGCTCACTTGCTGATTCTGTGGACATCATCGGCAGCTTCGGCATCCATTATCCATATACAGATATGGTGGACGGCGAAGTGTGGATGACCTTCTCCGAAGACCGCCGTGAACTGTCGCCCCCCGGCTACACCCGCTCCAACCTCTCCATAATCAAACTGCCGTTGTAACGGGTAACAAATTGTGACATAATAATGTCAAATATTCAAATCGCATGTTTGAATATTTGAGCTACATTTGTTGCAGTATGAAGAGATTCGTTTTCATATTGTCCGTGCTGGTGTCTGTGTCCGCCATGATTATGTCGTGCGACGGAGTGGAACCGGATGACCCTGTGGTGCCCGAAATACCGGATGTGCCCGGCCCGGAGATACCGGTCGAGGACGTGGACGCAAACTCTTCTTTCAGCGAACAGTCATCTCTGATACTGACACCGTTTGCTCTGCTCAATACAACAAAAACGGTCAATTCTCATAAAGGAATGACTGACAGGTCGGCGTTCTGTCCAATTTATGGGACTTATTCGGAGGTCGATATCAGGAACACGGGATTCAATGTTCCGCTATACCCCCGTCTTGTGAAATGTGATGACGGAACATGGATCATGACATGCCATTATGGTGATGGCGGTGCATCTGCAGGCAATGAGGTCTTCATTATGAAGAGCCAGGACTTGGTGAACTGGTCGGAAGCGACGTATCTTTTCCAGTGTACTGGAGGAAAACCTTTTTATGCCGGGGCACATCTGCTGAAATTGTCTGACGGCAGGATAATGGCGTCGGCTGCTTACCGGAAGACCTCAGGTGACTATCATTATAACCTGAACGACAACGGAATAGTTCTCAAGTTCAGCTCCGACAATGGAAATACATGGACTGGCGACCAACGTATCAATGTGGGTACATGCTGGGAACCCATGGCCGTGGAACTGCCGTCCGGAAGGATACAGATATATTATACAGATTGCAATCATATCATTACAGATGTGTGGAAAGGACCTGCCGCCTATGGCGGTTCCGGTGTCGCAATGATCTATTCGGATGACAAAGGGAAAACATGGCTGCCCCTGAATCAAAACCATCTTCATGTCATACGCCAAGAGATGGATTTCAAGAGCGGGTATCATCTGTATACGGACCAGATGCCTGCAGTAGTGGCTCTGAATGATGGAAACGGGCTGGCTGCTGCACTGGAGTCGGATATGGGGCTCTCCAAAGGAAAAAGTGATTTTCACATATCTTTCGCTTATTCGGACAATCAGGACTCATGGGGTGATGCTTCGCAAGACGGAAACATTCCTGAGGACAGAGTCAATATGGCTTTTACCGGATGTGCTCCATATCTGGTGACTTTTCCATCAGGAGAAACAGTTCTGACTTACAACACTGATTATTTCTGCATGCGTATCGGTAACGAAAGAGCAAGGGATTTTGGAAAAGAGCAACTTGTGTTCGGGGCGAACAGTGAGAGCAGAGGATACTGGGGGGCTGCTGCCGCAGTCTCAGACCATATTCTTGCTGCCTGTGTCGGTGGCTCGGATAATATCATCAAGATAGGTCAGTTCTATCTCAATCATGCCATCGAGGCTTCAAGGTCAGCTATTACCGTTGACGGAGACAACGGTGATTGGGCTGATAATTCCGATGCGTTTGTCCTTTGCTCGAAAGGTCCGGTCTGCGCATCAATGAAAGTTGCACAGGACAGCGACAGAATATATTTCCTGGTTGAGGTTCCTGACGGAAATCTGTCATCAAGTGATTATTTCCAGGTATTCCTGTCATCTTCTGCATCAACGTCTCTTTCTGAGACTTCGATACGCATCAAAGGAAATGCAAAAGGACTGGTAGAGTCGGATGTGTTTTCTGGATATTGGAAGAAGAAACCTTTGTCTGTGAACTACTGCTCCCATTATGATGGTTCACTGAATGATGCATCAGATGCAGACTCTGGCTATGTCGCTGAATTCTCCATTCCGAGATCATCTGTCAAAATTGAGCCGGGCTGTGTCATTGCGAATTTCTCTTTGAAAGATGCCGACAACAACACTGCGTCAGAGGACGCATTAAGCTCCGTTTCCGGAAATTCCACTGAAAACTGGATGCCGGTTCTTGGCTTGTAATCTCTGCTGATATTTGTTCCTGATACAATAGATGTCTGTTTTTCGGTTTGTGCCAAAAATCGAAATCAAATAATCAAATAGTGAAATACACAGCATTGTCGAGATTCTAAATTTGTAACAATACCAATCAAATATTAATAATATGTTAAAAATTGGACTATTTGCTACTGGCCTGGATACATACTGGGGGCAGTTTGATGGCCTGTTGGATCATTTGAACAATTACCGGAATACAATTGCATCATTGATCAACAGTGCTGGCGATGATGTGGAGTGCGTTGATTCAGGAATGGTTGATTCTCCGGAAAGGGCACTTGAAGCAGCAAGGCTTTTTGGCGAGAAGCAGGTAGATATGGTTTTTCTGTATGTGGCTACATACTGCCTGTCCTCTACAATATTGCCAATCGCTCAAAGATTGTGCTGCCCGGTTGTGGTGCTGAATCTCCAATCATCTGCTGCCATTGATTATGAATACATCAATTCCATCGAGGACAAAGGAAGAATGACAGGAATGTGGTTGGAGAACTGTCAGGCATGTTCGATACCTGAAATAGCTAACGTGCTCAACCGTGCCGGCCTGCGATATGAGATAGTGTCCGGTCATCTGCGGGATGAGGATGCTCTCAACGACATAAAGGAGTGGGTTGATGCAGCACGTGCATTCAAGGGAATGCGTGAAAATCGTCTGGGCATTCTCGGACATTACTATTGCGGAATGCTTGATGTTTATACCGACCTGACTATGCAGAGCGCGGCTTTTGGCACTCACATGGAAATGCTCGAGATGTGTGAACTCAAGAAGCTGAGAGATTCTGTCACCGAAGAAGAGACGGACAGGAAGATTGACGAATTCAAGCAGGCCTTTGATGTAAGTCAGACCTGTGACAACCATGAGTTGCGCAGAGCTGCAAGGACGTCCGTGGCACTGGACCGCATTGTGGCTGAACACCGGCTTGGATCGATGGCCTATTATTATGAAGGAGAAGGGGATATGCAGGATATTTCAACCTCCGTGATTGCCGGTAACACGCTTCTTACCGGAAAAGGTATACCGGTGGCAGGGGAGTGTGAGGTCAAAAATGCCCAGGCTATGAAGATTATGTCGCTTCTTGGGACTGGTGGCTCATTCTCTGAATTCTATGCGATGGATTATAATGATGATGTTGTATTGCTGGGTCATGACGGTCCGGCTCATTTTCAGATTGCCGAAGGCAGAGTCTCTCTAGTTCCGCTTCCTGTCTATCACGGAAAACCGGGGAATGGCCTCTCGATACAGATGACTGTGAAACACGGTCCGGTCACTCTTCTTTCTGTGTGTGAAAACTCTGAAGGAATCAGCCTTCTTGTTGCCGAAGGTGATTCGGTTGAGGGACCTGTCCTCAATATCGGAAACACTAACAGCAGGTATCGTTTTTCATGCGGTGCAAAAGACTTCATTAATCAGTGGTCCAAGGGCGGACCTTCTCACCATTGTGCGATAGGTGTAGGGCATATCGCCGGAAAGTTACAGAAAACAGCGTTCTTGTTCAATATTCCAATACATATAATAAAATGAAACAGCAGTTTAAAAAGTTAGTCTATCTGACGATATGTGTCATGGCCCTTGCCGCACCTCTCGCTGCATTGGCAAAGAAGAAAGCAGAAGCCCCGAGGAGGATGCGGCTCCCCGAGGATCTGCAGACTCTTGCGGGAGATTCCGCACTTCTACAGAAACCAGAAGGTCTGGAGGTGGCTTCGTATGTGTTCCCGAACTATTGTCCCACAGCACTTCACAATAAGATATATGGTCCAGGATGGACTGAATACGGGCTTGTGCGCGGAGCGAGACCTTGGTTCGAGGGGCATGCTCAACCGCGTCATCCTCTCCTTGGTGAGTTGGATGAGAGCCTGCCTTCAACATGGGAGATTTACAACAGGCTGTGCAAGCAGAGCGGAATAGATGTCCTTATCTGGGACTGGTACTGGTACGGTGGTAAACCATGCCTTCACGAAGCGCTTGAAAACGGTTTTCTTGAGTCTTCCAACCGTAATGATGTGAAGTTCGCATGCATGTGGACAAACCATGATTGGTATGTGCTGTATCCTACATTGAAGACAGACGGCACGAATGCTGGCGCTCCCAGTTTCCTTGCCCCGGACCTGTCGTATGAGGAAGCTTTCAGAAGCATGTCATACATAGTTACACGTTACTTCAATCAGCCTAATTATTGGAAACTCGACGGAAAACCTGTGCTGTGTATATGGGACGCAGCAAGACTTGAAAACAAACTCGGACTTGCCGGTGTACAGAAACTCTTCAGTGAATTGAGAGAGTTCGCAATGAAGCTTGGATATCCCGGCATACACTTCCATATTGTGGGGTTTACATCAGCTCACAATGTTGAGGCTGGTTATGATACTTCCGGCTCATATAACCCTATGAACTGGATTGCAGGTCGTGATATTCCTTCTGATGAGCTGTTCCCTGATTACGGTGAGGTTGCGGCAGATGTCGCTTTCAAGGTCTGGGATGAAGAGTATAACCGTCACGGAACTCCTTTCGTGCCAGCAGTGGGTGCGGGATGGGATTCCACTCCGCGATATATATGTACTGGAAAGAAAGGTGAGACCCCTGACAGAAACAAGTGGCCTGGAGTGAATATCCTTGCGAATGAGAATCCGGCTGCTTTCAAGGCATTCGTCCAGGCTTCATTCTGGTATCTCAACCGTCATCCGGATGTGCCGCGTTTTGTGACCATAGCATGTTTCAATGAATGGAGCGAGGGCCATTACCTGCTTCCTGACAACAGATTCGGATATGGTATGCTGGATGCTCTCGGTGAAGCGGTAGGAAAAGAGGACACTCATACCAAACATGGAGGAATCGAATGATGAAGAGATTTCTGTTGAAAATGGTGTCGGTCACGGCATGCGGAGTGCTCTGCATGACGATGATGTCGATGGCTCCGGGGCAGTTGACCCCGACAGTTAACAAGACTGATGCAAAGCGCCTGCCTGATGATCTGAATGAGCTTGTCAAGGATCCGGCTCTGCTTGAAAAGCCGGATAATCTGACGGTGGCATGCTATACATTTCCTAACTACCACCCGTCTGCAATACATGATAAGTTGTATGGAAAGGGATGGACTGAGTATAATCTGGTACGCAGCGCACGTCCATGGTTCCCCGGACATGCGCAGCCACGCGGACCGCTGCTCGGAGAACTTGACGAGAGTCTTCCTTCAACATGGGAGAAATACAACGAACTGTGCAGGCAAAGCGGAATTGATGTGCTGATATGGGACTGGTATTGGTATAATGGCGAGCCATGCCTTCATGAGGCGCTTGAAAATGGTTTCCTCCGCTCAAGCAACTGCAAGGATGTCAAGTTTGCATGCATGTGGACCAACCATGACTGGTATGTACTCTACCCCACACAGCTTGCAAACGGGTATAGAGCATATCCTCCGAGCTTTCAGGCTCCTGACTTTTCGGCAGAAGAATGCTGGCGCAGTCTCACGTACATAATTTCCAGGTACTGCCATCTTGAAAATTACTGGCGTATTGACGGTAAGCCTGTAATCTGTATATGGGATCCCAACCGTCTTGAGAGGTCGCTTGGCGTTGAGGGCACCAAGAAACTCCTGAATGACCTTAATGACTTTGCTGTCAAGCTTGGACACAAAGGGCTGCATTTCCACTCATCTGGTTTTTATTCTCCCAATGAAAAGGAAACGGGCTTCTCGACGGCAGGGTCATACAATCCTTTCACATGGGTCGCAGACAACTATCAACCGAAAGATGTGGAGCTGCCCGACTATGGCATTGCTGCAGCTGATGTGGCATTCAAACTCTGGCCGATGCACAACAGGCAGTTTGACATTCCATATCTGCCTTCTCTTTCACCTGGTTGGGATTCCACACCCAGATATATTATGCCTCCCTACAACGATGGGAATCCCGACAGAGGAAAATGGCCGGGCTGTGTCATCCTTGACAATGAAAGCCCTGCTGCATTCCAGGCGCTGGTGAAGGCTTCTTTCGCATATCTCAATACTCATAAGGAGGTTCCGCCCATCATCACGATTGCCTGCTTCAACGAGTGGACGGAAGGCCATTACATGCTGCCTGACAACAGATTCGGATATGGGATGCTGGATGCTCTTGCCGAAGCACTCGGAAAAGGTAAGGACGGTAATCATACAAAACACGGATTTGAAACAAATAATTGATGTCATTCATGAATAACTCACTGAAAAACAGTATATGGCTGCCATTTTGTGCGGTGGTCATGTCGTTACTCTTTTTTCCGGTGGTGTCGGCATCTGCTCAGGATACTCATCCTGTTCAGGGCATGGTTGTGGATGAAGACGGGGCACCTCTTGTTGGTGTGGCTGTGATGATTGTCAACAAGACAGGTGGTGTGATAACCGATCTGGACGGTAACTTCTCAATCAATGCAAAAGATGACGATGTGCTTGTTGTTTCGTATATCGGAATGGAAGAGGAAAAAATCCCCGTCAATTCACGCCGGAATATCACAGTTGTGATGAAACAGCTGAAGGACAATCTTGATGAAGCTGTTGTGGTGGCATTTGCCAAACAGAGGAAGGAGAGTGTTATCGGATCTATTGAGACAGTCAAACCTGAAGTCCTTAAGGGACCTACAAGTAACTTGACAACCACAATGGCCGGAAGAATGTCAGGTGTCATCGCATATCAGAGAAGTGGAGAACCGGGCAAAGACAACGCCAACTTCTTCATCAGAGGTGTCACTACTTTCGGATACAAGACAGATCCTCTGATTCTGCTCGACAACGTTGAAATTACAGCTGATGACCTTGCACGTGTGCAGCCGGATGATATTGCCAGTTTCTCAGTGCTGAAAGACGCCACATCAACAGCTCTATACGGCGCAAAAGGCGCAAACGGTGTGATTCTGGTCTCTACGAAAGAGGGACGTGAAGGAAAGGCCCAGGTGTCGGTGCGAATTGAAAATTCTCTTGCATCTCCCACGCAGATGATTTCTCTTGCTGACCCTGTCACTTATATGAGGCTGAACAACGAAGCGGTTCTTACAAGGAATCCTAACGGTACAGTCCCGTATACTGAGACAAAGATAGCCAGCACCATGAGAACAGGTAGGAATGAGTATGTGTATCCTGCTGTGGACTGGATGTCAGAGCTGTTCAAGAGTCAGGCATATAACCAGCGGTACAATATCAATGTACGCGGTGGTGGAACAGTGGCTACCTACTACATAGCCGGAACATTCAGCAAGGATACAGGTATTCTGCAGAATGAAGGGCAGAACAACTTCAATTCCAACATCGATCTTAAGAAATACAATCTGCTTTCAACATTCAATGTCAAGATAACAAAGACTACTACGATGAAAGTGAGATTCCAGACCGACTTTGATGACTATACAGGACCGATTGACGGAGGAACGGCAATGTTCGACTATGCTGTTCATTCCAGCCCTGTAGACTTTCCCAAGTTCTTTGCACCCGATCTTCAGAATCAGAGTGTCAGCCACCCCCTGTTCGGTAATGTGGACGGATCGTCTTATATAAATCCTTATGCTATGATGGTCCGCGGCTACAAGGATTATAGCAGAACAAACATTGCTGCACAGGCTGAAGTTGCGCAGAAGTTGGACTTCATAACCGAAGGTTTGAGTGCAGAGGCTCTGTTCAGCACTACGAGAAGGTCATATTTTGACGTGTCCAGAGCATATTCGCCTTTCTATTACAAGGTCGGTTTCTATGATCAGGAGAATGATGCATACACGCTTACCGCTCTTAACGCAGACAGCGGAACAGAGTATCTGGGGTATTCGGAGGGACCGAAGGATGTATATTCGCAAGTATATATTCAGGGAAAGGTCAACTATGCCAGAACATTCGGAAGACATGAGGTGGGGGCTCTTGCGGTATATCAGCTGAAGCAGGAACTTAACGGCAATTCCGGAAGTGTCATCACTTCACTGCCCCGAAGAAATCAAGGACTGTCAGGACGTCTGTCTTACGGATATGATAACAGATATTTTCTGGAATTCAACTTCGGATATAACGGCTCGGAACGTTTTGCGAAGAAAGAAAGATATGGTTTCTTCCCTTCCATCGGAGGTGCATGGCTGGTGTCCAATGAAAAGTTCTGGGCACCCCTTGCTGAAACTGTGGACAAATTGAAGTTCAAGGCAACTTATGGTCTTGTGGGTAATGATGCCATTGGAAGCGACGAGGAGCGGTTCTTCTATCTTTCAAACATGAATATGAACAGTGAGGGACGTGGCCAGGTGTTCGGAACGAACTGGGGCAATTACAAGTCAGGTATTTCTGCTATCAGATATCCGAATGAATTCATTACCTGGGAGGTCGCAAAGAAAATGAACATAGGCATTGAAGCAAGCCTGTTCAAGTGTTTTGAGATACAGGCCGACTATTTCAGGGAATACCGCTCAAATATCCTCATGGGCCGCAGCTTTATCCCCAGTACAATGGGACTGGAAGCAGGTGTGAATGCAAATGTCGGCGAGGCGGCGTCGCATGGTGTGGATGTTTCAGCCAACTTCAACAAATGGTTTGGCAACAGCTTCTGGATGCAGGGCTACGGCAACTTTACTTATGCGACAAGTGAATTCAAGGTGGCGGATGAACCCGACTATGCAAGTGCCGGACTTCCATGGCGTTCAAGAATAGGGTACAGCCTTAATCAGCAGTGGGGGTATGTTGCAGAGCGTCTGTTTGTTGACGAGGCGGATATCGCGAATTCCCCAGAGCAGTCGTTCGGTACGGTTATGCCCGGTGACCTCAAGTACAAGGATATAAACAATGACGGAAAAATCACAGAAGCCGACCAGGTCGCAATAGGTCTGCCTCTGGTTCCTGAGATTACATACGGATTCGGACTTTCCATGGGGTACAAGGGGTTTGACATCTCCTGCTTCTTCCAGGGATCGGCGAGGAGCAGCTTTTTCATCAATTACAACCAGCTCAACCCGTTCTCAACGTCTACAAGCGGATCACAGATAAGGAAGACAGCGCTGCTCTCTGAGATTGCAGAGAGTCACTGGTCTGAAGAGGACAGAGACATCTACGCATTCTGGCCGCGTCTCTCCACATCAAGTGTCGACAACAACTCGCAGACAAGTACATGGTGGATGCGGAACGGATCGTTCATAAGACTGAAATCTCTCGAGTTCGGGTACAGCTTGCCGCAGAAGACTCTTGACAGGGTAGGCATAAGCACGTTGAGACTTTATGTCAGCGGTACCAACCTGTTTACATTCAGTCCTTTCAAACTCTGGGATCCTGAAATGGGCGGCAACGGTACCGGGTATCCCAACCAAAGAGTATTCAATTTTGGCGTTCAAGTAGACTTTTAATTGTATTCAAGATGAAATCATATAGATTATTTACTTTGATACTTGTTGCAGGATTACTTTCCGGTTGCAACTATCTTGACGTCGTACCTGACAATCTCGCTACATTGGAGATGGTGTTCAATACCAAGAGCTCCGCAGAGAAATACTTGTTCACCTGTTATTCTTTCGTCCCCGAACATGGGAAGAACGGAACGGATCCGGGAATGGACTGCGGCGATGAAGTCTGGTATTTCGGCGATGTTTCTTCCGAGTTCACTAATCAGACAACCTTCTGGGTGACGAAGGGGATGCAGAACACAAATTCCCCATTGGTCGATTACTGGAACGGGGCGAACTGGGGCAAGTCTATGTTCGTTGCTCTTCGTGACTGCAACACTTTTATTGAGAATGTGGATAAAGTCCCGGACCTTACTGCATTTGAAAAAGCTCAATGGAAATCAGAAGTAATGGTGCTCAAGGCGTTCTATCATTTCTGGCTTATGAGAATGTATGGTCCGATTCCAATTGTCCGCACCAATATACCTGTATCTGCAAATGAAAAAGAGGTGAGGGTGGTGCGTGAACCGATTGACGATGTGGTGGATTATTGTGTGGGGCTTATCGATGAGGCAGTTGGAAACCTTCCTATGAACATACAGGCAGAAGCGTCTGAAATGGGAAGAATAACCAAGCCTGCAGCTTTGGCGATAAAGGCCAAGATTCTTGCAACGGCAGCCAGCCCGTTCTTCAACGGTAATACTGATTATGCCAACTTTGCCAATGCTGAAGGCGTTCATTTCTTCAATCAGGAGTTCAGCCTTGAAAAATGGGAAAAGGCGTCCGATGCCTGCAAGGAAGCGATTGACTGTGCAGAAGAAGCGGGCCATGGGCTTTATGAGTTTATCAATCAATCGGCCTTTGATCTCAGTGATGAAACGATACTGTCACTGACAAACAGATGCAAGGTGACTGACAGATGGAACAGAGAGCTGATCTGGGGGTGTGGCAACTCCGGAATAGTGGACCTTCAGAAAATTTGTCAGCCCTGGCTTGAACTTGATTATTCTGCAGATGGCAGATACTATAATGCATTGAACGGCACATTTGCACCTACACTGGCTGTCGCTGAGACTTTTTATTCAAAGAACGGAGTCCCTATTGATGAGGATCCTGAATATGACTACGAAGGCCGGTATTCAACCAGGACGGCTACAGAAGATGACAGATACTACATCGCACCGGGTTATACTACTGCAGCGCTTCATTTCGACCGTGAACCAAGATTTTATGCAACACTCGGCTTTGATGGTTCCAGTTGGTATGGCATAGGCAGACTTGATGATGAGGATTCGTGGTACCTTCAGGCAAAAGCCGGTCAGGTCTCAGGAAAGCGCGGTGCTCTCTATTCAATCACCGGGTATTTTGCCAAGAAACTCGTACGCTATCAGAATACGATGCTTTCGACGAGTATTATTATCGAAGCGTATCCATTCCCGATAATAAGGCTTGCTGACCTGTATCTGCTGTATGCAGAGTGTCTGAACGAAGCCAGCACAAATTCCGGCACGGTCCCGGAAGACTGCTATGCGTATGTCGACATGGTACGTTCAAGAGCAGGACTTGCAGGTGTGCGTGACTCATGGGGCAGGCATTCAATCAATCCTGAAAAACCAATGACGTGCGACGGCTTCAGAGAGATTGTCCGTCAGGAGAGGATGATAGAACTCGCTCTTGAAGGACAGCGCTTCTGGGATATCAGAAGGTGGAACCTCACTGAACAGTACTTCAATGTTGACATGCGGGGATGGGATGTGAACCAGTCCACTACAAGTGAGTACTACAAACTTACTACATACTTTACGCGACAATACAACCGCCGCGACAATCTGTGGCCACTCAAAGAGTATGACTGTATTGTCAATCCCGACCTTATCCAGAACCCAAATTGGTAGAGATATGAAAAAGATGAAACAATCTATATTATTTGCCGGACTGACAGTGCTGCTTGCTTTTGCCTGCCAGGAAGAGAATCCGATACATCCCTACGGCCCGGATACAGACCCGTCCGTGCCAGGACTGGTTACAGACATAAAGGCGGAAAGTATTCCCGGTGGGGCAATCCTGAGGTATAAATTGCCGGACAATACCGATTTGATGTATGTAAAGGCAACATATTCCGTCGGGCAGGGGGACGTGAAGGAAACCAGAGCATCTATTTATTCAAACACTCTCACGGTGGAGGGATTTGGAGATACCAATCCCCACAAGGTGCTTGTCAGTTGTGTCGACAGATCCGAAAATGAAGGTGAAGCTGTTGAGGTGGAGATCACACCGCTCACTCCTCCGGTGAAAAAAGTGTTTGAATCCATCCAGATGGATGCGACTTTCGGTGGTATATACGTGGGGTTCAGCAATCCCGACAAGGCAAGCCTTTCTTTTCATGTTGAGACTGCAGATGAAATGAATCAGTTGTATGAGGCTCATGCACAGTATACTCAGTCGGCTGAAGGCGTTTTCTATGTCAGAGGTTTTGACAGCGAGCCGCGCGATTTCAACATATATGTCCTTGACCGCTGGGGTAACTCTTCTGACACACTCTCAATGAACCTTACTCCGTTTCAGGAGATGAGGCTGGAGAAGGATAAATTCAATCCGTATATACTTCCCGGTGATATTGAGTGTAATGCATGGGCAGGTAATCTGGCATATGCCTGGAATGATGATTTTACACCTGCGCTCTTTGTACACAGCCCCGGCGGTGACACATTTCCGATGTGGTTCACGTTCGACCTTGGTGTGGTAGCAAAGCTTAGCAGGTACAAGTTTTATCCTCTGTTCATGGAACAGTATGCATTTATGCGCGGCAATCTGAAGACCTGGGAGGTCTGGGGAACAGACAAGACTCCTGCTGCAGACGGCAGCTGGGACGGTTGGACCAAACTGCTTGAATGTAATTCGTACAAACCTTCCGGACTACCGGTTGGTGAACATACTGCTGAAGACTGGGAGTATATTCAGAACGGTGAAGACTTTGAGTTCCCCGCAGAAGCACCTGCGGTAAGGTATATCCGCTTCAAGGTGTTTGAAACATGGGGAGGCAACGATTTTATACATTTCACGGAATTTACATTCTGGGGCAACCCTGTTTAATCATTCACACTGATATGAAAGTAAATAAATTGTCATACTTGTTATCAGCCATAATCGTGGCTGTTTCATGCGAAGGCCCGCTTTCCCCAAATCCTGACATTCAAGCTATGATTGACGGTGGAGAGAGGATCTATGCCGCCAAAATCGATGATGTCAATGTGCTTGCCGGACTTAACAGAGTCAGAATCACAGGACTTCTCAAATATGGAATGGATACAGAATCATGTACTATTACATGGATGCCGGGTAATGGCCGTGCCGTAGTCCCGATAGAGAGAATAGAAGAGGAGGAGGCATTCGACTTCTATGTCAATAACCTTGATGAGGGAACATACGATTTCGTTATTGTGACAACAGACAGCGGAGGACATCAGTCAGTCCCGACCACAGTTTCTGGCAAGGCATACGGCAGCAGATACTTGTCAACCCTGAAAGTGCGCTCTGTCGCTCTTTGTGAACCTGAGGGGGATGCCATATCTGTAACTTTTGCTGCGGAAAGCCAAGGGGCGCTTCGGACAATATTCTCTTATTGCGACGAAAACGGCACAAAGCAGGAGATTGTTGTTCCAAAGACAACAAACACAGTTGTCCTGCCTGGTTGGTTGCCTGAGAGCGAGTTTACCGTAAGGACTTTCTATACGCCTGAGACAGATGCTGTAGATGAGTTCACAGTCTCAGAAAAAGGTACTTTCCCAGAAAGACCTGTCGAAAGACAAGTTGTGCTGGTGAAGAAATCGGGCTTCAAAGAACTGATTCTCGACAGTGACATACGCTTGAATGCATGGGCTGGAGCACTTTCCAAAGGATGGGACGGAGACAAGACCTCTAACAATTTCGCTCATAGTGACAACACTTCACCAAAAGAATTGCCTCTTTGGTATACTTTTGATATGGGACAGGAATGCCAGCTCTGCAAGTATGTGCATTATGGTAATCCCACAGACAATCGAATCTTTGACGGCGGCAGCCTCAAGAGCTGGGAAATCTACGGTCGTGCGGACAAGCCTGAAACTGACACCTGGGACGGATGGATAAAACTTGCCTCATGCGAGTCAGTAAAACCTTCAGGACAGCCTAACGGACAGAATACCCAGGAAGACAAGAACCGCTGGCTGGCAGGTGAGGAGTTTGAAATTCCTACTAAAGGTATGCCGACGGTAAGGTATATACGTATCAAGGTCCTTGACACATGGAGTCACGAGGGGTGGATTCTGTTCTCTGAGTTTGAATTCTATAAATACGAATGATGAAAAAGATAAGCATAGCCATATTGGCAGTAATGCTGGCGTTCTCCAGCTGCGGCAGTCCTTCAACCCGGTGGTCGGAAAAGAAGGCCCAGCGTTGGTACGACCGTCAGGGCTGGCTCTCTGGAAGCAACTACACCACATCCACAGCAATCAATCAGATAGAGATGTGGAGTGCCGACACCTTCGATCCCGAAACCATCGACCGTGAGATGGGGTGGGGTGAAGAACTAGGGTTCAATACTATGAGAGTTTTCCTCAGCAGCCTTGTATGGGAGAATGATCCCGACGGGCTCAAAGAAAGAATGGAGATATTCCTTCAAATATGTACAAAGCATGGAATCCGCCCGTTCTTTGTGTTCTTTGACGATTGCTGGGATCCTGCCTCTCAATATGGAAAGCAGCGTGAGCCCAGGCCGGGGATCCATAATTCCGGCTGGGTGCAAGACCCGAGTGTGGCAAGACGAAGCGACACACTCACGCTGTATCCTGTTCTGGAATCATACATGGCAGACATCATAGGAACATTCCGAAAAGACAAACGAGTGCTGATGTGGGATGTCTACAATGAGCCTGGAAACAGTCAGCACCTCAATGAGTCGATCCCACTGCTCAAGAAATCATTTGAATGGGCAAGAAAGGCGCGTCCCACCCAGCCTCTGACCGCTGCTGTCACATGCCAGGATTTCGGCGACTTGAACAAGATCCAGCTTGCCAACTCGGACATTGTGTGCCTGCACACGTATAGCGCTCCTGAACTTGTCAAGGAAGCAATAGACACATTGAAGACATATGGCCGCCCTGTCATGTGTACTGAATACATGGCCAGACCTTTCGGATGCACCTTCCAGAGTGTGATGCCGATGCTTAAGGAGAACAATGTGGCGGCAGTGAACTGGGGCTTTGTGGCTGGAAAGACAAACACAATATATCCATGGGGCGGTCAGGAATCTTATCAGGAACCGGAGGTCTGGTTTCATGATATCCTGAGGGGTGACGGCACACCTTACTCTGAAGAAGAAGTGCAACTAATACGACAGATCAATGGGAAATGTAATTAATGAGGCTCATGTGAAATATCTCAAGGCGAATGAGCAGGATATTTCATGGGGAATGGTCACCACGACGGCCGGTTATCAGGATATTCCTCCTCACAGTGAGTATCCGTCCACCAACCATCCCGTGAGGTACTGCTTCTCCGCTGAGAACGGTCGTGTGCTGAACGAATACCAGCTGGTATATATATCCAAAGGACACGGACGCTTTGTGTCTGCTTCCCAGAAAAAGATAGATATCAATGAAGGCGATATGTTCCTTCTGTTTCCTGGAGAATGGCATAATTATCGTCCCGATCCGGAAACCGGCTGGCATGAGTCATGGATAGGCTTTACAGGAAAGGATATCGATGAAAAAGTCCGTAACGGCTTCTTTCAGAAGAGCAAGCCGGTGTTTCATATTGGAATTCTTGACGAAGTGTTCGCCCTATACAGGAAAGCAGTGGAGGCGGCCACCAAACAGGAGTCGGGATATCAGCTGGTTCTGTCAGGAATAGCCAATCTGCTCCTGGCGTATGCGTACAGCAAAGATAGACAGTCGGCATTCCGCGAGAGACAGGAAGACGATATGATAAACAAGGCCAAACTGATAATGCAGGAAAAGTTCGACACTAGAATCACAGGGGAGGAAATTGCAAAAACAATCGGTGTCGGCTATTCAAAATTCAGGAAGACGTTCAAGAACTCCACGGGCTTTTCTCCTAGCCAGTTCATTCTTGAACTCCGTGTCGCAAAGGCAAAGGAACTGCTTACCAATTCCTCGATGAGCTGCCAGCAGATAGGCTATGCCACCGGATTTGAGACGCCTTCATATTTCCATGTGGTGTTCAAAAACAAGACAGGCATGTCACCGGTGTCATATCGTGAGTTTACACAGGGGAGAGTGCTGGTGAAAATATCTGACATATAAATCATTTTTTGAAATACAAATATCATTTTGAGAAATCAAAAAGGTGTAAGAGTTCAAAACTTTATACTTGTAAACAATTGAAGTAATAATTCACCAAATAATCATTCAACATGAAAAAGATCATTTTAACTATTGCAATCGGACTTACGCTTCTGGCAACCGGATGTGCCAAGATGTCTGATGTGAATGCACTTGTCGATGAACAGGCTGCAAGAATCGACAATCTTGAAGGCCAGATTTCAAATGTGTCCGAAATCGTGGCCCAGCTGCAGAAGAATGTTTCTGTAACAAGACTTCAGGATGATGAAGACGGTTATACTATCTATTTCTCTGACGGCAAGACAGCTGTCATCAAGAACGGCGCTCCTGGTGCAAAAGGTGAAGATGGAAAGCAGGGCAAGGACGGTGATGCTTATTTCTCTGACGTAAAGGTTGACTCTGACTGTGTCACCATCACTTTCGCAGATGATGCGGCTACTGTGGTCAAGCTTCCTCTTTACAAAGGTTCGCTTGGAATCACAGCCATTACTTATGTCCCCGAGTACTCTGACGGTGTCGCAAGACTTCCCTACACATCACCTGAGACAGCGCGTCTCAGTGCAGAGTTCATGATCACACCTGCAGCTGCGTACAATGCAGTAAAAGCAGGCCTTGCCGATGGCAGTGTCAAGGCTGCTGTTGTATATACATCAGTGAAGACCAAGGGTGAGACAAAGGTATCGATAGAGATCACAAAGGCAAATGTTGAATTTGTCGATGACCTGAATGTGGTGAAGCTGGTTGATGTTCCTGCCACTGTGTTTGTAAATACTTCAGCTTCTTTCGCCCTTTCAATTTCTGAGGGCGACAACTGTGGAGTGATGTCACAGTTCGTTTTCGTAGAGCCTGAACTTGTCAAGTGCGAGCAGTTGGTCAATGTAGTTGCCAATGGCGGCAAGGGCAGAGTTCAGATTGCAGGTGAGTTCAATTATGGCATGAGTACCACCAAATGCGTGGTTTCATGGACTCCAGGTGACGGTTCTCAGGAATTCCCTGTAACAAGAGTGAACGAGACTGAACCTTACAGCTGTATCGTTACTGATCTCCCCGAAGGCACTTATGAGTTCACTGTTATTACCGTTGATGCAGAGAACAACAGCTCTGACCCTGTCAAAGTTACCGGAAAATCTTATGGAAGCGAATATGAGGCAACTCTTGCGGCCGTTGCAACTTCATGCGCTCTGAACGGCAATGATGTTGTTGTCTCTTTCGGAACTGCAGCTGGTGCAACTGCAAACAAACTGACATATTCTGACTCAAACGATCAGCCGGTGACTGTTGATGTGACAGAGGCATCTATGACACTGACCGATTGGAAGTCAAACGGTGACTATACTGTATCAACCACTTTCAAGCCTGAACCTGACGCAATTGACGAGTTTGTCGTAACTGCAACTGGCAAGTTCCCTGACATTCATGTCAAACTGGTGGCAAAGGAAGGCTTCTCGGAGTTGATTCTTGCAAATGATATCGCTTTGACAGCATGGGCAGGTGCCCTCTGGAAAGGATGGGATGGTGACAAGACTGCCGGCAATTTCGCCCACAGTGACAACACCAACCCCAAGGCATTCCCGTTCTGGTATACATTCGACATGGGCCAGGAATGCCAGCTTTGCAAGTATGTTCATTTCGGCAACCCGACTGACAACCGAATCTATGACGGCGGCAGTCTCAAGAGCTGGGAAATCTACGGCCGTGCAGATGCTCCCACAGATGATTCATGGGAAGGTTGGACAAAACTCGTGTCGTGTGAGTCAACCAAGCCTTCAGGACAGCCCAACGGCCAGAATACTCAGGAAGATATCGACCGCTGGCTGAACGGTGAAGAGTTTGAGATTCCAACAGAAGGGCTGCCTGCAGTAAGGTATATCCGTGTCAAGGTACTTGACACATGGTGCCATGAGGGGTGGATGCTCTTCTCTGAGTTTGAGTTCTACAAATACGAATAATACAGAATAATTAATCGGCCAAACGGTCCCGGAGCATTCTTTGCTCCGGGACCGTTTCCATTTTCAGCCGGCATAAAAACAAAAAAAATCCCGGGAGCGTGGGCTTCCGGGATTATATTATCTGTTGCAGAAGGGGGAGATTATTTTTTCTCTCTCTTGCCGTAGCGGCTGTAGAATTTATCAACACGACCTGCAGTGTCGACGAGTTTCATCTTACCAGTGTAGAAGGGGTGAGATGTGTTTGAAATCTCGAGTTTTACAACGGGGTACTCAACGCCTTCAACCTCGATGGTCTCTTTTGTGTTTGCGCAAGAGCGGGTGATGAAAACGTGGTCGTTTGACATATCCTTGAAAGCAACAAGACGGTAACTTTCGGGATGGATTCCTTTTTTCATGATCTAAAAAATTAAATGTTTGTGATTTTGGACCGCAAATGTAGTGATTATTATCATTACACCAAATTATTTTGCCCGATAATGGAAAGAATTAGATAAATTTGCCAGCGTATGGCAAAGGATTTTACAAAGGATCTGCAGCGGATACTCTCTTTTGCAAGGGAGGAGGCTGCACGGCTGGGCAACCGTCAGATCGGGCCCGACCACATTTTTCTGGCTCTGCTGCGTGACGGCGACAATGAGGCGGTGCGGGTTCTGCAATCTTTCAATGTGAGCCCCGACAACATCAAGGCTGAGCTTGAGAGCGTTTTGAGAGAGGCTGAGGCTGTCCCTTACGAAGAGAGTGGCAGCATCGTGTTCTCGTCTGACATTGATGATTTTTACAGAAATGTTTCTGCTGAAATATCTGCGGGCGGAATGATTTCGCCTACAATGAAGCATGTGCTTATGGCGGTGCTTCACGACTCTTGCACCACAGTTGCGCCTATTCTGCGCCGCTACGGCATCACCTATGCTTCTGTGAAGGAGCTCGAGGCGGATATCAGGGAGGAGGCGAAGCCGGCTGTGAATCAGCCCGGTCCAGCAGCGTCGGCACAAAAGCCTTCGGAAGATAAAACTGCTGCTCAGAAGCCTGAAGGCCAGCCTGTTGCAGGGCGGGCGGCGGAACAGCCCGAAAAGCCGCGGAGTGAGCAGGCCGGCCAGGGGCAGCCCAAGTCCGGCCAGGCACCGCAGCCACAATCTTCCAAGAAGAAATCCACACCCACAATTGACAAGTTCGGCATCGACCTCACCGCTCAGGCGGCGGCAGGGCAGCTGGACCCTGTGGTGGGACGTGAGAAGGAGGTGGAGAGGCTGCTTCAGGTGCTGTCGTGCCGCAAGAAGAACAACCCTGTGCTGGTGGGCGAACCTGGCGTAGGGAAGAGTGCCATCGTGGAGCTGCTGGCTCAGAAGATTGTGGCGGCCGATATCCCTCCGATGCTGAAAGGGAAGCGCATCGTGACTCTCGACATGGGTGGCGTTGTGGCCGGCACCAAATATCGCGGACAGTTTGAAGAGAGGATGAGGGGTATTGTGGAGGAGCTGAAGGAAGACAAGGATACCATAATATTCATAGATGAGCTGCACACTCTGGTGGGTGCGGGTGCCCAGGCTGGCGCTCTGGATGCCGCCAACCTGCTGAAGCCGGCTCTGGCGCGCGGAGAAATCCAGTGCATAGGTGCCACCACTCTTGATGAATACCGTCAGGTGATTGAGAAGGACGGTGCGCTCGAGCGCCGCTTCCAGAAGATCATTGTGGAGCCTACCGATTTCGATCAGACTCTGGCTGTGCTGCAGAACATCAAGCCGTGGTACGAACGGCATCATAACGTGACTTATACCGACGAGGCTGTCAAGGCATGCGTCTCGCTCTCAACAAGATACATCACCGACCGCGTGCAGCCCGACAAGGCTGTGGATGTGCTTGACGAGGCAGGCGCAAGGGCAAGTGCTGTGATTGCAAAAGGTGTGGCCGACGAAGATTCGGCCACTCTGAAGGCGTTGGATGAGGTGCGCGAAAAGAAGCGCCTGGCCGCAGAATCGGGCGACTTCAAGCTTGCGTCCGAGCTGAAGCAGCAGGAGCAGCAGCTGTTGGAACAGCATCAGGCAGAATACGAGCAGCGTCTGGCCACGAACCGCTCTGTCATTGATGAAGAGGCTGTGGCGGAGGTGGTCTCAATGATGACAAACATCCCTGTCCATCGTGTGAGCGAGAGCGAGGGAAGCAAGCTGCTCCACATGGCCGACAAGCTGAAGGAATCCATTGTAGGGCAGGACGATGCCATAGACAAGGTGGTGCGTGCGATAGAGCGCAACCGCGCCGGCCTGCGTGACCCCAACAAGCCTATCGGCACTTTCATCTTCCTGGGCAAGACTGGTGTTGGAAAGACGCAGCTTGCAAAGAAGCTGGCCGAGTGCATGTTCGACAGTGCAGACAACATCATCCGCGTGGATATGAGCGAATATATGGAGAAGTATTCTGTCAGCTCGCTGATAGGGGCGCCTCCGGGATATGTAGGGTACGACGAAGGAGGACAGCTGAGCGAGAAAGTGCGCCGCAAACCATATTCGGTGGTGCTTTTCGACGAGATAGAAAAGGCTCATCCCGACATCTTCAACATACTGCTCCAGGTGCTTGATGAAGGCAGGCTCACAGATGCGGCCGGCCGTCATATAGACTTCCGCAACACCATCCTCATCATGACTTCCAACATCGGAAGCAAGGAAGTGAGCGAGCTTGGCGGCGGTGTGGGCTTCAAGACCATCGGCGACGACCCATCGAAACGTCAGCGCGCCATCATCGACAAGGCTCTGGCCCGCAAGTTCTCGCCAGAGTTCCTGAACCGAATCGACGACCGGATACTGTTCAACTCGCTTACCCGCGAGGACATCGGCAAGATTCTGGACATCGAGCTTTCGGCACTGCATAAACGCCTTGACCAGATCGGATACAAGGTTGAGGTGTCTGCTGCCACCCGTGAAAAGATTCTCGACGAGGGCTATGACCCCGAGTTCGGTGCCCGCCCGCTCAAGCGTGCCATTCAGAAGTGGGTCGAGGACCCTATTGCAGAAAAAATCATATCCGGCGTTTCCCCCGCCGACCTTACGGAAATCTAAGTCTATATGGAAAAGAAAAGAAAGAAAAAGAAAAGATCGTTGAAGATGAGATACCTGTTGTGGCAAAGACGGTTGATGGATAACATGAAAAAATATAACTATACCATAATTGTCTTTCCGCGTGATTTCTTCCAAGAATGAACTTGGTTAAAACCTTGTAATCGCGCAGCAGACCGCTCTGAAGCATACCTTCGAACCTGCTACGACTCGGCTGCGCCATCCTTCATTTCCGCAGCGGAGGGAGACCGTTCACGCTTTGCCGCGTTTCCGTGAACAGTCCCCGGCAGCCAGCCCCAGAAACAGTCCGAAGCGGGGAGGCCGTTCACGTTTTCCCGTGTTTCCGTGAACAGTCCCCGGCATCCATCCACGGAAACAGTCCCCGGCAGGATAACAATTAGAGGCCGTGAATTCTGTGCCACCGTAGCCGGGCTAGATGCTTTTGCCGTGGCGGACGCGGTGGAGCTGGATGGAGTTGAAGATGTTCTGCCAGAGGACATACGCTCCGGGAGCGAGCGCGCAGAGAGGGTTGAGGTAGGTGAGGGCGACCCAGATGGCAAGCACCGTGTTTTTCTGCCCGAGTCCCTGCCCGGCCGTGATCCGGTCGTTTTCAGAATCACCCATCTTCTTGCCAGTGAAGAAATTGAGCAGACACACAGCCAGCGAGCACACCGCCACAATTATCTTTACCGAAACGCTTTCCGGACTGTTGACAAGGCTGCGCGCAGTCTGGCCCGTCACCAGCATCAGTGCGACCGCCCAGAGATAGAACGCCGCCCCGGCATTCCTTTCCAGCCACTGCTGCACCTTCGACATCCAGAGGCGGAAAGCTGTGGCAAGCAGGAACGGGCATATCAGCAGCGGGAAGACTTTCTTCAGAATTCTCAGAAACGCCGCCACAAAACCGAAGCCTGCGTGCGGCTCGAGCAGCGGGAACAGAAGCGGGCACAGGATTGCTGCGGCGAAATTGGAAACCAGAGTGTAGAGAGTGATATTTGCCGCATTGCCTTTCATCTTTGTGGTGATGACCACTGCAGCTGTGGCAGTGGGGCAGACAAGGCACACAATTATTCCTTCCAGAATAACCTTCACTGACGGGTCGCCGTTGCAGAACAGGAGAGTTATGCCTGTTATGGCAGCGCATGTCACAACCTGGAACAGCAGCGCCTTCAAGTGCCATCTGGTGAAGTGCAGGTCGCGCGGCGCAACCTTCGAGAAGCTGAGCAGCAGCTGCAGGAAGATCAACACAGGCATCGCAGCCTTTGCAATGTGGTCGGAAGGAGCCTTGAGCGGGGCGAGTGCCGGGATATGGGCATAGCAGAGATACACAGCCACACCGGCCGTCATTGCCACCGGCAGCATCCAGTTTTTTATGAAATCCAGCACTTTGCCCATCACAATTTATTTTGCGGCGCAAATATATTATTTTTGCAGTCAAATTGTAATAATATGGATGTTCAGGAAAGATGCGCACTGGCGCAGGATTATTTTCACAGAGGATTCAACTGCGCCCAGTCTGTGGTGATGGCGTTCAGCGATGTCACAGGGCTTTCTGAAGACGAAGCCCTGAAGGCTTCAGCCGGCTTCGGCGGCGGCGTTGGAAGAATGCGCGAGGTGTGCGGCTGTGTGTGCGGAATGGCCTTCGTGGCCGGCTTCATCAAGCCATTCACCAATCCTGCCGCGCAGAGCGACAAAAAAGCCTGCTACACACTGGTACAGCATGTAGCGGATGAATACAGGCAGAACAACGGCTCCATCATCTGCCGCGAACTGCTTGCCGGGGAGTGTTCCGGACCAATCACTCCCGAGCCCGCGCCGCGTACCGAAGAGTATTACCGCAAGCGTCCGTGCGTTGACCTTGTGGCTGATGCAGTAAGAATTCTCGCTGCACATGTTTGATAAATTTTCGTTACTTTTGCAGATTAAATCTTTGGAATAATGTCATTAGTAAAATCAATTTCAGGAATCAGAGGAACAATCGGCGGACAGTGCGGCGACGCGCTCACTCCGCTCGACATAGTAAAATTCACATCAGCATACGCAAAAGGCCGCAGGAAAGTGGTGGTTGGGCGTGACGCACGCATCTCAGGCCCCATGGTAGACGGAATAGTCTGCAATACTCTTGTGGCATGCGGAGTCGAGGTGGTCAACATCGGCATGGCAACCACTCCCACCACAGAGATGGCAGTTGTGTTTGAGAATGCAGACGGAGGAATCATAATCACAGCATCCCACAATCCCAAGCAGTGGAACGCGCTGAAGCTTCTCAACAACCACGGCGAATTCCTTACAGACGCAGAAGGCAAGGAAGTGCTGAGAATAGCTGCTGCCGAGGAGTTTGACTATGTTGATGTAGACAAGCTTGGAAGCATCACATATAAAGATTATACACAGAAGCATATCGATGCAGTGAAGAACAACCGCCTGGTGGATCTGAAGGCAATTGCAGATGCACATTTCAAGGTGGTTCTCGACCCCGTCAATTCAGTGGGCGGTGTGGTCATGCCCAAGCTCCTCGAGCAGCTGGGAGTGGAGTGCATCACCATAAACGGTGAGCCCACAGGCCATTTCGCACACAATCCCGAACCTCTGCCGGCAAACCTTGTCGGGCTGAGCGAGGCGGTTGTGGCCAACAAGGCCCAGCTGGGTGTCTCTGTAGACCCCGATGTAGACCGTCTGGCATTCATCTGCGAGAACGGAGAGGCTTTCGGCGAGGAATATACTCTGGTATCAGTGGCCGACTATGTGCTTGACAATGTCAAAGGCCCCACATCCTCAAATATTTCATCATCACGCGCACTCAGAGATGTCACCGAGGCTCACGGATGCCAGTATTTCGTGGCAGCGGTGGGTGAGGTGAATGTCACCACCAAGATGCACGAGGTTGGTGCTGTGATAGGAGGTGAGGGCAACGGCGGTGTCATCTTCCCCGAGCTTCACTACGGCCGCGACGCCCTCATGGGTGTGGCACTTTTCCTGAGCCACATGGCACACAAGGGAATGAGCGCCACAGAGCTTCGCGCCACCTATCCCGACTATTATATCTCAAAGAACAAGATAGACCTGCCCGAGGCATCTGTCGCCGACAAGGTCATGGACGCAGTGAAGGAGGCATATGCAAATGAAAAGATCACCACAATCGACGGTGTGAGAGTTGATTTCGAGGCCGAGCGCAAATGGGTGATTCTGCGCAAGTCCAACACAGAGCCCATTATCCGCGTTTATGCAGAGGCACCCGGCAAGGAAGCCAGCGAAGCCCTTGCTGCAGATGTTCTTGCCATTGCTGCAAAAGTGATTTAACCTATGTTTTCATTCAGAGCCACTCCACTGCTTGACCAAGAAGACCTGGTGCTGCGCCGCGGCACTCTGGCAGTGCTTGACGACCCCACAGCCTGGCATCCCGGTACTGGAGAATATCTGGGCTTTACAATTGCCAGATATCGTAATGTGCTGAGACTTAAAAGCCTGCAGGATAAAGAGACTCTGTCAAAATCAAGGGCTGTCATAATAGAGCATCAGGACACAGGCAACCGTTTCGACCCTTTCCTGAAAGAGCTCCGCGCTTTCTTCCTGGAACAGAACCAGGCAGAAGAGCCGCTTTCAGTATACATAATTGACCATTGGAACCCTTCTGGCCGTCAGGTGGAAGGAACACATTTCGACGGCATCCCGCACAAGCACGGCCTCACGATGGGCGAGATTGCAAACATGTATTACTGCGATATGAACGCCCATTTCCCGCTGCATATAATCTCTGCCGCCGCCAACGACGCCAACCGCGAACTTATGCCGTGGAGCATCCCGCAGGAGTGCGGATTCGGTTCGCTTTTCAGCGCCGACTTCATGAGCGGGGCATATCTCTGGAACGGCACCAACGTGAGCTGCGGAGAAGGCACACTGCGCCCGTTCGAGATGTTCGGCGCTCCTTTCATCCATAAGCTTGAGCGCGGGCGCGACTATGTATGGGAGAACGCACTTACCTGGAATGATGTGGATTCACCTGTCTATGACCGCGCGGTGTATATGCGCTGGTGCGAATTCACTCCGCAGTCAGGCATATATGCAGGGCAGAAATGCTATGGTTTCCAGACAATCCCCAACCCGGGCGATCAGGGATACAATTCTTTCCTGCACACTCTGCGTCTGATCCGTTTCGTAAAGGACAACTGCGAGGAGATGCAGTTCAACCAGCGTCTCGAATTCCTGGTGGGTGACGACACTGTGATGAGCTACCTGAAAGGGGAGACTGACTACGAAACCATGCGCAACCACGTCAAGACAGAAGAGCAGAAATGGCTGCGCAAGGCAAAGAAATATCTGCTTTATCCCGACCAACTTTACAGAATAAAATAATATATGAAATCAGTCAAGTATCTTGCAATAATCTGCGCAGCAGTACTTTGCATCACTTCATGCTGCCAAGGTGGTCAGAACACCGCGGAAGGGCTCCCGGAAATCAATGTGGTGGAGGAAAGCATCCCCAGCACAATCCTGGATTCTGTGATGAAGGCAAACATCATCGTGCCGCAGTCGTTCTACAACAATCCCGACAGCACATATCCGGTGCTTTATCTGCTGCATGGCCTGAGCGATGACCAGACCACCTGGACGGAATATGGCAAGGCACCGCAGGTTCTGGCAGAGCAGCTTGCAGCCGGCAACTGCCGTGAGATGATAATAGTGTGTCCGCAGGCCGGCTGTGACGACTACCACACATATCACGCAGGTTATTTCAATGTGACTGGCTGGTCATACGAAGATTACTTCTTCAACGAGCTGATGCCATACATCGAGGCGAAATACCGCATCCGCTCAGAAAAGGGAAGTCGTGCCATTGCCGGACTCAGCATGGGCGGCGGCGGAACAGCAGCCTATGCAGAGCACCATCCCGAGCTTTTCAGCAGCGCATATCCGATGAGCGCCTGGATGTATAACGACGGCCTGATAGGGAAGGCAGGTGATTTCCTGGACCTCACCGTCGAGAGCGTCGACGCCAACAACACTGTTGAGTATGTGCTCAATGCAGACGAGGCCGCGCTTGAGGCCCTGCGCTCTGTGTTCTGGGTGGTGGAATGTGGAGACGATGACTTCCTGTTCCGCAAGAACATAGATTTCTACTATGCGATGCAGGACCGCAAGGTTCCGTGCGAGCTGATTGTACGCGACGGCGTCCACAACTGGGATTTCTGGAACGTTGCACTCTACAACACACTCAAGGTCGCAACTGAACATTTTGACAAATAACATTTATAACATTATATATATATCCTATGAAAAAAATAATTTTGATGGCCGCACTCTGCATTGTGGCTGTTTCCTGCAACCATACCTCTATGATTCAGGGCGTGTTTTCTGACGAGAACGTGAATGATACAACCCTTATCGCAATCGCAACAGACAGATTGCATGATGTCTCTGACACATGCGCTGTAGTGGACGGCAAGTTCCAGTTTGAATATCCCGCATCTGATACAACCACTCTCTGGCTCCGCATCACCAGCACCGATGCACAGAGGGCGAGGGAACTGCGTTCTTGCAGAACCTTATTCTTTCCCTCAGAGGGTACTGTTTCAGTTTATATCAGCAAGGATTCAACCTCTGTGACCGGAGGCGTGCTCAACGATGCATACGCTGCGTATGAAGAAGAACGCCAGGCTCTCCGCAAAGAGGGCGGTGCGCGCCGCAAAGCTATTCTCGAACAGTTTGCCGAAGGCAGCGAGGAGTTCCAGAATGCACTTGCAGAACTCAGGAAAGAAAACGACGTCAAAAGGTTCGAGCTCAGCAAAAAGACTGTCGATGCAAACAAAGACAATGCGTTCGGTGCCCTTATCCTCAACAACATGCTTGACAACAAGATGCTTACTTCAGCCGAAGTGGACGAGATTCTTGCAGATGCTTCAGACTTCCTGAAGAACGAGAAGGACATTGTCACTTCTTATAAGTACCTTGTAAATACAGAGAACACCGCAGTGGGCAAGATGTTCGTCGACTTTGAAGGCAAGACTCCAGCAGGCGAGCCTGTAAAACTCTCTGATTTCGTTGGAAAAGGCAATTATGTGCTGATGGATTTCTGGGCAAGCTGGTGCGGCTTCTGCATCGAGGAGTTCCCCAACATCAAGGAAGTGTATGAAAAATATGCCGACAAAGGCCTCACAGTTGTGGGTGTATGCATCTCTGACGGTGACAACAGTGCTTCAAGGAAAGTGCTTGAGAAATACGATGCCCAGTGGAACCAGATTTTCCTTGGCGACGGTAACGAGCCTGCTGTGATGTATGGTGTAAGAGGCATCCCTCACATCATGCTTTTCAACCCCGACGGTACAGTGATGGTACGTGACCTCCGCGGACAGAAGATAATTGATACGGTTTCCGGATTGTTTGAATAAGACAGGAGTGCAGAATGAAACTTTTCAGATTATCGTTCATTGCTCTCTCCATGCTTCTTGTCTTGTGCACCGGCTGCAAGCAGTCGGCATCGTCGCAGAAGGCAAGAGAGTACGAGGTGATGGTTCTCCATCCCACTTCACGCCAGCTAAGTTCTAACTATTCGGCCACAATCCGAGGAAAACAGGATATTGATATCCGTCCGAAGGTATCCGGCTACATAACTGCCATCAATGTGCGTGAAGGAGCGTTCGTCCACAAAGGGCAGACCATGTTCGTCATAGACCAGGCCCCTTATGAGGCCGAGCTCCAGACGGCGACTGCAAATGTCAATGTTGCGAAGGCGGCCGTGGCTGCAGCAGAGCTTACACTTGAATCCAAGGAACAGCTCTACAAAGAAGAAATCATCTCGGCGTATGAACTCCAGATGGCCCGCACCACTGTTGCAAAGGAGAAAGCAACTCTTGCACAGGCCATCGCCAACGAGACCAATGCCCGCAACAACTATAACTACACGATGGTGAAAAGCCCTGCTGACGGCGTGGTGGGCAGCCTTCCTCTGCGTGAGGGAGCACTTGTCTCACCCAACGACGCCACACCACTCACCACTGTCTCAGACAACTCCGAGATGTATGTGTACTTCTCCATGACAGAGAGCCAGGTGCTCTCACTGAGCCGCCAGTTCGGAAGTCTTGACAACGTGCTCAAGAACATGCCGGACCTTACCCTGCAGCTTGCCGACGGTTCCACTTATGGAGAAAAAGGACGCATAGAAGCCATCAGCGGAATAATCGATCCTACAACTGGAGCCATCTCAGTCAGGGCGACATTCCCCAACAGAGGCCGCCTGCTCCTTTCAGGAGGCTCCGGCAATGTCATCCTTCCCCACGAGCAGGACAACTGCATAGTGATTCCTCAGAGCGCAACATTCGAGGTTCAGGACAAGGTCTATGTCTACCAGTATACTTCCGGTGAGGCCAAGGCCAGAATCATCAATGTGTTTGAGATTTCCAACGGCAAGGAATACGTGATACAGTCCGGTGCCGCAGAAGGTGACACTCTTGTAGTGGAAGGAGTGGGCATGATCAAGGACGGCGCCAAGATCAATATCAAGAAAGTGATTGACGGAGGCGAGTAGCAGATGAATATCAAGACATTCATAGACCGCCCTGTACTGTCTACCGTAATATCGGTTGTACTGGTCCTCGGTGGTGTCATCGGTCTGGCGTCACTTGCCATCGAAAGGTATCCCGACATCGCCCCTCCGACCATCAATGTCAGTGCAACTTACCCTGGAGCAAGTGCCGAGACTGTGATGAAATCGGTCATCGTCCCTCTTGAGGAGGCCATCAACGGCGTCGAGAACATGACCTACATGTATTCAACCGCCACCAACAGCGGCACAGCCAACATCCAGGTATTCTTCAAGCAGGGAACCAACGCCGACATGGATGCAGTAAACGTCCAGAACTGTGTGAGCCGTGCCACGCGTTCTCTTCCAACAGAAGTCACAGAGCTGGGTGTTACGGTCCGCAAGCGTCAGACAAGCATGCTCCTGCAGGTTGCTGTCTACAGCCCGAACAATTCATACAACCGAGAGTTCATCACCAACTACATGAAGATCAACCTCGTTCCCGCCATCTCACGAATACCCGGAGTCGGTGACGTGGATGTGAGAGGTGCCGATTATTCGATGCGTGTATGGCTCAAGCCCGATGTGATGGCGCAGTACAAGCTCATCCCTCAGGATGTCATGACCGCCCTCAACGAGCAGAACATAGAGGCTGCAACAGGGTCGCTTGGAGAGAATTCAGACAACACATACGAGTATACCCTGCGCTACAAGGGAAGACTCGAAAAGCCGGAACAGTTTGAAAACATCGTTATCAGGGCCTTGCCCAGCGGTGAGGTGCTGCGTTTGAAGGATGTGGCAGAGGTCGAGCTCGGCGCCACATCATACAGCTTCATCGGTTCAACAAACGGCTGCAACGGCTCTTCGATATCTGTGTACCAGAGCCCGGGCTCCAATGCCACGGAGGTCATCAACAGCGTTGAAGATTATCTCGAGGAAGCACGCAAGGATTTTCCCATCGACCTTGAGATGACAGTGCTGTCAAACTCCAACGACTTCCTCTATGCATCCATAAAGAATGTGGTGAGAACGCTGCTGGAAGCCATTCTGCTGGTGATTCTGGTGGTGTTCATCTTCTTGAGGAGTGGAAAGGCCACGGTCATTCCCCTGATTGCAACCATCGTGTCCATTGTGGGCACATTCCTGTTCCTGTATGTGTTCGGGTTCAGTATAAACCTGCTCACACTGTTCGCCCTGGTCTTGAGTATCGGTGTGGTTGTGGACGACTCCATCATTGTGGTGGAGGCCGTCCAGACAAAATACGACCTTGGATACCGCGACAGCAAGAAGGCGGCCATCGATGCCATGCACGACGTCACTTCAGCCCTGATCACTTCATCACTGGTGTTCATGGCTGTATTCCTTCCTGTATCGATGATGGGAGGAACATCAGGCAAGTTCTACACACAGTTCGGTATCACCATGGCCGTGTCGGTGGGTATCTCGGCCATCAATGCGCTTACGCTTTCACCTGCGCTCTGCGCAATGTGGCTCAGCCCGAAAACAGATGAAAAAGGGAACAGGGTGGGGTTCTTCAAAAGACTCGGTGACGCATTTGAAACTGGTTTTGAATCTGTCAGGAGGCATTACCTCAAGGTGGTCCAGTTCTTCCTGCACCACCGCTGGCTTGCTCCGGTTCTTGTCGTCATCGGTGCAGCTCTGCTTGTATACAATATGTCTGTCACCAAGACAGGCCTCATCCCTAACGAAGATGTGGGCGTGCTCCGAATCGACGTGACCACAAAGCCGGGCAGCTCGCTGTCATACACCCGTTCGGTCATGGACCGCATCGAAAACGACATCGTGAAGGGTATTGACGAGAAGAGGGCGTATGAATCAATGACGGGTTTCAGCATGCTCGGAAGCACCGGGTCGACCCACGGAGCTTTCACTGTCCGTCTGAAACCGTGGGACGAGCGTCCCGGAAAGCAGCACAGCGTGGATGCCATCTCCAAAATCGTCAAGGATTACTCAACCGACATGAACGATGCCGACCTCTTTGTGTTCACACCTGGAATGATTCCGGGATACGGAGCTTCAAACGGTTATGAACTCTATGTCCAGGACCGCAAAGGAGGAGATATCGAATCTCTCTACAAAGTCACCACCGATATCATAGACGCACTCAGGCAGCGTCCGGAGATAGGTTCTGCCAACACTTCATTCAACCCCAACTATCCGCAGTACCAGATAGACCTGGATGCGGCGAAGTGCAAGCGTGCCGGCATATCACCCAACGAAGTGCTCTCAGTCCTCAACGGTTACCTCGGCGGAAGGATGAGCACCCGTTTCAACCGTTTCACCAAACTGTATCAGGTTACGGTCCAGGCTGATCCAAAGTACCGCGTCGACAAGCAGGCACTTAACAACATATATGTCAGAATCGGAGAAGAAATGGCTCCAGTGAGCCAGTTCGTGTCGCTTACCAAAATATATGCTCCTGAAAACCTCAGCCGCTTCAACCTGTTCCCTTGCATCAAGGTCAATGGAAAAGCTGCCGAAGGTTATTCTTCGGGAGATGCCATCAACGCGATACGTGAAGTTTCAGCCGAGGTGCTGCCAGTCGGCTATGGCTACGATTTCGGCGGTATCACCAGAGAGGAGGCAGGCTCGACCAGCAACACGATGATTATCTTCATCATCTGCTTCGCGCTCATATACTTTATCCTCTGCGCCCTGTATGAGAGTTATCTGCTGCCTTTTGCTGTGCTTCTCATACTTCCGTTCGGCCTCACGGGCAGCTTCTGGCTGGCGCGTATCATGGGTCTTGAGAACAACATATACCTCCAGACTGGTCTGATCATGCTGATAGGACTGCTCTCAAAGACATCTATCCTTATCACTGAGTATGCTGTAATGAAGCGCCGCTCAGGAATGGGACTTGCCGCTTCGGCCCTTTATGCTACCAAGGAGCGTTTCCGTCCTATCATGATGACAGTCCTCACAATGATTGTGGGTCTGTTCCCTCTGCTTGTCTCAAGCGGCGTCGGCGCCAATGGAAACAACACTCTCGGCGCAGGAGTCATCGGCGGAATGGTGGTTGGAACGCTCTGCATCCTTTTCATGGTTCCGTCACTCTTTGTGGCATTTGAATGGCTGCAGGAGAAATTATCACCCAAGAAATTCAAAGAGCAATGCGAAATGTCAAAACAGCAATAGTATTCATCCTGACCGCAACATTGTGCAGCTGCGCGACTCTCAAGCAGTACAGCGCTCCTGAAATGCCGGTGGTAGACAGTCTGTTCGAGGCTGTCGGGCAGAACAGCATCGCCGATCTGGGATGGAAAGATTTCTTCACCGATCCTGCGCTGCAGGCTCTCATCGAAGAGGGGCTTGCAAATAATACTGACCTGAAGACAGCTGCTCTTCGAGTTCAGCAGGCGCAGTCGTCGCTGGCAATTGCCAGGAAGGCGTTCCTTCCCGGGCTGAACATACCGGTTGCCGGCAATCTGGCTTATGGGGATGACCGATACGACGGACTTGCCGAGTCGTATTCGATTCCTGCTTCTGCATCATGGGAGATTGACCTCGGAGGAAAGCTCATCGGCTCCAGAAGAAAGGCTGAGGCTGAGCTGGAACGCTCTGAACTTGCTGTCCTTAGTGTCAGAACAGAGCTTGTCGCGGGGATTGCAGAACTGTATTACGGTCTGCTGAAACTGGACGCTCAGCTTAAGGTCTCTGAGACTACAGCAGCCTCCTGGAAGGAGAATGTACGCATCATGAAGGCAATGAAGGAAGCGGGTATGACCAACGAGGCTTCAATATCGCAGACTGAAGCAAACAGTTGCTCGGTGGAGGCTTCTCTGTATGACCTGCGCTACAATATCGCCCAGATGGAGACGGCTCTTTCTGTCCTCATGGGGGTGCCTGCCCGCCATTTCGAGAGGAGCACACTTCAGCAGATCACTATGCCTGATATGACGGGTACAGGTGTTCCTGCCGCTCTGCTTTCAAGACGTCCTGATGTCATGGCTTCAGAAAATCTGGTGCGCCAGGCTTTCTATGACACGCAGATAGCGCGTGCTGCATTCTATCCTTCTGTGACCATCAATGGCCAGGGTGCTCTGGAAAAGGCATTGACCTCGCCTGCGGGGTGGATCCTGAACCTTGGTGCAAGTGTTCTGCAGCCTGTTTTTGCAAAAGGCAAGCTGAAAGGGAATCTGGAGATAGCCCGCTCACGCCAGCAGGAATCCATAGAGAATTTCCGCCAGGTCCTTTTGAAATCGGGCAAGGAGGTTTCTGACGCTCTGGCTTTGTGTGAGTCGGCTGAAGGGAAGAAAGATGCACGCGTCCGCCAGATAAAGGCACTTGAAAGCGCCGTCGCCAGCACAGAAATGCTCATGCGTCATTCTGGCTCGACATATCTGGAGGTCCTGACTGCACAGCAGTCGCTTCTCTCTGCCCGTCTGCAGCAGATTTCCGACCGCTACGACGCCCTCTGCGGCTCCGTTGCCCTTTACAAGGCTCTCGGCGGCGGCGCAGAATAATTCTTTGCCGTGACGCACCGCTGCCGCGCTGCCAGTTGCTCCTTTGCGGCGCGGCTAGGACCGTTCACGTTTTCCGCAGTTTTCGTGAACACTCCCCGGCTTTCAGACCTCGAAACGGTCGCTAGCAGGGAGACCGTTCACGTTTTCCGCAGTATTCGTGAACACTGTCCGGCTTTCAGACCTCGAAACGGTCGCTGGCAGGGGGACCGTTCACGTTTTCCGCAGTTTTTGTGAACACTCTCCGGCTTTCAGACCTCGAAACGGTCGCTGGCAGGGGGACCGTTCACGTTTTCCGCAGTATTCGTGAACAGTCCCGGTACCCAGCCCGAGAAACAGTCCGAGGCGGGGGGTATCAAAGTTTGAGCATAAGGCTGCTCGTTCTGGCTATTTTCTGGCTTTCAGCAGTTTCACCACTTCATCGACAGGGAGGGCACGGACGGTGTTGCCGTTGCGGTCCTTGCAGTCGTAGCCGGCGAAAAGAGAGTTCCAGAGCGCCTCTTCGGTGGCCTCGATGGCAGCCTCGAACAGGGGAGACATGGCCTCGTTCTGAAGCAGAACAGGGGTGTAGACGGGTTTCGACTCGTCAATCAGATTTTCGGGGCAGACAGAAAGCGCGATGACATAGTCGCCGCTGCCGTTGGAAGCAATGCCTCCGGTCTTTGCCATGCCCATCATCACGCGCTTCGCCATTCTCTCGAGGTTGCGCGCATCAACAGGCGCGTCGGTGATTAGCACCATCATGCAGCTGCCGTCGGGATTAAGCCTGACATCGCCGTCAGCCGCAGCCAGAACTGCATCTTGACCGCCCCGGGGCGCAGCCTGACCGCCGTCAGCCGCTGCCAGAACTGTATCCTGACCGCCGTCAGCCGCCGCCTGCGCCGCCGCTTGAGCCTTTGCGGCACGATCCTTTTCCACGGCATTCTTGAAACTGTACTGTCCAAGGGCTTCACCCACTTTGACTCCGTCTATCTCAAGCACTCCGCCATAATTGGTCTGCACAAGCACACCCACAGTATATCCGCCGTAGGCGGCAGGAAGAACACGTGAAGAAGTGCCGATGCCACCCTTGAATCCGAAGCAGACGGTACCGGCCCCGGCACCTACCGGGCCTTCCTCCACCGGACCGCTCTTCGCGTTTTCGATGGCCTCAACCACATGCTTCGCCTTTACGAAACGCTTCTGAATATTGTTCAGCCCGCTGTCATTAGTCTCTCCCACAACGGCATTCACACTGCAGCAGGTGGGGTTGTTCTTAATCGTATAGTCTATCACACCTTCTATACCCTGTGCCACACTTAGAGTGTTAGTGAGGATGATGGGGACCTCTATGTTGCCAAGCTCGCGCACCTGGGTGGTGCCGCTCAGCTTGCCGAAACCGTTGCCCACATACACTGCGGCAGGGGTCTTCTCCCTGAACAGATTGCCCTGGTGCGGCACGATGGCAGTGACACCCGTGCGCATATCCTTGCCAATCAGAGTGACATGTCCGACAGTGACACCGGGCACGTCAGTGATGGCATTCCACTGCCCGGGCTCGAAGATGCCCGGAGTGATGCCGTAGTCGCGCAGCCGGCCGTGCTCCTGACCATAAGCCTGCAAGGATGAGAGTGTGAGGCAGCATGCGGCTGCCAGAATGATTGAACGGATCTTCATGAGGTTTTTGTCTTTTTGGGCAAATTTAGTCAAATCAAAATAAAATGGTATCTTTGAAAGATTAATGTACTTGCGAAACTTGAGCTATGAAACAGAGATTCGAACCGAT
>JAZLJK010000002.1:0-15946 GCA_045617865.1 Bacteroidales bacterium | reverse complement strand
TGTTTAGTTGAGATAGAAGGACTCGAACCCTCACTGACAGAGCCAGAATCTGTAGTGCTACCATTACACCATATCTCAGTGGCATTTGCGGGTGCAAATATATATCTAATTATTGTTTAAGCAAAAAAAATTAAAAAATATTGCTCAATGCCTTGAACACCTCACCGTCTTCAAGGGCGGCGGGGGTGCCGTTGTCACCGCTTTCGCATACACTCTGAACCAGAGGAATCTGCGCCAGGAGCGGCAGGTTGTATTTGGCGGCAAGTGCCTCGGCGCCGCCACGGCCGAATATGTAGTACTTGTTGTCAGGCAGCTCGGCTGGAGTGAACCACGACATGTTCTCTATTATTCCGAAGATATGCTTGTTCACATTCGGGTTGCGGAACATGTCAATGCCTTTCTCCACATCGGCCAGAGCCACCGCCTGAGGGGTGGTTACAATCATCGCTCCGTCCAGGGGGATGTCGTTCACCAGCGATATGTGGATGTCGCCTGTTCCGGGAGGCAGGTCGATGAGCAGGAAGTCAAGCTCGCCCCACGCCACCTGCAGGATCATCTGCTTCAGCGCATTGCTTGCCATGGGGCCGCGCCATATAAGAGCCTGCTCGGGCCGTGCGAAATACCCGATCGACATCCATTTCACACCATATTTCTCAACAGGGATGATGGTCTGCCTGTCGCCATCTATCTCGGCCTCGGGCTGAACGCCCTGAGTGTCGGTCATACGGGGGATTGAAGGGCCGTAGATGTCGGCGTCGGCCACACCCACCCTGTAGCCCTTGCGGGCCAGTGTGATGGCCAGATTCACTGTGACCATCGACTTGCCCACGCCGCCTTTGCCGCTGGCGATGGCAATCACGCTGTTGACATCCTTGAGATTTTCGGCATCGCTTACCGGAGCCATGGTCTTTTCGGGCTTCTTCTCTCGCACGAGCTCGAGGATGGAAACTTTATATTCGGGGAAAGTGGCGCCCAGGACCTCCCGGCAGGCTTCTTTGATGCTGCCTGCAAGAGGGTCTTTGCGCTTGAACACAAGATTGAACTTGATGGTATTCTGATTGGTGTGGATGTTCTCCACCATGCCCAGCGAGACTATGTCGGCTCCCTGGGCAGGATGCATCACACTTGAAAGGATATCCAGAATGCGCTCTTCCATCCCTTACTCTTTAGGCGCGGGAGCATTGCTGACGAGGAAGAGCTCGTCCATCTGCACCTGGTCGATGCGGCTGGGAGCATCTATCATCACGTCGCGGCCCATGTTGTTCTTGGGGAATGCAATGAAGTCGCGGATTGTCTCCTGGCCTGCGAAGAGGGCGCATACGCGGTCGAAACCGAAAGCAAGACCTCCGTGAGGGGGAGCACCGAACTTGAAGGCGTTGATGATGAAGCCGAACTTGTATTCAGCATCTTCCTTGGAGATGCCGAGAACCTCGAACATGCGCTGCTGCACGTCTGCCTGGTGGATACGGATGCTGCCGCCGCCAAGCTCTGTGCCGTTGAGCACGAAGTCGTATGCATTTGCGCATACACGCTCCAGGTCTTCTTTCTTATCGCTGTAGAACAGCTCCATGTGTTCGGGTTTGGGTGCTGTGAAGGGGTGGTGCATCGCATAGAAGCGGCCGTCCTCTTCGCTCCACTCGAGCAGAGGGAAGTCTACAACCCACAGAGGTGCGAACACCTTGGGGTCGCGCAGGTTCAGGCGGTTGCCCATCTCAAGACGCAGCACGCCAAGCATTGTCTGGGTCTTGCGTTTCGCACCGCAGAGCACCAGAATCAGGTCGCCTGCCTTTGCGCCCATCTTGTCTGCCACAGCCTGAAGCTGTTCGGGAGTATAGAATTTGTCGACAGATGATTTGACCGATCCGTCGGGATTGAGCTTGATGTATACAAGGCCCTTTGCACCCACCTGAGGACGTTTGACCCACTCGGTGAGTTCGTCGAGCTGCTTGCGGGTGTATTCTGCGCAGCCTTCAACTGCAATGGCGCCCACATAGTCAACACTGTCGAATACAGAGAAGCCTTTGCCCTGCATCTCGGCTGTGATGTCGCATATCTTCATTCCGAAGCGGATATCGGGCTTGTCGCTGCCGTAGAAGTCCATTGCATCGTACCAGCTCATGCGGGGGATGCGGTCGGCGATCTGGACGCCTATCACGTTCTTGAAGAGGCGGCGCATCATTCCTTCGAATGTGTTGAGGACATCTTCCTGCTCCACGAAGCTCATCTCACAGTCGATCTGTGTGAACTCGGGCTGACGGTCGGCACGGAGGTCTTCGTCGCGGAAGCAGCGTACAATCTGGAAGTAGCGGTCGTAACCTGCCACCATGAGCAGCTGCTTGAATGTCTGGGGGCTCTGCGGAAGTGCGTAGAACTCACCGGGGTTCATACGGCTGGGAACCACAAAGTCGCGGGCTCCTTCGGGAGTCGATTTGATGAGGTAAGGGGTCTCTATCTCCATGAAGCCGAGCTCGTCAAGGGCGTTGCGCACCTCGTGTGCAAGTTTGTGACGGAGCATGAGGGCGTTTTTGAGAGGGTTGCGGCGCAGGTCCAGATAACGGTATTTTGCGCGGAGCTCCTCACCGCCGTCGCTGTTGTCCTCGATTGTGAAGGGAGGAGTGACAGAGAGATTGAGTATGTTGATTTCTGACACCAGTATTTCAATGTCACCTGTGTCAAGCTTGGGGTTCTTGCTCTGGCGCTCTGCAACCTCACCCTTCACCTGGATGACTGCCTCGCGGCCGAGCTTTGCAAGATTTTCCTTTACACTTTCTGAGGAATTGTCGTCTGTGACGAGCTGTGTGATGCCGTAGCGGTCGCGGAGATCGATAAAGCTCATGCCGCCCATCTTGCGGATTCTCTGGACCCAACCGGCCAGTGTGACCTGTGAGCCTTTGTCTGTGAGCCTGAGCTCACCGCACGTATGCGTTCTGTACATAGTTTTGTATGGTTATGTTATTACTTAGACATTGAAGAGGAAGTGCATTATGTCGCCGTCCTGCACCACATATTCCTTGCCTTCGCTGCCAAGCTTGCCGGCGGCGCGGCAGGCAGCCTCACTGCCCAGAGTGATGTAGTCGTCATATTTTATCACTTCCGCACGGATGAAGCCGCGTTCGAAATCGGTGTGTATCACACCAGCGGCGCGGGGTGCCTTGTCGCCCTTGCGGATGGTCCAGGCACGCACCTCGGGCTCGCCTGCGGTAAAATATGTCTGCAGTCCCAGCAAGTCGTACGCCGCACGGATAAGGCGCTCGACGCCGGAATGCTCCAGTCCGATTTCAGAAAGGAACATCTGCCTTTCGTCGTAGCTTTCCAGCTCGGCAATCTCACTCTCTATCCTGGCAGCTATTATCATCATCTCGGCATCTTCGTTCTTGATGGCCTCTTTGACGGCTTCTGTGTACTGGTTGCCTGTGGCGGCTGAATTTTCGTCAACGTTGCAGACATAAAGTACGGGCTTGCATGTGAGGAGGCAGAACTCCTTTGCCAGACGCTCCTCGTCGGGGGTCTCGGGCACCACCTCACGGGCGTTGCGGCCCTGCTCCAGCACAGCTTTGTACTTCTCCAGCAGCTCAAGTGCCTTCTTCGCGTTCTTGTCGCCGCCTGTGGTGGCCTGCTTGCGCACTTTCTCTATACGGGAATTGACTGTGTCAAGGTCTTTTATCTGAAGCTCGATGTCCACCACCTCTTTGTCGCGGACAGGGTCGATGCTGCCGTCGACATGCACGATATTGCCGTCGTCAAAGCAGCGGAGCACATGCAGGATGGCGTCGGTCTCGCGGATGTTTGCGAGGAACTGGTTGCCCAGACCTTCGCCCTTGCTGGCGCCGCGCACAAGCCCTGCGATGTCTACAATCTCCACTGTAGCAGGCACAACCCTCTTGGGATGAACCAGATTTTCAAGCACCGTCAGACGGTCGTCGGGCACGTTGCAGCTGCCTATGTTGGGGTCGATGGTGCAGAAAGGGAAGTTGGCGCTCTGCGCCTTTGAAGAGCTGATACAGTTGAAAAGTGTTGATTTGCCCACGTTAGGCAAACCTACTATTCCGCATTTTAGTGACATCTGAATTTATTTTTTCAATACAAACTACAAATATAGCAAATTATTCGTTATCTTGCGGACATGAAGAAGATTTGTGCTGTTGGAATGGCCATTCTGCTGGCCGTGCAGGCATCCGCCCAGGTGTTCTGCTGGAATCTGGAAAACTATTTCGACTGGAGGGACGACCCGGTCACTCTTGATGAGCCTTTCACTCCGTTTGGCGACTATCACTGGAACAAAAAGAAATTCTATGCAAAGCGCAATGCCATTGCAAAGGTGATTATTTCTTCCGCCGCGGTGTTTGACGGCCGGCCTCCCGCTGTGGTGGGACTGTGCGAGGTGGAGAACAGGAGGGTGCTGCAGAGCCTCCTGAGCGAGACAGCACTTGCCAAGTGCGGATATGCCTTCCTGCACCGCGAAAGTCCCGACCCGCGCGGCATCGATGTGGCACTTCTGTACGACAAGTCGCGCTGCACGCTGCTGGAGAGCTGTTTCCTGAAGGTGGAGGAGTTTGCCACGCGGGATATCATCTATGCCAAGCTTGAATATGAAGGCGACACCCTTTTCGTGTTTCTGAACCACTGGCCGTCCAAATACGGCGGTGCGAAGATATCAGACCCGAAAAGGGCGGCCGTGGCGCAGCTGCTTGAGCATAAGGCCGATTCGGTGACTGCCGCCTGTCCCGATGCACGAATCGTGATGATGGGCGATTTCAACGACACTCCCGACGCCGAAGTGTGCCGCGGGCTGTGCAGCCGCTGTGGATTGACAAATCTTTCTGCAGGACTTACAGAAGGTGCAGGCACGCCGGAACAGGCCGGCGCCACATCTCTGTCCGGACGGAATAGTAATCCGAGTGCCTTGAACCGGCAGTTTGATACGGATATCCCGGACCGGCATCTTCCCGGCACCATCCGCTACAACGGCCGCTGGGAGATGATAGACCAGATGCTGGTGTCGCAGGTGTTGGCCGATGAAAATCCACGCGTAGAAGTCTACAGCCCGGCTTTCCTGCTGGAACCCGACAAAAAGTTTCTGGGTGTGAAGCCGCGCCGTACCAATGTGGGACCGCGCTACAACGGCGGTGTCAGCGATCATCTCCCAGTCCTTCTGCATTTCTGAATGCCGGCCACGTTCAGCCTGTTGCCGGCACTGTTTCTCCCTGACCAGGCCTGCCCCTTTGGACTAGCAGTCATAATCCAGCAAAACCGCTGCTAGAAATGGGCATTTTTGACAGCTAGTCCAAGGAGTTGGCTTCCAGCACACTTCAGCCCCCGGCTCTTGCACCAAAAGACCATGGACATGATACATCTTGTCATCTGTGTCGTCTGCAATTGCGGCGTGTTATGTAAAGTACAGATGATCAATTTGATAAGTCATAGCCCATGTCTGACTTTTGGCATGGGCTACACATCATTTGGTTGATATACAATCAGATACGTAACACGCCACAACAATAAGTAAGAACGGGAGACACCGCCGCAGATGAGTTCCGCGGCGGAGCGTGCCAGGTGCAGATTCAGGAGGGGGTAAGCTAGCGCTCGAACGAAGTGAGAAAAGCGCCCCCTCCTGCACTGCACTGGCCGCGCAGCCAGAGCGGGACGAAAGCTGCGTGCGGGGGGATGGAGGGTGGCAGAAATGCCCCGGCCATTGCTGCCAGCGCGCCAGGGCGGCAGAAATGCGTTCAGATTGCTGCCAGCGCGCCAGGGCGGCAGAAATGCAGTCAGATTGCTGCCAGCGCGCCAGGGCGGCAGAAATGCGTTCAGATTGCTGCCAGCGCGCAAGGACCCGCCGAACCATGACTGCCGGTATGGCATTCTCTTATGGCATCGGGGCAGTATGAGGGAATAATCACCATGTTTGAGAGTTCAGACATGAAATCGGGGCGATTTGTGGGAGATGCTCCCCAGAACGGTCTCGTGAAATTCATCTAAGCATGCAGATGTGGGCCACAGAGCATATGACGGTGATTGCCGTGCTTAGATGAGACCTTGTTCCCCGCATCTAAGCATGCAGATGTGGGCCACAGAGCATATGACGATGATTGCCGTGCTTAGATGAATGTCACGAAGCCGCTGAAACGTGCACGCCGGTGTGAAACAGCAGCAAAAAATGGTATATTTGCAGTAGCAAGATATCAAAATTACTGAAATGAAAAGAATTGCAATCGTCACCGGAGCTTCAAGCGGAATGGGGCAGTGGTTTGCCCGAACTGCTGCCGAATATGTACAGTATGATGAACTTTGGATTATAGCCAGGCGTGCCGACAGGCTCGAGGCCCTTGCCAATGAACTGGAAAGAGCTTCATCGGGCGGTGCAGTGGCTGGTGAACTGGCAGGAGTTTCATCGCGCCAAGCCCTTGCCAACGAACTGGAAAGAACTGCATTTGACGGAGTCCGGGCTAATGAACTGGAATGTCCAGAGCAACGCGGTGCTTCGGGAACCACTGCCTGCAATGCATGCGCCAGTGTCCGTCCGGTGCCGATGGACCTGACAGACAGTGCGGCAGCCGCATCGCTGGCTGATCTTCTCAAGGAAGCGGATGCAGAGGTGGTCCTGCTTGTAAACGCCGCCGGATTCGGAAAGTTCCAGTCGGTCGCTGATGTCCCGTTGCAGTCGGCAGACTCCATGCTTGATTTGAACTGCAGGGCATTGATGGATATGTGCTATACGGTCATACCGTTCATGAACAAAGGTGCAAAAATTCTCAACATTGCATCCGTGGCTGCCTTCCAGCCTGTTCCATACGTTACCGAATACGCTGCGACGAAGGCGTTTGTACTCAGCTTCAGCAGAGGTCTGTGGAAAGAGCTGCGCAGCAAAGGCATCACGGTGACAGCCCTCTGCCCGTACTGGACCAGAACTGAATTCTTCGATGTCGCCAACAACAACGACTCCAAGGACATGGTGAAGTATTTCAATGCCATGTATGAGCCAGAAGACGTTGTCCGCCGTGGGTGGCGCGACCTCATGAAGGGACGTGACATCAGTACCTTCGGTTTCATAGCAAGGGCGCAGATAGTGCTTGTCAAGCTGCTTCCGCACCGTCTTGTGATGCGTGTATGGTGTCATCAGCAGAAAATAAAGGGCTGAACACAAATTTTCTTTATATTTGCAGATTGACGACTATTTTTCCGGCAGAATATGAAACAGTACCTGGATCTTTTAAGATATATCCGCGAGAACGGCGTGCAGAAGGGCGACCGCACCGGTACCGGTACACAGAGTGTGTTCGGCTATCAGATGAGGTTCAACCTCAACGACGGATTTCCTCTCCTGACCACCAAGAAAGTGCATCTGCGCTCGATAATCCACGAGCTTCTGTGGTTCATAAGCGGTGACACCAACATCAAGTATCTCCACGACAACAAAGTGTCCATCTGGGATGAATGGGCCGATGAAAACGGCGACCTGGGGCCTGTGTACGGCCATCAGTGGCGCAGCTGGCCCACTCCCGACGGAGGACATATCGACCAGCTGGCCAACCTCATGGAGCAGCTGAAGAAGAACCCCGACAGCCGCCGGCACATAATCTCAGCATGGAACGTGGCCGAAGTGGACAAGATGGCCCTGCCGCCCTGTCACTCGCTCTTCCAGTTCTATGTGGCAGACAACCGTCTTTCATGCCAGCTGTACCAGCGCAGTGCCGACGTCTTCCTTGGCGTGCCCTTCAATATCGCTTCGTATGCGCTCCTGACAATGATGATTGCGCAGTGCTGTGGTTATGAACTCGGTGATTTCGTGCATACTTTCGGAGATGTCCATATCTATTCCAACCATCAGGAGCAGGTTGAACTCCAGCTGAGCCGCGAGCCAAAACCTCTGCCCAGGATGGTCATCAATCCTGACGTGAAGGACATTTTCAGCTTCAAATACGAGGATTTCACACTTGAAGGCTACGACCCGTGGCCCGCAATCAAAGCCCCGGTGGCAGTGTAACCCAAGAGATATGATCAATATAATAGTCGCAATATCAGACAATTACGCCATAGGCCGAGGCGGTGATATGCCATGGCACATCAGTGCCGACCTCAAATATTTCAAAAAAGTCACCTCGGGCAGCGCAGTTGTCATGGGGCGTCGCACCTGGGAGTCGCTCGGCTGCAGGCCTTTGAAAAACCGCCTGAACATTGTGGTGAGCAGCACCGTGCAGCAGTCAAAAGGGATGGTGGCAGTGCCTTCGCTGGAAGATGCCCTGGCCCTCACAGATGCATTCGAAAACGTATACATTATTGGCGGCGGTCAGCTTTACCGCAGCGCCATGCCGTTGGCCGACAGACTGCTGGTGACGCATGTCCACACAACTGTCAGTGATGCCGACACATTCTTCCCTGAAATTGACCCGGACAGCTGGAAGCAGGTGAGCCTGTCAGAGCCACAGACAGACCCTGCCACAGGATTTGATTTTGAATTCGCAGTGTATGAGAGAAAATAAGAGAGACGGTTTTTCGGGCAGTTTCGGTATGATAGCTGCCACTGTCGGCTCGGCGGTCGGGCTTGGCAACCTGTGGCGCTTCCCCTACCTTGTAGGGCAGAACGGAGGTGCTGCCTTCATCATAATATATCTGTTCTTCTCGATACTGATATGCACACCGATAATGGTGGCGGAACTGGTGATAGGGCGCCGCGGAAAGGGCGCTCCCGCCATCTCGTTCTTCAACCTTTCGGGAAGCCGCAAGTGGGCGTCAGTTGGTATTCTTGCCATGTTCACCTGTATCCTGATACTCTCTTTCTACTGTGTGGTAGGCGGCTGGACAATCAAATACCTCATGAACTCTGTGCTGCTGCAATACAGGGAAGGTGCTGTGCTGGACTCCGCTTCGGCGTTCGGACAGTTCGTGTCGGGCAGCGGCGGACCTATTGTATACTTCCTGATATTCACCGCCCTCACCGCCACAGTCATTCTGGCGGGTGTGACAAAGGGCATCGAAAGAACTTCCAAGTTCATGATGCCGGTGCTTTTCGTGCTGGTGGTTCTGGTGGCTGTGCGCAGCATTACTCTGCCCGGTGCGTCAGAAGGGCTGAGATACCTGTTCAAGCCCGATTTCTCGCAGCTTGACTCGGATGTGGTGCTGGCAGCCCTCGGGCAGGCGTTCTTCTCGCTCTCTCTGGGTGCCGGCATGCAGATAACATACGGCTCTTATACCAAGAAAGATGACAATCTCACGAAGAACGCATTTATATCGAGCCTGAGCGACACATTGTTTGCAATACTTGCCGGCTGTGCCATCATGCCGGCTGTATTCGCCTTCGGGATTAACCCCGGTGAGGGCGCCGGGCTGGCATTTGTCACTCTGCCGCAGGTTTTTGTGCAGATGCCCATGGGCGGCCTGTTCGCAATCCTTTTCTTCGCCACCCTCTTCCTTGCTGCAATAACATCTGCCATCTCGCTGTTTGAAGTGGTGACGGCATCAATGATTGAGATATGGCAGATGTCGCGCGCAAAGGCTGCTTTCCTGACAGGGTCGATAATAGTTGTGCTGGGGTGCGTATGTTCGCTGTCGCAAGGTGTGCTGAGCGGTTTCATGGTTTTCGGCAAGAATGTGTTTGACCTTTTCGACTATGTGTCGTCGAATGTGCTGATGCTTCTGACCAGCCTGCTGGTGGTGCTTTTTGTGGGCTGGCGTTTGAAGAAAGAGGCATTCCTGGATGAAGTTACAGCCGGTGGAAAGGTAAGGATGCCGCGAAGTTTGGGTGCCGTGATGTTTTATATCATCAAATACGCCGCCCCTCTGTTGATATTTGTAATAGTACTTTCAGTAATTATAAAATGAAACGTTTTTTAACTTCCTTACTTGTACTGAGCATCTCTCTGGCATCTTTTGCCGATGAGGGGATGTGGCTTCTGCCTCTGCTCGAGAAGATGAACATCAAGACTATGCAGGAGATGGGATGCCGTCTCTCTGCAGAAGAGATTTACAGCATAAACAACACATCCCTCAAGGATGCCGTTGTGATTTTCGGCAACGGCTGCACCGGTGAGGTGGTGTCAGACCAGGGGCTGGTGCTTACCAACCACCACTGCGGCTACAGCTCCATCCAGCAGCTGAGCAGCGTGGAGCACAACTATCTGGCCGACGGCTACTGGGCGGGCAGCCTCAGTGAAGAGATTCCCGTTCCCGGCCTGGCGGTCACCTTCCTTGACACATTCATCGATGTGACCGATGCAGTGAAGGCAGCCACGGCGAAATGCAGGAAGGAGGAGGATGTGACAAAGGCTCTTATAAAGCTTACAGAAGAGCTGGGCGCGCCTCTGCAGGCTCAGAAGCCCGGTGTCACTGCAAGAATAGTATCCTTCTACGGTGGCAACGCGTATTACCTTATCGGTTATAAGAAGTTCACAGACATCCGCTTTGTGGGTGCACCGCCTTCATCTGTCGGCAAGTTCGGCGCCGACACCGACAACTGGATGTGGCCCCGCCACACCTGCGACTTCTCGATGTTCAGGATATATGCAGACAAAGACGGCAACCCCGCAAATTATTCTGCCGACAATGTCCCCTTCATTCCGAAAAAGAGCCTGAAAGTATCTGTAAGAGGCATCAATGAGGGTGATTTCCAGATGATCATGGGGTTCCCGGGAAGCACAGAGCGCTATATGACAGTTGCAGAGCTGCAGCAGCGCCGCGATATTATGAATGCAATCCTCATCAAGTGCCGCGGAGTGCGTCAGGAGGTGCTTCTGGCCGACATGCTGGCAGACCCCAAGGTGAAGATACAGTATGCAAGCAAATACTCAAGTTCATCAAATTACTGGAAGAATTCGATAGGTATGAACGAGGCGATAGAGCGCCTTGGCGTGGAGCAGAAGTGCAGGGAGCGTGAAGAGGCATTTGCCGAATGGGTGAATGCCGACAAAGACCGCATAAAGAAATACGGCAAGGCTGTGGAAGACCAGGCGAAGGCCATAGATAGCGGCAGGGCGACCGCTTCAGAACTGTTATACCTCAGCGAGACTCTCTACAGGATAGAGCTCGCTGCCATCGCAGGCAGGGTGAGCAGGGCTGAAGGTGACAAGGAGCAGATAAAGAAGACAGCCGCTGCGTTCTACAAGAACTATTCAATGCCCACAGATAAGAAGGTGGCTGTAAAGATGATAGAGCTCTACCGTGAGAGCCTCCCTGCAAAGGCATGGCCCAAGGTGATATCGGCTGTTGACAAGAAGTTCGGTGGCGATGTGGAGGCTTATGTGGACTACCTGTACGACTGCTCTGTGTTCACTTCAGAGGAGAAGCTCGCCTGGGCACTTGAATTTGCAGATTTCCAGAAGATGCTTAAGGATGACCCTGCAACCGAGCTTTTCGGCTCCCTCGACAGTCATGCGGTGGCTCTTGCCGACAGGCAGGCCAGGATAAGGTCAAAGATAGACAGCGCCACATCGCTCTATATTGCAGGTCTCACAGAGATGGCTGGCGACGGTGCAATCTATCCCGACGCCAACTTCACCATGCGTCTGACCTACGGCAAGGTGCTGCCTTATTCACCCAAGGACGGCATCAGATACAACTACTTCACAACCCTTACAGGAGTGATGGAGAAAGAAGACCCCGACAACTGGGAGTTTGTGGTGCCAGAGCGTTTGAAAGAGCTCTATGCAGCTGCGGACTTCGGCGAGTATGCCCGTCCCGACGGCACAATGCCCGCCTGCTTCATCAACACCTGCGACATCACGGGAGGCAACAGCGGCAGCCCTGTGCTGGATGCTGACGGCTGTCTGGTGGGTCTTGCATTCGACGGCAACTGGGAGTCACTTTCAGGCGACATCATCTTCGAACCGGAGTATCAGAGGTGCATCGGAGTGGATGTGAGATATGTCCTCTTCATAATCGACAAATTCGGTGGAGCACACCACCTTATAGAAGAAATGGATATTGTAAGATAAGATATTTTATTTTAACTTTGCGCACTTTCGCGGAGTTTCCGAAAAAATCGAAATAATAACATACAAAAATGAAAAATTATCAAACTGACAAAATTCGCAACGTCGTGTTGCTGGGTGGTACCCGCTGCGGTAAGACCACATTGGCCGAGACTATCATGTTCGAAGGCAAAGTCATCGACCGTCGTGGTACCGTCGAGGGCAAGAACACTGTATCTGACAACACTGAGGTAGAGCAGATCTTCCAGCGTTCTATCTATTCAACTCCTTTCTACGCTGAGTTCCAGGACCACAAGCTGAACTTCATCGACGCAGCCGGTGCAGATGACTTCATCGAGGGTGCAATCCTCGGCCTGAATGTCTGCGATTCTGCAATCATGGTTGTAAACGCAGGTCAGGGTGTTGAGGTTGGTACAGAAATCCACGGCCGCTATGTGGAGCAGTACAAGAAACCCATGCTCATCGCTGTGAACCAGCTCGAGACAGAGAAGGCTAACTGGGACACTACCCTCGACAGCCTCCATCAGGCATTCGGAGCAAAGGCTGTAACAGTTCAGTTCCCTGTAAACCCCGGTGTCGAGTTCAACGCTGTTGTCGATGTACTCAAGATGAAGATGTACAAGTTCTCAGGTGAGGACGGCAAGCAGGAAGAGTGCGACATCCCCGCAAGTGAGGCAGACAAGGCTGAAGAGCTTCGCGCAGCACTCGTAGAGATGGCAGCTGAAAGCGACGAGGAGCTCATGATGAAATACTTCGACGAAGGTGAGCTCAGCGAAGAAGAGATCCACAAGGGCCTCAAGGTTGGTTTTGACAAAGGCGAGTTCTATCCCGTATTCTGCGTCTCAGGCAAGAAAGACATGGGTGTGAAGCGTATGCTCGAATTCCTCATAGAGGTTGCTCCCGCTCCTGCAGAGGATCCCAACGGTGCAATGTCACTCTTCGTATACAAGACTTCACTCGAGCAGCACCTCGGTGATGTTACATACTTCAAGGTTGTTTCAGGCAAGATCACTGAAGGCCAGGATGTAATCAACGTTTCAAGCGATTCTAAAGAGCGTATCACCACTCTCTTCGCTGCAGCAGGCAAGAAGAAAGAGAAAGTTACCGAGCTTGTTGCCGGTGACCTCGGATGTACAGTCAAGCTCAAAGCTGTCAAGACCAACCAGACACTCAACGTGCCCGGCAATGACACAGAGTTCCCTCCCATCAGCTTCCCTCCCGCAAAATACCGTTGCGCTATCAAGGCTCTCGATGAGAAAGACGATGAGAAACTCGGTGAGGCACTCAACCGTGCGGCAGCAGAGGATCCCACAATGCGTATCGAATACTCAAAGGAACTCCGCCAGACCATCATCAACGGTATGGGCGAGCAGCACATCAATATCCTCAAATGGCATATCAACAACGACTATAAGATCGAGGTCGAGCTCTTCGCTCCCAAGATTCCTTATCGTGAGACAATCACCAAGGTCGCTACAGCACAGTACCGTCACAAGAAACAGTCAGGTGGTGCAGGTCAGTTCGGTGAGGTCCACCTTCTTGTAGAGCCTATCGTAGAGGGTGTCGAGCCTACCGGCAAATTCAAGATCGACGGCAAGGAGACTCAGCTCACCATCAAGGGTAAAGAGGAATTTCCTCTCGAGTGGGGCGGCAAGTTCGAGTTCTACAACTGCGTTGTCGGCGGTGCAATCGATGCAGGTTTCATGCCCGCTATCAAGAAAGGTCTCATGCAGAAGATGGAGGAAGGCCCTCTGACAGGTTCTTATGCACGTGACATCCGCGTATATGTATACGACGGTAAGATGCACCCCGTTGATTCTAAGGAAATCGCGTTCATCATCGCAGCCCGCAACGCATTCAAGGAGGCGTTCAGAATTGCAGGTCCGAAGATCATGGAGCCTATCTACATGGTTGAGGTCATGGTTCCCGGCGACTGCATGGGTGATGTTATGAGTGATATCCAGAACCGCCGTGGTATCATCGAGGGTATGGGCAGCGAGAAAGGCTTCCAGATCCTCAAGGCACGCGTTCCTCTGGCAGAACTCTACCGTTATTCAACCACTTTGAGCTCTATCTCAAGCGGCCGTGGTTCATTCACTATGGAATACATCGAGTATCAGCAGGTTCCTATGGATGTCCAGGAGAAACTTCTCAAGGCTTACGAGGAAGAGGCAGAGGAGGAATAATAATCCTTATCCGATTGTGATTGAAGCAATCAACATAGAAAAATCGTTCGGTACCCTTAAGGTTCTTAAGGGTATCGATTTTTCTGCCCGCGAACGCGAGGTGGTGAGCATAGTTGGTGCAAGCGGCGCCGGAAAGTCCACGCTGCTGCAGATTCTGGGCTCGCTGTCGCGTCCCGATTCGGGCAAGGTGCTCATTGACGGCACCGACATATTCGCCCTTGGCGAGAAGGAACTGGCGGCATTCCGCAACCAGAAAATCGGTTTCGTGTTCCAGTTCCACCACCTGCTGCCTGAATTCACCGCGCTTGAAAATGTGCTGCTGCCTGCAATGATAGGCGGCCAGTACAGCAGTGCGGTGAAAGACAAGGCACGCGGTCTGCTCAGCGACCTGAAGCTGGCTGAGCGTATGACCCACAAACCCAGTGAGCTCAGCGGTGGCGAGCAGCAGCGTGTGGCTGTGGCGCGCGCCCTTATCAACAATCCCTCGATATTGTTTGCCGACGAGCCCAGCGGCAATCTTGACAGCAAGACCCGCACAGAGCTTCACAATCTTTTCTTCGAACTCCGCGACAAGTACGGCATCACTATCGTGATTGTGACTCACGACAAGGACCTGGCTGCAATGAGCGACCGCACCCTTGAGATGCGCGACGGTCTTTTCATCTGATACAGCAGATCCGAGCAACTGATGGCCGTCTTCAAATTCAAACGTTTTGAGGCAGATGATTCGCTCTGTGCCATGAAAATAGGCACGGATGCGGTGCTGCTCGGCTCATGGATGGAGATTATCCCCTCTGAGCCCTGCAAACCGCTCAAAATGCTCGACATCGGCTGCGGATGTGGAATTATAGCCTTGATGGCCGCGCAGCGTTCTGCGGGCATTTCACGCACGATAGAGGGCATTGACATCGATCCTATGGCAGTGGAGGCTTCGGCGTTGAATTTCGCCGCATCGCCATGGGCTTCGTGCCTTTCGGCGCGCACAGTTTCTCTGGAAGAATTTGCCTCTTCCGCCCCCGGAGGCAGCTTCGACCTGCTCTTTTCAAATCCACCATACTTCGACAAGAGCCTTGCAAGTGCCACAGCAGAGCGCACTGCAGCGCGCGACAGCGCATCGATGCCCCGCAGCCAGATAATCTCCGCTTCTTTGCGTCTTCTTGGCCCGTGCGGTTCGCTGGCTCTGATTCTGCCGGCAGAGCAGGCAAAAGATTTCATCGTGGAAGCCACCTGCAGCGGCCTGGCGCTTCAGAGGCAGTGCTTTGTGAAGACCACAGAGCGCAAGCCCGCCCGCCGCATGATGCTGCAGTTCACCCGCCGCCCCCTGGGCACCTTCGGCTCTGTCCGCACCGAGACCCTCGTCATCGGCTCAGAGGAGTACCGGCAGCTGACTGAAGGGTTTTATCTGTAGATTTTCTTTACGCCATCCCGTCAGAGCCACTGGCCACCCCTGTGGTTATTTCCCTTCTGCTGCACTTGCATGATGCGGGCCCTGTAGTGTATTGGTTGCCGGGTGTGAAAGTTGGGGAAAGGTGGTTTTTAGCGTGGCGCAGATGTCATTGAGAACCAGTAACTTACGCAATATAGCCCCCTTAAAATCAGAGGGGCTGTTTGGTCTAAGTAACTGTGTTTCAGTATGATATGCGCCACGGCCCCAAACTCAGTCTTCAGTCCCGCGCATTCATCAGTTCCGCATTGCCCCCCCCAGATGGTTTCTCTACATATAAGAATCACTTTACGGGATTGCTGGCGTCCGGCCAGTAATGAATGTAGTGCTGGATGCTGTAGCGACTCACTCCCGTCTTACGGACAAGTTCCCAGAACAACTCCCTCTTTGCATCT
>JAZLJK010000001.1:0-31540 GCA_045617865.1 Bacteroidales bacterium | reverse complement strand
GAGGATCCACCTCTTCCCATTCCGAACAGAGAAGTTAAGCTCACCCGCGCTGATGATACTGCGACACCATGTGGGAAAGTAAGTCGTCGCCACCTTCCAACCGAAGCCCCGACAGCATCCGCTGCCGGGGCTTCTTCATTTGGCGGAGGGTCCCGCGGCATGCGCCGCGTGGACTCCTCCTTCCGCCGGGTGTGGCTCCCCGCCGCACCGCCGCACCGAGGGCGGCAGGACCGCCGGGCGAGGGCTCGGGGATATTGCAGCGGCTTCGTGAAATTCATCTAAACACTGCAATATGGGATGTAGTGCATCTGGGGCACATCGGCGTGCTTAGATGCGGGGAACAGGGGCTCATCTAAGCACGGCTATCGCCGTCACAGGCTCTGTAGCCCACTTCAGCATGCTTAGATGAATGTCACGAGACAGTCCGGGGGAGCATTGCACTCAAATTACCCAGATTTTATACCCAACACATTAACGTGGTGATTATTCCTTCATTCAGCCCCAATTCCATAAGAGAATGCAGTACCGGCGTACATGGTACTGCCACGTAGTTCAGCGGCAAAGCCATGTGGCAGCATCCGCGTGATTGTTTCACGCTGTCAGTTAATTGGGAAGTTACAAAGTTACAACGGTCTCCAAGGAGAATAGATATCTTTCAGATAAGGATATGATTTCAGGTAATCTTTTTTGTTACGCATGCAGTCATAAATATATACAGTACCATCATTGATGAATAGAAAGACGTAAGGAAGGATCCTCTGAGGTGAATGTTATATAAGGATGTTCTTTGAAAATTCTGCGGAAAGCATTCTCCATTCTTTTGCCTACACCAATCATTGATGTTCTGATATGTTTGTCTTCGTGAATTGAATAGGGGGCTCTCTTGCCCTGATACAATATTATTGCATTCTCAAATATATACTTTATTCTGCCTTTGGAATCATTATAGAACATGTCAAATGTCCTGCTGCTTTGCTCTAAGGCAATCTGCATTATGCCAGATGGTATGCTGTGGCGCGTGCTTCCTCCAGCATTTGAGAAATGTGCTGTTGCCTGTATTCGTGAGGTAGCCTTTGTTCAATTGCATATTCTGCCTCTTCTGTGGTCCATGTTGATGACAGTTGAATTAATGGCTGGTAATCAATTTGGGCACGAAGTATCATCGACATACTCAACGCAAGAACAACAAACAAAAGTTTTTTCATTGATGGTTTGGCAAAATGAGACCGTTTGTATTAAATTTGTTGTAAAACCATGAATTATGATACAGAAATCCCTTAAAATGTTCCTTATTCTTCTTGTTGCGTTTGCTCCCATGACACTCAGCTGCCAGGAGAAACCTGTGGAAGAAGATACTCCGGATGTGATTGTTGAAGAAGAATTCGCACCCGAAAAGATTATTGCTGCATATACTCCTTTTGTGACAGCTGTTACGTCCCATATGTCCCGTAAGCTTACTGAATCAGTCACGGCTTATCAGGTTGAGTTTGAAACACTGCTTACAAAACCTATCAGGATGGATCTGTTCACAGTGGACATGACCGATCCAACCATTTCCCTTGAGGCAACATATCCTGCCGAGTTCACCACCGAAAACTGGCCCGTGCGCAATATGAAAGAGCAGGCTGAGGCAATTGACGCCCCCGGACATAAGGTAATAGGTGCTGTGAATGCAGACTTTTTTGATATGGGAGGTACCGGCTGGCCCGACGGAGCTGTCATTCACAACGGAGAATTCATAAAAGAGTTCTGCAAGGAACCCTCGAATACCGTCTACTTCGGTTTGACCAGGGACGGAAAAGTTTCTATGGGAGGATACACAGCGTTCCTGGGCAATAAGAACAATCTGAGCGAAGCAGTCTGCGGCCGCACAGAGCTTATCAAGAACGGTAAGGCACTTGAGAATGGTGATACGTCACTTGCTCCCAGAACTGCCATTGGCGCGAATGAAGACGGAACGATAGTGTTCATTGCCATATTTGACGAGAGAGAGTCCAATTCTCCCAGAAACGGAATTACCTACAGAGCGATGGCTGAATGTCTCAAAAGGCTTGGCTGCTACAATGCAGTGAACCTTGACGGCGGTGGCTCCAGCACCTTCCTGGTAAGAGCAGGTGATGATTATGAGGTGTGGAACAAACAGCCAGGCGCAACGTTGCGGAAAGTGGCCAACGGTCTTGCAATAATCCAGAAATAAAAGATAGACGGACGATCCTTCACAGGGTCGTCCGTCTTGACAAATAACTAATATAACTTAAATATAGGATGCCGGCCTATTTTGCGTATGCAATGATAAGCCGGGCGATAAGGTCACGGAGTTTCTCCACTTCATATTCGCCGACGGTTGCCTCGATGTGGTCGTTGCCCACGCCGCTGTCATCGGTGATGAATACGTAGGTGCCGTTGGTGGCAAGAGCAAAGCTGCGGAGCAGATATTCTGTCTCTTTGTCAACGCCGCTGCAGGCAACAGGGATAAGCTTGATACCATACTTTGAATAGTCGCTCACTGCTTTCTGGCATGCGGCTATGATGGGTTCTGTGTGGTGAGGAGGAGCATCCAGGATAAGGAATGCGATGCGGCTGCGGGCATTGCTGTCCCAGTCGAGCGACTGAATGCCTTCCAGAAGGGCTAGATGAACCGCTTCAGGATAATCTCCACCGCCTTCCGCATCCTGCTTCGATATGTATTTTGCAGTTTCTTCAACTTTCTTTGTGAACTTTGAGTGTTTTGTGACATAGTCATCTCCTTCATCACGATAGAACAATGTGCCTGTGCGTACAGTGGCTGTGCACTGCTTGCCCACAAGGTCGATGATATTGATAAGGTCGGCTTTCAGGAAGCTGATCTCGTCGCCCATCGAGCCGGTTGCATCAACAATGAAAGCAACGTCAATGGCGTTGTCTTTATTGTTTCCGGCCACCACACATTTATTAACGGCAGGCTCGCTCTTGCTTAATGTGGTGAATTCAAATCCAGGCAGAGCCTCACCGCCGACTTCCAGTGTGTATCCGTCAGAAGAAGGATTGTATTCGGTGCTGAACATGCCGTCCCAGACCACAGCAACACCTGTGTTGTCACTTAATGCGCTCCAGACAGCCTGTCCGTCTTTCTTCAGCACGACCTCGCATCCTGCCACAGGCTTTTCATCGGCAGTGCAGGTAAGCACATACGCGAATTTATTCGGATAGAACAACCATGACGACGCGTGTGCCACCCACTCGGAATTGTTCATAAGGTTGCCCCAGAACCCCCAGTTTGCCATATCGTTCCATTCGCCGGCTGTGACAACTCCGCTCGCTGCCGCATCCTGCCCGATTCCATCAATCGTCTCTGCCAGTGCTGAGATGTCAGCACCATAGTCTCTGCTGGGCATGAAGTCCGCTTCCATTGCGGCGCAGCCGAACAGAAGTACAGATGTACTTGTGGCAATTGCAAGGTTTAATATGGATTTTATAAGTTTCTTCATGTTTCAAAATGTAATGTTCACTTATATAAATGCACGAATTGGCGAAGTATTACAAAAAAATCCGCTTTTTTTACAAAAGCGGACCTTTTTCTTTGAAACCGTCAGAAGACAGCCTATTTGCTTTCTATATACGAATCCTTGAAACCGAGAAGATAGAGGATGCCGTCAAGACCGATGGTTGAAATTGACTGCTGTGCATTTTCCTTCACCTTCGGCTTGGCGTGATAAGCAATTCCAAGACCTGCGATGTTGAGCATTGGAAGGTCGTTTGCGCCGTCGCCCACGGCAATCACCTGCTGCAGGTTGATGTTCTCCATCTGTGCAATCAGGCGGAGCATCTCGGCCTTGCGCCTGCCGTCTACGATATCGCCCACATAATTGCCGGTGAGCTTGCCGTCAGGACCGATTTCAAGGTCATTTGCATAGACATAGTCAATGCCGAACTTGTTCTTCAAGTGGTTGCCGAAGTAGGTGAAACCACCGGAAAGGATGGCAATCTTGTAACCGTACTGCTTCAGCACGCGGATCAGGCGGTCGGCACCTTCGGTGATGGGAAGGTTTTCTGCTATCTCCTGCATCACAGAAGCGTCAAGCCCTTTAAGCAGAGCCACCCTGCGGGTGAAGCTCTCCTTGAAATCGATTTCGCCGCGCATGGCACTTTCGGTGATGGCGCGCACCTGATCACCGACTCCTGCACGCTCTGCCAGCTGGTCGATACATTCGGTCTCAATGAGAGTGGAGTCCATATCGAAGCAGACAAGGCGGCGGTTGCGGCGGAACAGGTTCTCTTCCTGGAAGGAAATGTCGTAGCCAAGGTCTCTTGAAATCTTGCCGAACTCCATATGCATCTTTTCACGGTCCTCGGGAGTGAGGTTGCCTCGGACAGAAAGCTCGACACAGGCCTTTGCCTGTGATTTGCTCTCATCCAGAGGAATTCGGCCTGTCAGACGGGTTATCGAATCGATGTTCAGCCCGCTGGCTGCAGTGATGCCAGCCACACGCGAAATCAGGTTTGAAGAAATCTTGCGTCCGAGCAGAGTTACGATGTAGCGGTTCTTGCCCTGCATCGAAACCCATTTCATATATTCCTCATCGGAAACCGGGTCGAAACGGACTCCCACACCCAGATTGTTCATCTCGAACAGTATGTCCTTGATGATGGAGCCTGAGTCGGACTGTGCGCTTTTGAAAAGGATGCCGAGCGAAATGGAGTTGTGTATATCGGACTGACCGATATCAAGGATAGTGGCGTTGTAACGCGCCAGAATCGATGTGAGGGTGGAGGTAAGGCCCGGGCGGTCTTCTCCGGACAGTTTCACAAGTATTATTTCGTGGGCGTCGTTCATGACCTGGTACTCTTACTGGGCTATATATAGGGCGCTGTTTTCAACCTTCTCCTTTGCGTAGTCGAGAGTGACGGTGAAGGTTTTCTTGTTGAGGGTGGGGGCGTCGAACATTGCGTCCATCATTATGGTTTCGCAGATAGAGCGCAGACCTCGTGCTCCCAGCTTGAACTCGATGGCCTTGTCAACGATGTACTCCAGAACTGCCTCGTCTATCTTGAGCTTTATGCCGTCGATCTTGAAGAGCTCTGTGTATTGCTTCACAAGACTGTTCTTCGGCTCTGTGAGGATGGCGCGGAGCGTGTCGCGGTCAAGGGCGTTGAGATGTGTGATGACAGGGAGACGGCCGATAATCTCGGGAATGAGTCCGAATGCCCGCAGATCCTGAGGCGCAACATACTGTATCATGTTGTCCTTGTCTATGTTGGCGCGTTTCTTCTGTGCCTCGAATCCGACTATCTGGGTGTTGAGCCTCTGGGCGATGTTTCTCTCAATCCCTTCGAAAGCTCCGCCGCAGATGAACAGGATGTTGTCGGTGTTGACGGCAATCATCTGCTGCTCGGGGTGCTTGCGGCCTCCCTGGGGAGGAACATTCACTATGCTGCCTTCGATAATCTTGAGCAGTGCCTGCTGTACACCTTCTCCAGAAACATCCCTTGTGATGGAGGGATTGTCTGACTTGCGGGCGATCTTGTCTATCTCATCGATGAAGACAATGCCGCGCTCTGCCTTCCTGACATCATAGTCGGCATCCTGAAGCAGCCTGGTGAGGATGCTTTCCACATCTTCGCCCACATATCCGGCTTCGGTAAGGATGGTGGCGTCTACAATTGCGAAAGGCACGTTCAGCATCTTCGCGATGGTGCGGGCCAGCAGTGTCTTACCTGTACCGGTAGGTCCCACCATCAGGATGTTGGACTTCTCCAGAAGGTCGGCCCCCTGGTTCTCTATCCTTTTGTAATGGTTGTAGACAGCCACTGCCAGAACTCTTTTGGCTGCATCCTGCCCGATGACGTACTGGCTCATGAAGTCGTACATCTCCTGGGGCTTCTTCAGATTGAATTCTCCTGTCACGCGGCCGTTGGTGCGGATGGTGCTTTCCATGGGATGGAGCACCTCGCGGGCTGCTTCGTAGGCTGCATTCGCACAGTCAGAGCAGATGGAGGCGGTCTCCGTCTGAATCAGCAGGTCGACTTCCTCCTGGCTCCTTCCGCAGAACACACATCTGTCGCTGTCTTTAACTCTCTTAGCCATTATTTGTTTTCGCTACGTTTCGTTTTCTTCACAATCTCATCTATCATTCCATACTGAAGAGCCTCTTCCGAGGTCATCCAGTAATCGCGGTCGGCGTCTTTTACAATCTGCTCGAGAGGCTTGCCTGTGTGATCTGCAAGGATGCGGTAGAGCTCGTCCTTGAGCTTGAGTATTTCACGGGCAGTGATCTCGATGTCTGATGCCTGACCTTCAGCGCCGCCCATGGGCTGGTGTATCATCACGCGTGAGTGCTGGAGGCTGGAACGCTTGCCGGGAGTGCCTGCTGCAAGCAGCACAGATGCCATTGAGGCAGCAAGACCGGTGCAGATGGTGTGAACATCAGAAGAGATGGTCTGCATCGTGTCATAGATGCCGAGGCCTGCATATACGCTGCCGCCGGGTGAGTTGATGTACAGAGAGATGTCTGTATCATAGCCGTTGCTGTCGAGGAACAGCAGCTGCGCCTGGATGATGTTCGCCACATCATCGTCGATGGGGCATCCCAGGAAGATGATGCGGTCCATCATCAGTCTTGAGAACACGTCCATCTGAGCCACATTGAGCTGGCGCTCCTCGATGATCATCGGGTTTATATAGCTTGAATAGATAGAATTGTATCTATGGAGCGTCAATGAACTGATGCCACGGTCCTTAATTGCAAATTTTTCAAATTCTGATGCCATATCAAGTCAATTGTTTATTTGAGCATGTCACGGAGCTTCTCAAGAGTTGTGCTCTTGTTTGAAAGAGTCGCGCTCTTCTTTGCGAAACTGCATACGATGTCGTTCTCGACTTTCTCGAAGATGCGGCGGCTCTGCTCCTGATCGGTGAGGATCTTGTTCACGAGGTCTTTCATCATATCCTCGGGAACTGACATCATGCCGTACATAGAGTACTGGTAGTTGATGAAGTTGCGTGCTTCCTGCTCCATTGCTTCTTTGGTGATCTTGAGGTCGTGTGCCTTCATGAGCTCTGTACGCACGAGATCCCATTTGAAATCTACGAGGAACAAGTCAAATTCTTTCTCGATATCTTCTTTTGTGAACTTGCCTTCGTTGGCCTCGAGAAGCCATCTCTTGAGGAATTCCTCAGGAAGCTTGATGTCTGCCTTCTTCACAAGGTAGTCCTTTGCGTCGAGGTTGAACTTGTAGTCGCTCTCCTGTGCATACTCGGCTGCCATGCTCTCGGCAATCTTCTTGTCGAACTCTTCGGCACTCTTCACTACACCTTCACCGTAGATCTTGTCGAAAGTCTCCTGGTTCTCTTCTGCGTCTACAAATGTCTTGATAGACTTGACGGTGAGTTTCCATACGGGCTCCATGGCAGCAACTTCGTCTTTTGTGAGGCGGAGCATGGCTGCGCGGTCGGTGTCGTTTGCAAAGGTCTCCATCACGTTGACGTCAATCGAGTCGCCTGCCTTGAGGCCGATGAAAGGTTTCTTCACGTCGTCGTTGGCCATTGAGCGGAGAGCCACGTAGGTGCTCTCAACCTTTGTCTCGCCCTGCTCGAAATCTGCCAGCATGAAGTCTTCAGCACCCATCTTCTCGCCGTCGACCATGTTGCCGAACTGCTTGAGAAGGTTTGACTTGTATTCTGCCTTTGCTTCGTCAGAGATCTTGACCTTGTAGTAAGGAATCTTGTCTTCTTTGGTCACATCGATTGTGAACTCGGGATAAAGACCGAGGTCATATTCGAAAGTGAGGGTCTCTGCATTGTCCCAGTCATTCTCGATCTCCTTCTCGCTGGGGAGGGGCTCGCCGATGATGTGGAGCTTGTTGTCATCGATATATTTGTTGAGTGTTTCGCCGATAACGCTGTTGATGGTTTCGCCCATTGCCTGTGCGCCATAGAATCTCTCGATGAGAGACATGGGGGCCATACCTTTGCGGAAACCTTTGATTTCTGCGTTACGGCGGTAATTGCTGAGTTTTTTCTTCTTCTGGTCAGCCCAGTCGGCCTTGTCAAGTGTGATGTTCAACGATACGTTGAGATCATCGATTCTGTTTTCTTTAATCTGCATATTGATTTGAGTTGATTATTATTTCTTGTCGGTTAAGGTGGCAAATTTAGTAATTTTTGGCTATTTTTGTAAATATTACACCATATTAATATGAGACAGTACATTGCTGACAATCAAAACAGATTTCTTGACGAACTTTTCGAACTGCTCAGAATACCTTCGATAAGCAGTGATGCAGAACATTCCGGTGATATGCGACGCTGTGCGCAACTGCTTGTGCAGCTGCTTGTTGATGCTGGCGCCGACAGTGCTGATGTCTGGCCTACAGACGGCCATCCTGTGGTCTTCGGGCAGAAAATAATAGATGAAAAACTTCCCACAGTGCTGGTGTACGGTCATTATGACGTGCAGCCGGTGGACCCTCTGGAACTTTGGAAAAGCGACCCGTTCGAGCCGGAGATACGTGACGGTGCGATATATGCCCGAGGTGCGAATGACGACAAGGGGCAGACATTCATGCATATCAAGGCATTTGAGTATATGGTCCGCACAGGGTGCCTCAGGCATAATGTCAAGTTCCTTTTCGAAGGTGAGGAGGAGATAGGCTCTTCTTCTCTGGAGAAGTGGGTGAGGGACCACAGTGAGATGCTTGCATGTGATATAATGCTTGTTTCCGACACCACGATGCTGGGCGAGAACGTGCCTTCGATAAACTGCGGGATGCGCGGCCTCTCATATCTCGAGGTTGTGGTGAAAGGTCCGGACAAAGACCTCCATTCGGGGCATTACGGCGGTGCTGTGGCAAACCCTGTGAATGTGCTTTGTGACATCGTAAGCTCTCTCATAGATGAAAACGGCCGCGTGACGGTGGAGGGCTTCTATGATGATGTGGTGGAGCTTTCTGCAGAAGACAGAGAGATGCTCGGGCGTGCTCCGTTCGACATTGAAGAATATAAGAAATCTATCGGCATCCCGGATGTGAAGGGAGAGGCCGGCTATACGACTCAGGAGCGCCAGTCAATCCGCCCGTGTCTGGATGTCAACGGCATTGTGGGCGGCTATACCGGTGAAGGGGCAAAGACTGTCATACCTTCTTCGGCGCGTGCGAAGATTTCCATGCGCCTTGTCCCCAACCAGCTGTCATCCAGAATTACAGAGCTTTTTAAGAAGCACATGATGAAGATTGCTCCTTCGTATGTGAATGTGGAGGTCTTCGAGCACCATGGCGGCGACGGATTCCTGATACCCATTTCATCGCCTGCATATAAAGCCGCATCGCGCGCCATATCAGAGGTTTATGGCATCGAACCAGTGCCGGCGCGAGGAGGTGGCAGCATCGCAATCCTGGCTGCAATGCAGCAGATTCTGGGGGCTGACCCCCTGCTCATGGGCTTCGGCCTGGAGCGTGACACAATCCATTCTCCCAACGAGAGTTACCTGCTCAGCCAGCTCTTCAGAGGAATGGAATCAATAGCATTGTTCTACAAATATTATAACGAATAAAATGACGACAGATCAGTTATACCGGCAGATGACTGCCAAGAAAAGCTGCCTTTGCGTGGGGCTTGACACAGATTTGGAAAAAGTGCCTTCTTTCTTCCTGAAGGAGAAGGATCCTCTCTTTGCATTCAACAAAGAGATAATTGAGGCTACAGCGCAGTATGCTGTCTGCTACAAGCCTAACACTGCCTTTTATGAGTGCTACGGTGCAGACGGTTTCAGGCAGCTCGAGATGACGGTGAATTACATAAAGGAGAAATATCCCGAGATAATGGTGATTGCAGACGCCAAGCGTGGCGACATAGGCAATACTGCAGCCCGCTATGCAAAGGCTTTCTTTGAGAACATGCCATGCGACGCCGTGACACTGGCGCCATATATGGGCCGTGACTCAATCGATCCTTTCCTGCAGTACGAAGGCAAGTGGGCCATCATACTCGGTCTTACTTCAAACAAGTCTTCCGCTGACTTCGAGATGTCGGGTGACCTGTACAAGAAAGTGATTTCAACCGCCTGCGAATGGGGCGATGAAGAGAAAATCATGTTTGTTGCAGGCGCAACGCACCCCGAGATGTTCGCCGGCATCCGTGCAATCTGCCCCGACCACTTCCTGCTGGTGCCCGGTGTGGGCGCGCAGGGCGGCACTGTGAAGGATGTCGCTGCCGGCCGCAATGCAAAATGCGGGTTGATAATCAACTCTTCAAGAGGCATCATCTATGCTTCAAGGGAGAGTGATTTCGCCGAGGCTGCCGCCCGTGCGGCGCGCGAACTGGCTGCTCAGACTGCAGAATTGGTATAAGGGTGTTTTGTTTGAAACTATGTTTCGCATTGCGAAACTACAGATTTAGAGGCCGTAAGGCCGTCAGTAAGTCCTTCCCCCAGGGGAAGGATTTAGGATGGGGGTAACGTAAACAGGTAAAGTGCGGTGGAAAGAAGTTTCGCAAGAACATCACATATGCTTGAATAGCAGAAAAGGAAAATACTTGCGAAACTTGAGTTTGTAAAAATATTTTGTATTTTTGCGTTCCGAAAGGCTGGCATGATGTCTTTTGCCGGCCATAAATCCTTTTTACATATATGAACATAATCGAACTTAACGAGAAAAGTAGGGAAGAACTGGTTGAAATTGCAAAGAAGCTGCAAGTTGCAAAGCCTGAAAAACTGGACAGAGACGGCCTTATCTACGGCATCCTCGACCAGCAGGCAGTGTCGACAGGCTCAATAGATACAGGAAAGGCCAAACGTCCCCGCGTGGCAAAATCAAAACCCGAAGCGGCACCGGCAGAAAAGACAGCATCCGCCCAGAGTGCTGCAGACAAACAGGAACAGGCGCCGAAGGCTAAGCCCGGCAGGAAGAAGAAAGTGGCAGATGCCCCTGCAGAGGCCGCAAAAGAGGGAAGCAATGTCTCTGCACCGGCAGATGCACCCGCTGAAGAGGCAAAGCCCGAGAAGAAGACACGCAAACGTATTTCAAAGACACAGCAGAGTGCCGAAGCCCCTGCGGCTGAAGAGGTTGGTAACGATGCTCAGACTGCAGGCACGGCAGAGCAGGCTCCCGCACAGCAGCCCGACGGGCAGGCCGGTCAGAAGCAGGATGGAAGGCGTGGCAGAAAGGCCAAACAGCCTCAGCAGAACCAGCCTCAGAATGAGCAGAACCAGCAAGGCCAACAAGGCCAGCAGAACCAGCAGAATCAGCAGGGACAGCAGAATGCTCAGCAACCTCAGCAGAATCAGCAGAATCAACAAAATCAACAGCGTCAACAGCAGCAGCCTCAGCCGGCACCCAAGCCCAGAATTGAATATGACGGTGTGGTACAGGCGCAGGGCGTGCTGGAAATAATGCCCGACGGATACGGATTCCTCCGTTCATCAGACTACAACTACCTGAATTCACCTGACGATATATATGTATCTCAGTCACAGATAAAAAGCTACGCCCTCAAGCCCGGCGACACCATTCTCGGCGACATCCGTCCTCCGCGTGAAGGCGACAAATATTTCCCGCTTGTGAGGATTCATACCATCAACGGCCGCAGTCCAGAGTTCGTCCGTGACCGCGTTCCGTTTGACTTCCTCACTCCGCTCTTCCCCTGCGAAAAATTCAACATCACAGGCAACGGCCATAACAGCAACATCTCTATCCGCGTGGTGGATATGTTCACCCCCATCGGCAAGGGGCAGCGCGGCCTTATCGTGGCACAGCCCAAAACAGGTAAGACAGTGCTTCTGAAAGACATTGCAAATGCCATCGCCGACAACCATCCCGAGGTGTATATGATTGTGCTCCTGATAGATGAGCGTCCCGAAGAGGTTACCGACATGGAGCGCAGCGTAAAGGCAGAGGTTATAGCCTCTACATTCGACGAGCCTGCAGACCACCATGTGAAAGTGGCCAATATGGTTCTTGAAAAGGCAAAGCGTCTGGTGGAATGCGGCCATGATGTGGTGATTCTGCTTGACTCCATAACCCGTCTTGCACGTGCCTACAACACAGTTCAGCCTGCTTCAGGCAAAGTGCTCTCCGGCGGTGTCGACGCCAACGCCCTCCACAAGCCCAAACGCTTCTTCGGTGCTGCCCGCAACATCGAAAACGGAGGTTCGCTCACCATCCTTGCCACAGCGCTCACCGAGACAGGCTCGAAGATGGATGATGTGATTTTCGAGGAATTCAAAGGCACCGGCAACCTCGAGCTCCAGCTCGACCGCAAGCTTGCCAACAAGCGTATCTTCCCCGCAGTGGATGTCACATTGAGCAGCACGCGCCGCGACGACCTCCTCTACAATCCCGAATTCCTCAACCGCATCTGGATCCTGCGCAACTACCTGTCTGACATGAATTCAGTTGAAGCAATGGAATTCATGAAGACACGCCTCGAGCGCACCGAGACCAACGAAGAGTTCCTGATCTCGATGAACGGCGATATCCTGAATTAACAAGGTTTATTCGCGCGGCAGCGGGTATCCCACTGTCTGCACCAAAGTGATGATCTGGCCCGGGTGGAGATTCCACTTCGCGGCCAGTTCTTCTTTGGGGACAAGTGCGCGCACCACGGTGCTCAGCCCCTCCGATGCGCAGAACAGATAGATGTTCTGGCAGATGAAGCCGGTGTCGGCATAGGTGGACTCTATCACACCCTGAGGTGTCTTGCCGGTGATTTTTGTGGTGTCGGAAACCAGTGCAATCTCTACAGGCGCCTCTCCCACGAAGGGCTGCGAGCCGGTTTCGGCGCGCATGTCTTTCTCAAAAAGCATCTCCAGCATGTTTTCGGCAGGGTTGTAGCGGTACACTCCGCTCTTCAGGCAGACATACAGCTCAGTCTCCTGACGGTTGTGTGACGACGGTGCTGTGCGCCCTTTTGTGCGGTTTATACCGAAAGCGGCCCATAGCAGATTGGCGAGGGTCTGGAGGTCAATGTCTTTCGAGGGGTCGATGTCACGGCCGCTGCGACGGAGGCTGATGGCTTCCATCAGGGGCATTCCGCCGGTGCGGACAACTTCGGGAAGAGAAATGTTCTGCATAAAATTTCAAATGTTTATACAAAAATAACTAAATTCGTGCATGAACAAATTTTTAGCATCAATTCTTCTCTCTCTGTCGGCCGTGTGCGCCCTGGCAGCAAATGACATAAATCCCAAACTTTCAGGTGAATGGTGGCCTTCCCGCTGGATTTCATGCAACGACGGCTCGGCGGGTGGCTATGGAGTGTGGCATTTCCGCAAATCTTTCGAGCTGGCGGCTGTGCCTTCTGAGTTTGTGATAGACATATCTGCAGACAACAGATACATCCTCTATGTGAATGGTGAACGGGTTGCGACAGGCCCTGCCAAAGGTGACCTTTTCAACTGGAACGTGGATGTGCTGGACATTGCCCCGCATCTGAAGGCCGGCCGGAATGTGCTTGCGGTGGAGGTGTGGAACAGCGGGGATGCAAAGCCTATCGCGCAGTTCACAATGCGCAAGGGAGAGCTGCTGGTGCAGGGCAACAGTGATGCTTCTGAAATTGTCAACACCAACGGTGACGGATGGCTCTGCCTCCACAACCAGGCGTACAGCCCGAATGAGTTCACATACTACACCGGGCCGCTCGAGTGTGTCGATTTTGCAAAATATCCGTGGGGCTGGGAGCGTCCCGGTTATGACGATTCCAAGTGGAGCGCGGCCGCTGCCGGCATGCAGGCGGCAGCAAAGGGGGCGCGTGACTACCCCGGCAGACCTCTGGTGCAGACTGCCATCCCCCAGATGGAATACACTCCGCAGAGCTTCGCCCAGGTACGCTATGCCTCCGGTGCAGAAGTTCCTTCAGGCTTCCTGAACGGTGCGTCACCGGTTACTGTTCCGGCAGGCACAAAGGCAGAAATGCTGCTTGACCAGGGCTGCCTCACCACAGGATATCCCGTCCTCACTGCATCAGGCGGCAGAAATGCTACTATAACCTTGAGTTATAGTGAGTCTCTCTACCTGGCTGAAGAAGGCGAGCAGAAGGGCGACCGCAACCAGATTGACGGTAAATATTTCAGAGGAACTGCCGACAAGGTGATATGTGACGGCGGTGCAGGCCGCACTTTCTCGCCCCTCTGGTGGCGTACATGGCGCTATCTGAAAGTTGAGGTCCAGACCGGTGACGAGCCGCTCACAATCAACAGTATAAACAGCTTTTTCAGCGCATATCCCTTCGAAAACCGGACAACCTTCGAGGCGAAGGACCACCCTGAGCTTGGCGATATGCTTGAAATCGGCTGGCGCACCGCCCGCCTGTGCGCTCACGAAACCTATATGGACTGCCCGTATTACGAACAGCTGCAGTATTTCGGCGACACGCGTATACAGGCCATGGTGTCGATGTACAACTCATCGGACAGCCGTCTGGTGAAGAATGCGCTGCAGCAGGGACATCAGTCCATCATGGCAGACGGCATCACACAGAGCCGCTATCCCTCTACGGTGCAGCAGTTCATCCCTTCATTCTCTCTGTTCTGGATTGGGATGGGCTACGACTACTGGCGCTACCGCGGCGACGAGGATTTCCTGAAGACGCTGCTTCCCGACTACCGTAAGATCATCTCATGGTACGAGGCCCGCCTGAAAGATAACGGCAGCCTCGGGCGCATTCCTTTCTGGTTCTTCCTCGACTGGGCTCCCGGCATGGAAAACGGCGAGCCGGCACGCGAAAAAGACGGTGACAGTGCGCTCCAGGACCTTCTCTTCATGATTGCACTTGACAATGTGGCGCAGATGGAGGCGGCGTTTGGAATACCTGCCATGGCAGATTATTACAATTCGCTCCGCGGTCGGGTTGCAGCAGGCTTCGAGAAGAAATACTGGGATGCGGGGCGCGGCCTCTATGCCGACACACCTGCTCACAGAAGCTTCTCTCAGCACACCAACGCAATGGCTGTGCTGGCCGGCATGTCAGAAGGTGAGAAGGCATGCAGAGTGCTGGAAAACACCCTGAGCGACAAATCGCTGATTCAGGCCACCATCTATTTCAACTATTATGTGAACCTGGCTCTGGAAAAAGCCGGAATGGGTGACATGTATCTTGACCGTCTCGACATCTGGAAGGGGCTCATGAACCTTGGCCTCACCACCTGGGCTGAGCGTCCCGAACCCTCGCGCAGCGACTGCCACGCCTGGGGATCAAGCCCTAACATCGAGTTTTTCAGAATAGTGCTTGGAATAGACTCTGCAGCTCCCGGATTCTCTGAAATCGAGATTTCGCCGTCGCTGGGGTCCCTCACAAGGGTCAAGGGCAGCATGCCTCATCCGAAAGGTGAGATAGCTGTCGAGTATACAGTGAACAGACACGGCAAGCTTGTGGCAGACATCACTGTTCCCGACGGAGTGCCTGCAAGATTCGTATGGCAGGGCAGGACCTATCCTCTGGAGGCGGGCCGACAGACAATTGTGATACGTAAGGAGGACTAAAGGATATTGAGCGACTGCTCTTTGATCTTCTCAAGTTCGTCTTTCATCTTCACCACGGTCTTCTGGATTCCGGCATGGTTGGCCTTGCTGCCCATGGTGTTGATTTCGCGTCCCATCTCCTGCGCGATGAAGCCCAGTTTCTTGCCTGGGAATTCTTCGTTTTCGATGGTCTCGTGGAAATACTTGCAGTGCTGTCTGAGCCGCACTTTCTCTTCGTTGATGTCAAGCTTCTCAAGATAGAAGATGATCTCCTGCTCGTAGCGGTTCCTGTCCACCTGCAGGTCAAGCTCCTTCACCTTGCTGTCGATATGGCTGCGGACTGTGGCGATACGCTCTGCCTCAAGCTCCTCCACATGAGGAATATATGAGCTGATAAGGTCCACTTTTGCAAGGACGTCTTTCTTGAGAGTGGCACCTTCGGCGGCCCTGAAACTGTTGAGGGCGGCCACAGCATCCTTTATGGCCTGGAAAAGGCAGTTCCAGCTGTCGCCTGTGAAGTCTTCCTTCCTGCTTTCAAACACATCGGGCAGGCGCAGCACCGAACCGATCAGCGAACTGTCGGCGTTGATGTTGAAATCTTCAAGACCGGCATGTTCGGCGGCACTCTTTATCTGATTGATGTATGACTTGAAATTGTCTTCGTTGATTGTGAGCGACGCATCGGTGAGGGCGGTTCTCTCAACTGTGATGAAGAGGTCTATTGTGCCGCGGTTGAGCTCTGATGCAATGTACTGGCGCACCTCCATCTCCTTCTCGCGGGGAATGAGCGATGTCTTGAGATTCACATCGGCTGTCTTGCCGTTGAGTGAGCGGATTTCAACTATATATCTGGTGTTGTTGATAACGGTTTCGCCTTTGCCGTAGCCTGTCATTGATTTTACCATAGCGCGTATTTTTTCCTTCGGAAGCGCAAAATTACTGCATATTTTACTATTTTTGCAAAACTTTTAAAGAACCTTTTTTATGGAAGACAACAGCAAAGTCACCGCAGCAGAAGGTGAGCACATCAACAATTTCCTTGAAGATATCATAGAAAACGACCTCAAAGAGGGCAAATATCAGGCAATACAGACCCGTTTCCCGCCGGAGCCCAACGGCTACCTGCACATAGGTCACGCCAAGAGCATCTGCCTCAACTTCGGTCTCGCAAAGAAATACGGCGGCAAGACCAACCTCCGTTTCGATGATACCAACCCCGTGAAGGAAGACACAGAATACGTCGACTCCATCAAGGAGGACATCAAATGGCTCGGTTTCGAATGGGCCAACGAGTTCTATGCATCGGACTATTTCGACCAGCTCTACGAGTGGGCGGTCGTTCTGATAAAGAAAGGCCTCGCATACGTCGACGACCAGACTCAGGAAGAGATCCGCAAAGGCCGCGGCACTGTCACCGAGCCCGGTGTCAACAGCCCTTACCGTGACCGTTCGGTAGAGGAGAACCTCCGCCTGTTCCAGGAGATGAAAGACGGCAAGTATCCCGACGGCGCAAAGGTGCTCAGGGCAAAGATAGACATGGCTCATCCCAACATGCTGTTCCGTGACCCTCTGATGTACCGCATCATCCATGCCGACCATCACCGCACAGGCAGCAAGTGGTGCATCTATCCCATGTACGACTATGCTCACGGCCAGTGCGATTCCATCGAGCATATCACTCATTCCATCTGTACACTCGAGTTTGACGTGCACCGCCCGCTTTACGACTGGTTCATACAGGCTCTTGACATATTCCCCTCACATCAGTACGAGTTCGCGCGCCTCAACCTCACTTACACAGTGATGAGCAAGCGCAAGCTTCTCGAACTTGTGAAGAACGGCTATGTAGACGGCTGGGACGATCCCCGCATGCCCACCATCTGCGGTATCCGCCGCCGCGGCTACACTCCCGAGTCTATCAGGATGTTCGCCGAGAAGGTGGGTGTGGCAAAGCGCGACAACATCATAGACCTCTCCCTCATGGAGTGGTGCCTCCGCCAGGACCTGAACGCCCGCTCAAACAGATATATGGCTGTGCTTGATCCCGTCAAGCTGGTGATAGACAACTGGGAGGACGGCAAGGTGGAATATTTCAACGCTCCCCTCAATCCTGCCGACCCCGAGGGCCCTTCACGCAAGGTGGTTTTCGCAAAAGAGCTTTACATCGAGCGTGCCGACTTCATGGAGGATGCTCCCAAGAAGTATTTCCGCCTGAAACCCGACGGTGAGGTTCGCCTCAAATACACATACATTGTGAAGTGCGTTTCATTCAAGAAAGACGCAGACGGCAATGTGACAGAGATTCACTGTACATACGACCCCACTTCGAAGCCAGGAGCAGGGGAGTGGCGCAGTGTCAAGGGTACCATCCACTGGGTTGCCGCAGACTATGCCAAGGAGATCGAGGCGCGCATCTTCGACACTCTCTTCACAGAAGAGCAGATGGGTGCCATCCCCGAGGGGGTCGACTACAAGGACTATCTCAATCCCAAGTCACTTGTCATCACAAAGGCTTATGCAGAGCCCGCCCTGGAAGAGGACAAGAGCGGCATCGCGGTTCAGTTCGAGCGCGTGGGCTACTTCTTCAAGGATCCCAGGAACGGCGCATATAACAAAGCCACCGGCCTCAAGGACACCTTCAAGATGTAACACCAAGCCGTGGTTATAGCATACAGGCAGTTTCATCAATTTGAGGCTGCCTTTTTTTGTTCTCGCGCAGGTGCCGCGCATAGAAGAGCGGCCGGTCGCGGCGGCAGGACTAGCAGTCAAAATCCCGGAAATACGCTGCCAGTCCTCAGGTTTTTGCCTGATAATGTCCATTTTTGTGGGGACTGGCAACGGAAACGGGCCTTTTTGACAGCTAGTCCGACGGCAGACTGCCCGCTTCCGTGGCACAAAGCCTTGTCCGGCCAGTTCCAGCAAGTCCTGCCTTGTACGCTCCAGCCGGCTCTGTCACGAGTGCCAGAAATATGGTGAAATCGGCGACTCGTGACATTCATCGCTATGCATATTTATTGGTATTTTCTTGCCAGTAATAATCAATATCCGTTCAACTGTTCAATTGTTGTTGAATCTGACAAATATCATTTAGTAATTTTGAGGCAAATCGTAGAAGAAGTGAATACTTCATCATTTCACATACATGTATTTTTGACTTGAAAGTTATATTATGACATCTCGACTCGAAGAACTTGTAGTATCAATTACAGCGAACAACGACAAACTATTCAAATTGTATCACGATATTCAAAATCCGTCTTTTTTCGTCAAAGCGGCACTTGACGAAAGGTCGGAACAAGAGATTGAGAGGGTTCTGGATAGGATGATTTATATCAACAAGGTGCTTGAGGAGATTGTGTCATGGACTACTAAATACATATTTCTAAGTAAGCCGTATATATCTATCTTCAAGGTTGAGATTGATAAACTGACACCAACCGACTCAAAGACATGTGACGCCTTGTTTGCATATTTGAATGTTCATATGGCAGATAAGATTTCTTGCAGTTCTATCTGTAAACACTTGAATATGTCATTATCTTCATTATACAGATTAATAAGCCGCATTTTCAACATGCCTCCATATCATGTGGTGACAAAATACAAGATGTATTATGCTAAGCATCTTGTTCACGATAAAGCGACACCAGTTAAGGAAGCCATGTCTGCATGCGGCTTCACTTCACCATCATTATTTGCCCATGCATATTTTGAATGCTTTGGAGTGCTGCCTTCGGATGACAAATCATAATCATTTTTGAAACCATATCTTCATTCATTTTGTAAGATAATACATGCATTCTGCATTTAATAAGCAAATAATTACAATTTCTAAATTGAAACGTTATGAAAGGTTTATCAAGATTTTTACTCGTTTTGGCTCTCGCGCTTGTTTCGGTGCAAGGAGTGTCAGCTCAGAACAGACAGAAGGTTCCAGGTGTCCTCGACATCAAAAATTATAACCAGAAGCAGGTTTGGCAGGAATATCCCGGGGCAAAGTTCAACATCTACCTGAACCCTGTGGGTATGATCGCTGGAGCGGACTGGGGTGGACAATCAGTTGAGTTGGTTGCCGGTGTGAGGTTCAACAAGTACTGTTTCATCGGTGCTGAAACCGGGTATGACTATTTGACGACGCAGCACATATATTGTCCAATTGACAAGATCAGGCGTGAAGCATTTGTTCCACTGGCACTGAATGTAAAGGGGCTGCTCCCTTATGGCAATAAGTGCTGTCCTTTTATTGAATCTTCATTCGGCGCCTACTTCGGTATCATGGATCTTGACACGAATGATTTGTATTTCAAGTCAGGACTGGGGTTTGAGTTCAACAGGTTTGTGGCAGGGGCAGGCTATACATGGATACCAGTTGTATCTGACCGCCATCTCTGGTATGTCAGATTTGGATTTAGAATCGGCCGTTAACAAATTGCCATCATTGCATACAGGCAGTCTCATCCGAGGCTGCCTTTTTTTGTTCCCCGCAGGTGCCGCGCATAGAAGAGCGGCCGGCCGCGGCGGCAGGACTAGCAGTCAAAATCCCGGAAATACGCTGCTAGTCCTTAGATTTTTGCCTGAAAACAGTCATTTTTGAAGGGACTAGCAACGAAAATGGGCCTTTTTGACAGCTAGTCCACAGGTAGACTGCCTGCTTCAGAGGTACAACTGCCTTGTCCGGCCAGTTTCAGCATGTCCTGCCTTGTACGCTTCAGCCGGCTCTGTCACGAGTGCCTGAAATTTGGTGAAATCTGCCACTCGTGACAGGATATCGAGCATTTTGTACATTCTACGTGTCACGACTTGCAGAAATGCGGTGATTTCTGCAAGTCGTGACATTCATCGTTATACACATTCGATAAGAGACGCCCTTGAAGCCCTTTGTGTTGGAGCACAAAGCGTATGTTCAGCATGCTGGAAGCAATATAATCTTGGAACTCTGTCTGTCGGTGCCAGATTCAGCGGCAGCAACTACCTCGGTATCGGCTCGGGCAGCCTCTGGCTTTCACGGACGGAAAGAGGAGCGCACAACGAACCTATCGGGAAGAAGGACCTCTTCTTCAGTCCTGTATATCTTGACTATATCCACTATTTCAACAATTCCGGAGCTAAAAGGAATTCATTCTTCCTTGGAGCGGAAGCCGGAGGATCGTTCCTCACAAAAGGGGATGAATATCAGAAACGTTATTATCACGCCGACCTGAAGTGCGGATACGATTTCGGTATTACCAAGAATTTCGGTGCTTTCGTCGAGGCAGATATCCTTGCCGGCTACGCCTACGGCCTCGGCATCACCGCCGGCCTGCGGTTCTGATACAATCCGGTCCGGCCGCTATGCTCCCACGCTCAAGGACTAGCTGTCAAAATGGCTGGAAAATGTTGATAGTCCATGCGGCGCGGCAGCGGTGTGGCCGGGAATCCTGCAATATTTCGGATGGGAAGTTACTTGCGGCCGAGAATCAGGCGATATTTCGGAATTCTGCATCAATATGATGTATATTTCCGAAAAGGTGCCATTATTTCGGACAGTGACCGGCTCCAGGCCGCAGAAATGGCAATTATTCGGCCGCATTGCCCATCGGCTCAGTACCAGTTTGAGATTTTTGCAATAGTGCCATAATATCTTAATTTTGTGCATTATAATGCGCAAATATTATTGCATGGTCATGAAAAGCAGATATCTCATCATCCTGATGCTGGCGCTGGCAGCCGCATGTTCTCCGAAAACAGAATTCACTGTAACCGAAGGAGACAGCTGGTACGCGCCGGGCAGCTATGATAATTTTTCGTTCTCCGGCCAGGCCAGGACCGATTCCTGTGCCGGGGCCTCGATAGTCTTTGCAACCGACAAGGCGGGCAGCAGAGGCTACGAAGTGCTAGTCCGCAACGGGCAGGTGGACGGCAGCCGCAAGACAGGCAGCCTTGCTTCTGTCCGCAATCTCTACCGCAGCCTTGCTGCAGACGGCGGATGGTTTGACTTCAATGTGACAGTGGCGGGAAAGAACATTTCGGTGAAGATAAACGGAACGGATGTGGTGTGCTACACAGAGCCGGACGAGCCATACCGCACAGAAGCTCACAGCAGGCAGCTGCTGGGCAGAGGCAGGGTGGGCGTAAGAGGCACTGCCGGCCGCGTCGAGTTCAGGAATGTCAGAGTAGAGAGACTGCCTGCAGATGCCGCTAATCCGTGCGACACGCTGCCCCCGGTAGACGAACAGCACGACGGCGTCATCCGCCTGCAGCAGGAAGATTTCCCTGTGATAGACTACCATGTCCACCTCAAGGGAGGGCTCACCAAAGAGATGGCGCATGCTATGTCTATGAACTACGGCATCAACTATGGAGTGGCTCCGAATGCGGGCGAAGGCGGTGTGGGCAGGATGCTTGCCGACGACGCCGAAGTCTACAGCTACTACGACGAAGTAAAGGACGAGCCTTTCCTTTTCGGCGTTCAGGGCGAGGGCAGGAGATGGACCCAGGTGTTCTCACAGGAAGCCCTCGGCATCTTTGAATATCTTTTCACAGATGCCATGACAATTATGGACCTCAAGGGGAGGAACTCCCGCATATACCGCCCGGAAGAGGTGCGGTACGATGGTGCCGGCAAGGAAGAATACATGGAAGGAATAGTCGGCCAGACTGTGCTGATCCTGCAGAACGAGCCTGCCGACATTTATGCTAACCCCACATTCATCCCCGATGACATGCAGGACGGTTACGACACTTACTGGACCGATGAACGCATCGACCGCGTGCTGGACGTGCTTGAAAAGAACCAGATTGCACTTGAAATCAATGCAAGATACAGAATCCCCAGCTACGACATCATACGCAGGGCAAAGGCCAGGGGCATCAAGTTCACCTTCGGCACCAACAACGTTGACGCTGACTTCGGCCGCCTTGAATATGCAATAGAGGCCGTCGAAGCCTGCGGTCTCACAAAGGAAGACATGTGGTTCCCCTCGATGAGTGTCCGCACCCAGCGCCCTGTTGTGATCTACAACCACTTCTGACGGGCAATATAAATTACGATATTCAAAGAAATTTACTATCTTTGAAAAAATATATCGTATTATGGAGGAGATTGTTCAAGCCGCGGAGTTCATCAAGGCAAGGCTGCAGGGGCTGCAACCCGAAGTCGGTATCGTTCTGGGAAGCGGTCTGGGAGCACTGGCAGACCAGATCGAAGACCCTGTGGTAATTCCATACAGCACAATTCCAAACTTTCCTGTTTCCACTGCCATAGGGCATAAGGGAAACTTCATTGTCGGCAGGTTCGGCGGCAAGACAGTATGCGCCATGCAGGGCAGGTTCCACTACTATGAGGGATATGCCATGCGCCAGGTGGTCCTTCCCGTGAGGGTGATGGTCACGCTGGGCATAAAGTATCTGTTTGTAAGCAATGCTGCAGGCGGTGTTAATCCCGAATACAGGCTTGGCGACATGATGCTCATCCGCGACCATATCAACCTCCTTCCCAATCCGCTCATCGGCCCCAACATTGAAGAGCTGGGCCCCCGTTTCCCCGACATGACCCGCCCGTACGACCTCAATCTGATTGCACTGGCAGAGAAGATTGCAGCTGAGAAGGGGATAAAGCTTCAGAAGGGTGTCTACCTTGCTGGCACGGGTCCTTCATACGAAACGCCTGCCGAATACAGATATTTCAGGCTTGTAGGAGCAGATGTCGTGGGAATGTCCACAATCCCCGAGGTCATTGCGGCCCGCCACTGCGGCATCCCCGTGTTCGGTGTGTCGGTGGTTACAAACGAGGCCCACGATTTTGCAGAAGATTTCGAGAATGATGCAGAAGATGTGCTGGTCCAGGCCGATGCGGCATCGAAGCGGATGGTTGTTCTGTTCACTGAAATGATAAAGAACATATAGGATGAAGAGTATTCTGGAATATGACTCGGTGGAACTGAGCGAAAACGGGAAGGATCTCGTGATCCTTGACCAGTCTCTGCTCCCGAATGAGGAGAAGTTCCTGCATCTGACAAGTGCCGAGCAGATATTCTATGCAATCACCCTTCTCAAAGTGCGCGGTGCACCGGCCCTCGGCATCACTGGAGCCCTCGGGCTTGCAATGTGCATGAACCGTTCCGAAGCCAGGACCATGGCTGAATTCGAAAAAGAGTTCATGCGTGTGAAGAGGTATCTTTCCATCTCACGTCCCACCGCAGTAAACCTTGTGTGGGCTCTTGACAGGATGGAGAGCTGCTACTACCGCTCGCGTGAGGTGACGGAAGGACGCTCCGCCGCCGATGCCATCAGCTATATCCAGGACCAGCTCACCACAGAGGCACGCACCATAAAGCTTGAGGATGTGAAGACTTGCCTTGCAATAAGCGAATACGGCGCGTCTCTGCTCAAGCCAGGCTCTGGCATACTCACTTACTGCAATGCGGGTCATCTGGCAGTGTCGCGCTACGGCACGGCCCTGGGGCCGATATATTACGCTCAGCAGCAGGGCTATATGCCCAAGGTTTATGCATGTGAGACTCGGCCGATGCTGCAGGGGGCCAGACTTACTGCCTACGAGCTGAACAAAGCCGGTGTGGATGTCACACTGATCTGCGACAATATGGCTTCTGATGTGATGGCGCGTGGAAAGATTGATGTGGTGTTTTTCGGATGTGACCGTATCGCGGCAAACGGCGATGTGGCAAACAAGGTGGGCAGCAGCATGCTGGCAATCCTTGCAAGGCACTACGGCATTCCATGCTACTCAGTCGGTCCCACCAACACGATAGATTTCAGCACGCCTTCAGGCGCCGACATAGTCATAGAGGAAAGACCTTCCTTCGAAGTCACTGACATGTATTACGACAAGCCGATGGCACCGAAAGGCATAAAAGTCTACAACCCTGCATTTGACATCACACCTGCAGAACTGCTGACAGGCATTATCACAGAAAAAGGAATAATAACCCCCGACAAGCTGGGCACACTGAAATAGGATGGTAAGTTTCATCAGTCTTTCAAGCGGCAGCAACGGCAACTGCTATTACATCGGCAACGAGAAGGTTTCGCTGCTGATTGATTTCGGCATCGGCTGCCGTACCGTCGCCAAGAGACTGGCCACCCGTGACATCAAGCTGAAGGATGTGGACATGGTGCTGGTGACACACGAGCACATGGACCATATACGCTATCTGGGAGGTTTTGTGGAGAGGTTCAAGAAAGTGGTGTTTGCCACAAAGAACCTGCACCGTGTGCTGAACGGTCATTTCTGCACTGCCGGAAGGCTTGACGGCTTTGTGAAGGACACCACGCCGGGAGAAGAGACTGAATGCATGGGAGTGAAGTTCACTCCATTCTCGGTGATGCACGATGCCCGCGACACTGTGGGCTACCATATCGATTTCTTCGGAGAGACTTTCACTTTCATCACAGACATCGGGCAGGTGACAGACGAGGTGGTGGGCTACTGCCGGCGTGCAAAACACCTGATTGTGGAGTCGAACTATGATGTGGAGATGCTCTGGAACGGTCCGTACAGCGACAGCCTCAAGCACAGGATTGTGGAAGACCACGGTCATCTCTCCAACGACCAGACAGCGGACCTGCTCAGGCGGTCGTTCCATGAAGGGCTGGAATCGGTATATCTCTGCCATCTCAGCGCAAACAACAACCTTCCCTCGATAGCGGAGAAGAGTGCACGTGCCGCCCTCGACAGTGTCGGTGGCAATGACATACCTGTCTTCGCCCTGCCGCGCCGCGAGGCTTCTCAAGTGTTCAAGTTCGAATAGAATATCCTCCGGGTGACTGTCAGCATCCCGCCCATCCGCGGAGCTGTGCTATCTCGGCAGGCCAGCGGTCGGGTACAGGAGTCTCCAGAATGAAAGGAATGCCGTCGAGACGGGGGTCTTTCATCAGCGATTCAAACAGGGCGGCTCCGATTTCTCCATCACCGATCGGGCTGTGGCGGTCTACACGGCTTCCGGCAGGTTTCATGGCATCGTTGAGGTGCATTCCCTTGAGGTATTTCAGCCCCACGATCTCGTCGAAGCGGCTGATAATCTTTTCGTATCCGCGAAGCACCACGGCTCCCTTCACGTCGGCCGCAGTCATTGCGATGTCTTCCACACCGCCGAAAAGAGAATCTTCGGCTTCGCCCTTGAAGTCGTAGCCCGCAGCAAAGGCGTGGCAGGTGTCAATACATACGCCGACCCTGGTTTTGTCTTCCACCAAGGAGATTATCCGGGCAAGATGCTCGAACCGGAAACCCAGGTTGGTGCCCTGGCCGGCCGTGTTCTCTATTACTGCAGTGACTCCCGATGTCGCCTCCAGCGCCATGTTGATCGACTGTGCGATGCGGCTCAGACATTCATCGACAGAGACAGCGTCGAGATGGCTGCCCGGGTGAAAGTTGAGCCGGTCGAGCCCCAGCTGCTGGCAGCGCGACATCTCATCGGTGAATGATGCGCGTGACTTGGCAAGTCCGTCGGGCTCAGGATGTCCGAGGTTTATGAGGTAGCTGTCGTGAGGCAGAATGGATGCGGCGGGATAGCCGTATTCGGCACAGCGCTCCTTGAAAAGCGCTATGCTCTCTTCTGTGAGGGCGGGCGCTGTCCACTGTTTCTGGTTCTTGGTGAAGAGTGCGAAGCCTGTGGCTCCGATTTCTCTGGCTCTGAGAGGGGCGTTCTCCACTCCGCCGGACGCTGATACGTGTGCACCGATATATTTCATGATATCTTTGAATAGTCTTTTATTTCGTTGCGGATTTCTTTGAGGTTCCTGGCCAGCAGTGCGTTGCGCGGAGCCGAGAGGGTGGGGTCGTCCATCAGGATGTCCTGTGCGGTGCGTCGCGCGTCTTCCAGCATTGGTGAGTCTTTCGTAAGGTTGGCGATGTGCAGGTCTATTGACATGCCGCTCTGCCGGGTTCCTTCGAAATCACCGGGGCCGCGCATCTTCAGGTCGGCCTCCGCCAGCTCGAAACCGTCGTTTGTTCGGCACATGAGGTCAAGCCGCTCACGGCTTTCCGCACTCAGCTTGTAGCTGGTCATAAGTATGCAGTATGATTTCTCTGCACCGCGCCCCACACGGCCGCGAAGCTGGTGCAGCTGCGACAGACCGAACCTTTCTGCGCTCTCTATCACCATCACCGAAGCATTCGGGACATCCACGCCCACTTCAATCACAGAAGTCGCCACAAGGATGTGCGCCTTTCCTCTGGCGAAAAGGTCCATGTCAAACGCCTTGTTCTCAGGTGTCTGCTTGCCGTGCACCACAGCGGTTATATACTGCGGGGGCTTGAACTCTTCGGTAATGTTCAGGTATCCCTGCTCCAGGTTTTCATAGTCCATCTTTTCTGACTCCTTGATGAGGGGATACACCACAAACACCTGTCTGCCGGCGTCTATCTCCCTGCGCATGAAGTCATAGACTTTCTTGCGCTGGTTCTCGCCCACATGTGTTGTCACAATCGGCTTGCGGCCGGGAGGCAGCTCGTCAATCACAGAAACGTCCAGGTCTCCGTAGAGGGTCATTGCCAGCGTGCGCGGAATGGGTGTGGCTGTCATCACCAGGATATGCGGCGCAATCTCCGACTTAGACCACAGTCTGGACCGCTGGTCAACGCCGAAACGGTGCTGCTCGTCTATCACCGCCACCGCCAGATTTGCAAACTGGACCCGGTCTTCGAGCAGAGCATGGGTGCCGAAAACGATGTCGATGGTGCCGTCGGCCAGACCTGCCAGTATCTCGCGGCGCTCTTTTGTCTTTGTGCTGCCTGTGAGCAGCGCCACCTTCACCTTTTCAGGGTCGATGAATTTGAACACTCCGTTGTAATGCTGGTTGGCAAGCACCTCGGTGGGCGCCATTATGCAGGCCTGATATCCGTTGTCCACCGCCTGCAGCGCGGTCAGAATCGCCACAAGTGTCTTCCCGCTCCCCACATCTCCCTGCAGCAGACGGTTCATCTGCCTGCCGCCGGTCATGTCTGCACGGATCTCTTTGAGCACCCGCTTCTGCGCACCGGTGAGAGGGAATGGAAGGTGGGAGTATGTATAGTTGAATGCATCTCCGATGCGCGGCAGGAGAATGCCCTGTGCCTCGCGCATCTTGATGTATTGCTGCTTCACGAGAGAGAGCTGCAGGTAGAAAAGCTCTTCATACTTGAGCCTTTCGCGTGCCTTCTCGAGGCTCTGCAGGTCTGCGGGGAAATGAATGTTGAAAAGCGCTGCGGAAAGCGGCATCAGATGCTTATCGTGCAGAAACCACTCCGGCAGAGTCTCGGCTATCCTGCCCGACACCATGGAAAGGGCTTTCTGCTGCATTCCCACGAACACTTTGTTTGTGATGCCGTATGAGGTGAGTTTCTCGGTGCTGGAATAGACTCCTGTCATCGGCATCCTGGTGGATGCAGCTGCGGAGGAGACGGGCTCGATTTCAGGGTGGACAAAGTTGATGCGGTCGTTGAACTGCGACGGTCTGCCGAACACGATGTATTCTGACCCGACATTTATCTTCTGGTCGGTCCATTTGATGCCTTTGAAGAAGACAAGCTCTACATTGCCGGTGCCGTCGCTGAAAAGAACCACCAGCCTCATCTTGCTGCCCGTGCCCGATATTGTCTTGTTTCGGACGGTGCCCCGCATCTGCACGTATGCGTTGCAGTCGGTGATTTCGCTCACTGCATAGAACCTGCTGCGGTCTACATATCTGAAAGGGAAAGTGTATATGAGGTCTCTGAGAGTGGCGATGCCGAGCTCCTTGCCAAGCATCTCGGCCCGCTTCGGTCCCACGCCCGGCAGAAACTGAATCCCGCTGTCCAATATATACTCACTCATTTCTGTCTTTTCGAACACTCAAAGTTAAAAAATATGACTATATTTGTAGACTAATATAAGGAAAATATGTCAAAAACGATTACAATAGGCATCACCCACGGTGATATCAACGGTATAGGCTACGAAGTCATTGTGAAAGCGCTTGCAGACCAGCACATAACCGACATGTTTGTCCCTGTCATCTACGGATCGTCAAAACTTTTCGCCCACAATAAGAAGCTTGTCCCCGACACAGAGAATATCAGCACCAACCTGATCACCACTGTCAAGGATGCAAAGGCAAGGCGTATCAACATAATCAACTGCGTGCCCGAATCATACAACATCGAATTCGGAAAGGCCACCAAAGAGAGTGCAGAGGCGGCGATGATGTCGCTGAAGGCTGCTGTGGAAGACCTGAAGGCAGGCGACCTGGACGCATTGGTGACGGCTCCGTTCAACAAGCAGTCGATGGCTGACGCCGGGTTCCAGTTTGTGGGGCATACAGAATATCTTTCAAGCCAGTTCCCCGGCAGCAAAAGTCTGATGTTCCTCTGCAGCGATACCGTGAAGGTGGGTGTGGCCACAAACCATACTCCGCTTGCAAAGGTTGCGGAAGTGCTGAATCCGGAAATGATTTTGGACAGGCTTGAGGTAATGAATGATTCTCTCAAGAGAGACTTCATGGTGGAAAAGCCCAGAATTGCAGTCCTCGGACTCAATCCTCACGCAGGTGACGGCGGGCTGCTTGGCAAGGAGGAGCAGGAAATAATTGTGCCTGCACTTGAGATGGCAAAGGAGAAAGGGCTGCTGGCTTTCGGCCCATATCCCGCAGACGGGTTCTTCGGCACCGGTCAGTACACTAAGTTTGACGCAGTGCTTGCCATGTATCACGACCAGGGGCTTATCCCGTTCAAGACTATCGCCTTCGACCGCGGTGTGAACTACACTGCCGGCCTTCCTGTCGTGCGTACTTCGGTCGACCATGGCACCGGCTACGACATCGCCGGCAAGAATATGGCTGACCCGCAGTCCATGAGATGGGCCATCTATATGGCGATAGATATTGTCAAAAACCGACAGAATTATGATGAAATAACTGCCAACCCGCTCAAAATAAAGGTGTTTGAGACCAAGAGCGCGCCCGACAGAAGTTATCTTCCCGAATAAAATTTAAAGATATGTCTTCTACTGACAAAAAAATTTACCTGTTCACAGACGGTGCCTGTTCCGGCAATCCCGGACCCGGCGGATATGGCGTGGTTCTGCGCTGCGGTGACCATGAAAAAGAGATGAGCGGAGGCTTTGCCGAAACCACAAACAACAGAATGGAACTTCTGGCTGTGATTGTGGGCCTTGAGGCTATCAAGAGAGAAAACGCCGAGGTCGAGGTCTGGAGCGACTCTTCATACGTGGTCAATGCCATCACCAAGGGCTGGCTCGAAAACTGGGTCAAGACCGATTTCGCAAAGAAAGCGAATCCTGACCTCTGGAGAAGGTTCCTTCCCGTGTACAGAAAACATAAAGTGACTTTCCACTGGCTTAAGGGCCATGCAGGCCACCCCGAGAACGAGCGCTGCGATGCGCTTGCAGTGGCTGCATACCAGAAATATGTTGCCGGCGGCGCTTCTGCATGCAGAAAGACAACCTCGGGATGCCAGTTCGACGATGTTATCGACCGTCACGGCACATACTCAATCAAATACGACAAGCTCAAGGAGCTCTTCGGCCGCGACGACCTCACTTCCCTCTGGATTGCAGATATGGATTTCAAGTCGCCTCAGTGTGTGCATGACGCAATCTGTGATTACCTCAGCACTGGTTCCTACGGATACAGTGTCGAGCCCTGCGAACTTTTCGAGGCTGTCCGCGACTGGCTTGACAAGGAGCACGGCTGGAAGATAGACCACGACTGGTTCTGCTTCATCCCCGGCATTGTCAGAGGCATTGCCTATGCAGTCAATTTCTTCACGGAGAAGGGCGACAAGATTGTGGTTCAGTCGCCTGTATACTATCCGTTCACCAACGTGCCCGAGGGCAACGGCAGGGTAGTGCTGCGCAACCCCTTGAAAGGCAATGAGATGGACTTTGACAACCTGGAGAAGCTCCTCACGGAGAATGATCCCGTCAAGATGCTCATTCTTTGCAACCCTCACAACCCCGGCGGTTTCATCTGGACAAAGGAGCAGCTTGCAAAACTTGCACATATCTGCAAGAAGCACAATGTCATTGTGATCTCTGATGAGATTCACAGCGACCTCTACCTCTGGGGCAACGAGCATATCCCGTTCGCAACGGTAAGCGATGAAGCTGCGGCCTGCAGCATCACTTTCGGCGCGCCCAGCAAGACATTCAATATCCCCGGATTCGCAACATCATACTGCCTCGTGCCCAACGAGACACTGCGCGTTCCTTTCTACAAATGGCTGACGGCCAACGAATTCAATGTTCCTACCATCATCCCTTCACTGGCTGCCATCACGGCATACCGCAACTGCAAGGGGTGGAGAGACAGCGCATTGAGGTATATAGAGTCAAACATCTTATATCTGGAAGAGAAGTTCGCCGCATTCAAGGATTCTGAAGGAGTTCAGTGGATAACACCTGTCCGTCCCGAGGCATCGTTCCTTGTATGGCTTGACTGCCGCCATCTGCTGGCTCATCTGGCAGGCAAGGCAGAGGACAAGCTCACCATGAAAGACCAGCCTCTGCTGGTGGATTATTTTGTCAATACTCTGCGTCTGGCTCTCAACGACGGTACGATGTTCGGTCCTGAGGGTGTCGGTTACATGAGAATGAACGTGGCCTGCCCCAGGAAGCTGCTTGAATTTCCTCTGAAATAAATAAGTGTGTCATGAAGAAGCCAATCCAGAAGATAGGTGTGCTGACATCCGGCGGCGATGCTCCCGGAATGAACGCATGCATCAGAGCCGTCACCAGAGCGGCCATTTTCCAGGGATGGAAGGTTTTTGCAATCTACCGCGGATGGGAAGGACTCATCCACGATGACATTAAGGAATTCACGACCGAAAGCGTCAGCAACACCATACAGCGCGGAGGCACCATACTCAAAAGCGCCCGCAGCAAGGACTTCATGACCGTCGAAGGCCGCCGGAAAGCCTACGACAACATTGTAAAGCACGGGATAGACGCCCTTGTGGTGATCGGCGGCAACGGTTCGCTCGCCGGAGCCCAGGAACTTGCGCGCGAGTACGACATCACCGTCATCGGCCTGCCGGGAACCATAGACAACGACCTCTACGGCACCGACTCCACAATAGGCTATGACACAGCCCTCAACACAATAATGGACTGCGTCGACAAGATCCGCGACACCGCCA